>CASGEW010000010.1 GCA_949300615.1 uncultured Bacteroidales bacterium
GTCCTGTATTCTGAGGGAGAATTGCCTGTATATTGTTTGAAACAACGCCTGAAAAAAGACTGTTCTGTGAAATTGAGTTTGTTGGCTACCTCTTTGATACTTGTTTTGGGATTGGATAGCAGCTGTTTTGCCTCGGTAATGACAAATAAGGAAATCCATTGTGTTGGGGTTTTCCCGGAGACCTCATGAACCAATGTCGAAAAATAACGCGGTGTCAGATGTTGTAGTTTTGCGTAAAATTTCACATCCCGGTGCATACGGAAATTTTGGTGTAAAGCAACGAGGAAGTTTTGAAAAATCTTGTCTTTGCGTGTCTGTTTTTTGGACTGGACCTGTTCTTGACTGTTCGTGATATAGGCGTCGATAACTTCATAACAGAGAGCTTGTACAAGTGCTGAGACAATTTGCGGGTTCAATCGGGTACAAATCTCTTTTCTATTACGGATACCCTCGATCAGATTTTCTATACATTGAAATTGTGTAGGGGTTAGCGAAACAAGAGGATGGAAACGAATGTAAACATGACTTTGGGTGTCGGCGATGGAGTCGAGGGAAGAAAGAACGAAATCGAAATCGGCCCTTCCTACAACTCCTTGTAGATCGTCACTGAAACTGTGGATGTATGTTTGAGAGAAAGCGGGATATATGTATAAGTCTCCCTCTTGTATATTGTACGGATGCTCGTCCATTATAAGGGATATCTTTCCGCGTTTACAAAGTAAAAATCCGTTCTGTTCAAGACAAATTACGGAATTATGTCTCTTTACGTTGTCGCTGTTTATATTTAATATCTCGACATTGGAAACTTCGATCGTATTCATGTTTTATCAGGTTTTTCTACAAAGGAAACAAAAAAGAGACAAAAAGGATGCATTTTCTGTGTTATAATCGCTGAAAATCGAACATATTGTACAATGATGCGGCGTTTTCGTTCCCCTGTATCTTCCTTTTATCGCCTAACTTTAAATTTTAATTTAAATATTATATATGAGAAAGAATCATGTTATAGCATGGATGCTCATGGGGGGATTGCTGTGGGTTTGTTCATGCAATCATCGGGAGACAGCGGAAACAGAAGTAACCAATGTCCGTCTTTTTACGGTCAAGAGTTCGGATGTAATGTCTGTACAGGATTTTCCGGGACGAGTTTTGGCCGATGAAGAGGTGAATTTAGCGTTTAAAGTCGGCGGAACGTTGATACGTGTGTATGTCGAAGATGGAAGCGAGGTCAAGAAAGGGCAACTTGTGGCGGAAATTGATCCACGGGATTATCAAGTTCAGTTCGATGCGACGCAGGCAGTGTATTTGAGTGTTAAATCGGAAGCCGAACGAGTGATGGCGCTTTATGCCGACAGCGTGGGTACGGCTAATACATACGACAAAGTACGTTATGGATTACAGCAGATGAGTGCTAAGTATGAAAATGCCCGGAATCAGTTGGCCGATACAAAAATCTATGCTCCATTTAACGGGTATGTACAAAAACGGATGTTTGATCCTCCGACAGTTGTTGCTGCTGGGATGCCTGTCGTGTCGCTTGTTTCTGAAAGTCGGCTGCTTATTGAAATCAATATTCCGGCTTCTTCCTACATCCGACGCAAGGAGATTGTTTCTTTTTGTACTTCGTTTGATTTTATCCCTCATCAAGAAATTCCGCTTCGTTTGGTCAGCGTGGCTCCTAAGGCGAATGCCAATCAGCTGTACGCGGTACGTCTTGCGTTTCCGCAAGGGATGCCTTCTCAACCTTCGCCCGGGATGAGTGCCATGGTTAAGGTTCTATTTAATGATACGATAGAAGGAAAGACGGAGGTTCCATCTTCTGCATTGTTCAACAAAAATGGACGAAGCTGTGTCTGGGTTTATGATGAAAAAAACGGGGTAGTAAAGCAACGTGACGTATCGGTAGAGCGATTCGATACCCAAGGCAATGCTATTCTTAAACAGGGAATCTCCGCCGGAGAATCGGTTGTTGCTTTCGGAGTCCATAAGCTGAATGATAACCAGAAAGTGAAACCGGTAACATCTGAAAGCGAAACCAATATAGGAGGTTTGTTATGATTGATTTAGGAAAGTGGGTTTTCGATAACAAGAAATTGGTCTATTTCTTGGTGGCCGTTTTATGTGTCGGAGGAGTTTATGCCGCATACGACATGAGTAAATTGGAAGATCCGGAAATCAAGGTTAAAATGGCGATGGTCGTGGCAACCCGTCCCGGGGCTTCTGCTCATGAAATGGAAATGGAAGTTACAGAGCCGTTGGAAAAAAGCATACGTACCATTGGTGAAGTGGATTGTGTATATAGTTGGTCGTACAATGATTTGGCGATTCTCCAAGTGGAAATGAAACGAACCATTCCCGATGATGAGATTGAACAATGTTGGGATATGCTTCGCCGCAAAGTATCGGATACGGAAGCTGTTTTACCGGAAGGTTCATCGGTGCAGGTCCAGGATGATTTTGGTTTGGTATATGGGATGCTATATACATTGACCGGGAGTGGTATGGATTTTCGTCAGTTGTCTGATTATGCCCGGTTGATACAGCGTGAATTGAAAAATCTGGAAGGTGTGGCCCGTGTTATTGTTTACGGGGAACAGGAAAAATGCATCAACATCGAGATGCTTCCCGAACGCATGGCAACATTGGGCGTTTCTCCTGCCGAGGTACTCCTTACGTTAAAAGGACAGAACGGTATTTTTTATACGGGATATTACGATAACGGGTCTAAACGGGTGCGTGTAACGGTCAACGATAAGTTTCGGGAAGTGGAGCAGATTCGGCAAATGATCATACAGGGACATGAGAATGATCTGTTGCGTTTATGCGATATTGCAAAGGTGAAAGAGGATTATATCACCCCGGTACGCAATGCCATGAATTATAACGGGGAACCTGCTTTGGGTATTGCCGTTGCTGCGGCTTCGGGGACGGATATCCTGAAAGTGGAACAGAACGTAGAGCGACGGTTGGCAAAATTGAAAGAGGACCTTTTCCCGGCAGGAGTCGAATATCACAAGGTTTTTTATCAACCTGAACGGGTGAAGAGCGCTTTGACGACCTTTTTTATCAATTTGGTAGAGTCTGTAATCATCGTTGTGGCTATTTTGATGCTTACCATGGGTTTTAAAAGTGGTGTGATTATAGGTTTGAGTTTGATCATTACGGTTGCCGGATCGATTTTCCTGTTGGGTGTGGCCGACGGATCCATGCAGCGGGTATCATTGGCGACGTTTATTTTGGCGATGGGGATGTTGGTGGATAATGCCATTGTGATAATTGATGGGAT
Organism: uncultured Bacteroidales bacterium; assembly: GCA_949300615.1. Taxonomy (GTDB): domain Bacteria; phylum Bacteroidota; class Bacteroidia; order Bacteroidales; family CHK158-818; genus Gallibacteroides. The sequence goes on from CASGEW010000010.1 coordinate 3,287, forward strand.
TCTGGTTGATTTGAAACGGGGTAAACCGCGTATGGAGGCAATGACTGCTATCGGAAGAAAAACCGCTATCCCGTTACTTGGAGCTACACTCATTGCTATTCTTGCGTTTCTTCCTGTATTCCTTTCTCCCGATACGGCAGGTGTTTATGTCAGGGATTTGTTCATTGTTCTTGCCGTATCTCTCTTGTTGAGCTGGATATTGGCCCTTGTTCATGTTCCTTTGATGGCGAACAGTTGGTTGAGGTCGTCCTGCTCGGAGAAAAAAGATGAAAAGGCTTTGTACGACGGTCGTGTATATAGTTGGCTTCGGGCTGCCCTGAATTTTGGATTGCGTCACAGGGTTTCCTCTATTTTTGTGGCAGTTGTTTTCGTGGCTTTGAGTGTATTCGGTTATCCATTTATGCGCCAAGGATTTTCCCTGATATGGAATACGACCAGCTTTATATGGAATATAAACTTCCGGAGGGGATCAATTCCGATCAGGTGGCCAGGGATTTGGAGGAGATACGTACTTACTTGAAAAAATATCCGGAAATCCGGGATGTTACAACTTCGATTGGAGGTACGCCCGCTCGTTATAATCTTGTACGCAGCGTTGCTACTCCGTCGTTGTCGTATGGAGAGTTGATCATAGATTTTGAATCACCTGAATCGTTGGAGGAAAAAATAGATGAGATTCAGCAATATCTTTTGACTCAGTATCCGGATGCCTATGTCAAACTGAAAAGGTATAATATCATGTATAAAAAATACCCTATTGAGGCGTTGTTTACGGGTCCCGACCCTGCCGTACTCCATGCTTTGGCCGATTCTGCCCGGAGAATAATGGAACAAACGCCCGAAGTTTGTCTTATTACGACCGATTGGGAACCGCGTATGCCGGTATTGGAGATTGATTACGATCAACCCTCGGAACGCCGTTCCGGTTTGAGCAGGCAAGATATTTCAACCTCCGTGCTGTCTGCAACAGGAGGAATTCCCGTAGGGAACTTTTACGATGGTATATATAAAAATACGATCTATTTAAAATGTGTGGAACAACAGGGAGAAAAGATGGACAACCTGGAAAATGTTCCTCTGTTTTCAGCCCTACCCAACATAAGCAGTTTGTTGGATGAAGAGACTCTGTTGAAAATAGAGACAGGGACAATGGACCTGAGCGATCTGATCGAATCGGCTATGCATACTACTCCGTTGAAACAGGTTAGCCAAGGTATAAACGTGGGATGGGAGGTCCCTGTCGTCCCTCGTTATAACGGACAACGTGCACAGACTGTCATGTGTTCGCCTGCACCGGGGATTGAAACCGAGAAGGCTCGGAAGGCCATTGCCGAAAAGATAGAAAATTTGCCTTTTCCCGAGGGATACAAATTGCAATGGATGGGGGAAAAGGATGCCAGTACACAGACCATGCACGATTTGTTTAAGAACGTGCCATTGGGTATTGTCCTGATGTTGGTAATTCTTATTTTCTTGTTCAAGGATTATCGTAAACCGATGATTATCATTTGTTGTGTCCCACTGCTTGCCATAGGTATAGTCGGGGCTATATTGTTGACAGGACAATCGTTCACGTTTTGTGCCATTGTCGGTGCATTGGGATTGATTGGTATGATGATAAAGAATTGTATTGTGTTGTTGGACGAGATAGAAGAGCAGATTCAGTCCGGCATAAAGCCCCGGAAGGCTCTTGTGTCCAGTTCAGAAAGCCGTTTGCGCCCTGTAATGATGGCCTCTTTAACGACCATTCTCGGGATGATACCGTTACTGAATGACCCCTTGTTTGGTTCGATGGCGGTTACCATAATGGGTGGTCTGTTTTTTTCTACGTTGGCAACGTTGTTTTTTGTACCGGTGTTCTATGCAATGTTTTTCAAAATTAAAATAAAATGAAACGAATATTGTTATATATATTGTTCGGTATCCCGTTTATGGGGTATGCACAGACGGTTATGACATTGGATGATTGTATCCGGTTGGCGAAAGAAAATAATAAGAAGATAGGGGCATCTGAACAACTGTTTTTGTCTTCTTTGCATGATAGACATGGGGCAAAGTCTCTTTTCTTCCCATCGTTTTCTTTAACAGGGGGAACTCTTTACTCTACTTCCGATGGATCGTATTCGAGCGGTAACGCACATCTTCCTGTTTTGGATGCAGACGGTATCCCTACCGGACAGTCGGCTTTTTTCCCGGGTTTTGACCTTTCTTACGATTTGGGTTGGATATACAACGGAGGTATCAAAGTAGAACAACCCATTTATATGGGTGGTAAAATACAGGCAGGGTATCGAATGGCAAAAATAGGAAATGAGATTGCCGGTTTGAACAAGCGCTTGACGGAAGCGGAGATCATTGTGGAAACATCCCGTGCATATGCGGAGGTGGTGCGTACCAAGGAATTGATGCAAGTGGCGGTTGCTTACCACGGTTTGTTGACGGAATTGATGCGCACGGTGGAAAGTGGCCGAAAACATGGAATGAAATCGCAAAATGAGGTGTTGAAGGTGAAGGTTAAGTTGAATGAGAGTGAGTTGAATTTACGCCGTGCAGAGAACGGGCATCGGTTAGCAAAGATGAATTTGTGCTATTATATCGGTGTCCCGTTGACGAAACAAATAGAGATAGACGGGATATTGCCTGATACGAGCGATGATTATGGTCGGGATTCTTCTATTTGTAATAGGCCGGAATATCAGATATTCGAGCAAAAAGTGGGGTTGGCAAAGCAACAAATTGTTGTGGCAAGGAGCGAGTATTTACCGCAAATAGGTTTGGTGGGACAGTATGGTTATTCTAACGGCATTGAATTGAACGGCTGCAAATTGTTCGATGACTGGAATCTTCATGTTGGCATACAGCTTTCCATTCCGGTTTTTGATTTTGGACGTCGGATGAATAAGATAAAATCGGCCCAATTTCAATATGCTCAGAAACAGATGGAGCGCGAGGATGCTAATGAACAAATGATGCTTGAAATGGCTCAGTCGTTTAATACTCTGGACGAGGCTTTTCTTGAACGGGATTTAGCGGAATCGTCGGTAACTTCGGCGGAAGAGAATCTGCGGACGAGTCGCCTGCAATATGAAAAGGGGGTTGAACTGCTTTCGGATTATCTGGAAGCACAGACCTTATGGCAACAGGCTCGACAGACTCAGGTGGATGCTCGCATCAATTGTTTCCTGAGATGGCTCGAATACCAAAAGACGACAGGGAACATAAATTGATAACCGAGGTGTTGGCCGTTGATACCTGCCGTATGACATATCCGGAAATGGTCAGAGAGAATTAGAATAACAAACTTAAAAATATTTGAATATGAACTGGAACAGAAATGCAATCGGGAAGAATGCCGGTATCGTATGGGAAGTTTTAAACGATAACGAAATGTTGTGGGAAGAGTTGTTGGAAAGTACGGGGCTTTCTCCCTTGGAATTGGCAAGCGCTATTGGTTGGCTGGCACGGGAAAATAAGGTAAACGTCCATTTTAATCGAGATGAGACTTATTTTAGTATTTATCACGAGAATTATTTTTGATGGGGATCGGAAAAGCTCGGGGAAACAGGGGGAGTATGTCTCTTGTTTTTATGAGAGTGGAATGATAGAAAATAGATTGATCCTGTTTATGGGGTAATAAAATGCCCGGTATTTGGTTAAAAAAAGCACCCCCGAATAGAACAATATTGTTTTATCCGGGGGTAACCTTTCTAAGGGTGTTTATCCTACATCTTATGTTGTTTGTGCAGATGTTGTACCTTTAATAGATACATTGTTTCTTGCTTTTCAGTGTATGATTCGTCCAGGTGTTTCGGATCAAGAGGCGAAAATTTATTCCTGATTTCCGATGTATTGTTTATTGGCAAGATACTTAGCATTTCCCTGGGCAACGGGGTTTTAACTGTTTGAAGAAGTCGTTGCCTTTGTCATCTACCAAAATGAAGGCGGGGAAATCTTCTACCTCTATTTTCCAGATAGCCTCCATTCCCAGTTCGGGGTATTCAATACATTCGATGCTCTTGATGTTGTTTTGGGCCAGGATGGCAGCCGGTCCTCCGATAGATCCCAGGTAGAATCCGCCATGTTTTTTGCAGGCGTCGGTAACAGCTTGGCTGCGGTTTCCTTTGGCCAGCATGATCATGCTGCCTCCGTGTTCCTGGAACAGGTCAACGTACGGGTCCATACGGCCGGCCGTGGTGGGGCCCATGGAGCCGCAAGCCATCCCTTTGGGCGTTTTAGCCGGTCCGGCATAGTAAATGGGGTGGTCTTTGATGTATTGGGGTAACTCTTCGCCCCGGTCTAACCGTTCTTTTAACTTGGCGTGGGCGATGTCGCGGCCTACAATGATCGTACCGTTCAGTGACAAGCGGGTGGCTACCGGGTATTTGGTCAACTCTTTCAAGATGTTTTCCATCGGTTGGTTCAGGTCTATTTTTACGGCATCACCTTCGCCGGCTTGACGCAATTCTTCCGGGATCAGTTCGCCGGGTTTGTCATCCATCTTTTCGATCCAGATACCTTCTTGGTTGATTTTGCATTTGATGTTGCGGTCGGCCGAGCAGGAGACGCCCAAGCCGATCGGGCAGGAGGCTCCGTGGCGGGGCAGGCGGATGATACGGACATCGTGGGCCATGTATTTCCCTCCGAATTGTGCGCCTAATCCGATTTTGTAAGCCTCTTCCAAAACCAGTTTTTCGAGTTCTATGTCGCGGAAAGCGCGGCCGTATTCGTTGCCGGTGGTCGGCAGCTCGTCGTAGTAATGGGTGGAGGCCAGTTTTACGGTCAGCAGGTTCTTTTCGGCCGAAGTCCCCCCGATGACGAATGCGATATGGTAGGGAGGGCAGGCTGCTGTTCCGAGGGTTTTCATCTTTTCTACCAAAAAAGGCACTAAGGTTGCCGGGTTCAATACGGCTTTGGTCTCTTGGTACAGGTAGGTCTTGTTAGCAGAACCTCCTCCTTTGGTAACGCAAAGGAATTTGTATTCCATCCCCTCCGTGGCTTCGATGTCTATTTGTGCCGGAAGGTTGCATTTGGTGTTTACTTCGTCGTACATGGTCAGCGGGGCGTTCTGGGAGTAGCGCAGGTTCTCTTCGGTATATGTCTTGTAAACCCCTTTTGACAGCGCTTCTTCGTCGCAGTAACCGGTCCATACCTGTTGCCCTTTCTCGCCGTGGATAATGGCGGTTCCCGTGTCCTGGCAAAGCGGGAGTTTCCCTTTGGCCGATACTTCGGCATTGCGCAGGAATGTCAAGGCTACGTATTTGTCGTTGTCGCTGGCTTCGGGGTCGCTCAATATCTTGGCTACTTGCTCGTTGTGCGAACGGCGGAGCAGGAAAGAGACATCCCGGAAAGCGGCATTGGCCATGGCCGTCAGTCCCTCTTTTTCTATTTTCAGGATGGGTTTCCCTTCAAATTCGCTGACCGATACGTAATCTTTGGTGAGTAAATAATATTCTGTCTTATCAGGCCCTAAATCGAACATGGGTTGATAGTGGAATTCGGGTGTTGCCATATCAGTAAAGTATTTAAGTTTTGTTTTGTCCTACAAAAATACGGAATCTTTTCTATATGGGGAAAGGCTGTTCTCGCTAAATTTTTGCTTTTGTATCTCTCTTTGCCTGATATGGTAAAAAAACAATATGAAGCTTTTTGAGAAAGATGATGTTTTTATAACATGGATGGAGGAACTATTTATGCTTGTTTTGCATTGTCAATGGGAAATATGGTAAAAAACCATCTATTAAAAACTAATTAAAAAATAAGTTATGGAAAATTTTATGGAACAGAATGACGAACGGGTACAAAAGACTCCCCGTGAGTTGTTGCGTGAAAAATTGTTGCAGTACTATCCCGACCGGAAGGTGGAGTCGGACGATGACCTTTTCGATTTGCTTTGTGAGTACGACTCGCAGATCAGCAGTTGTTACAACCGTTTGAAAGATGGACAGTTGAAATTGGCTTACCTGTTTAACGAGCATCCCAGAGTGGGGGCCTTTATTTCGGATGTTGTGTCGGGCGATGACGCGTTGTTGGCTTGTGTCCGTCATTTCGGGAAAGAATTGTTGGAAAGCGGGAACGATTTTGACACGTTGGATCGGATTCGCCGCGAAGATATGATTTACCGCGAACGACGTATGCAGCAGCGGGCCATGGAGGAAGAACGGGAACAAAATTGGGAACGCAGCGAACGTATCATTGCGGCGTTCAAAACGCAGCATGGCTTGTCGGACGAGGTGTTCGATCGCTTTCTGGAAGAGGTGTACGATTTGGTGGAGAGTATCTTCATGGGTAAATTCTCCATGCGGACACTGGAACTCCTCTACCGGGGGATGAATTATGAGTCGGACATGATGCAGGCCGAGATGAATGGTGAGATACGGGGAAAGAATCAGCGGATTGTCCTGGAACGGGAACGGGCTGCCGGCGATTCGGTGCCTTCGTTGCATAACCGTACTTCGGTCGGAGCTCTTGACGACGATGACAGATTACCTCTTGCCGGATATCGCCGACAACCTTCGGTGTGGGATTTATAACAAGGCCTTTGGGTAAAATTCTATGTATAACTTTAATGATTAAACAAACATGAGAAAAAAAGTATTTCAGTTTTTGAAGTCGGAGAACTTTTTGCTTTTTGCATTGGCGCTGATAGCGATAGCTGTTAGCCTTTGTTCGAATGATGGCGTATTGGTTGCGGCTGTTTTTGCCGGAGCATCGGGTAGTAAGATTGTGTCGGGAGAGTCGCTGACAACCGATATCAGCCGGAGAGAAAGTCCGGACCTGTTGATGAATGAGGTGGATAATGTCATCACGAAGATCCGTCCGTTGTCAACCCCGATTGATCAGATTTCGCGCGTGGCCAGAGCCCGCAAAAGCCAGTCGATGATTGTCGATTACTATTCGGTAGATGTGAAACCGAGCCGTACTACGGTAAAAACCGCTTATACGGAACCCGATAGCGAAGATGCTACGGCCAATGCTCAGCGGGTGAAACTGGCTACGGCCAACGATGAAATTTTTGAAGTGTCCGAAACGTTGCTTTTGCCCGGATTGAAAGGTTACGAGGCTGATGGAACGACCTTGTCGAAGTCTGATTTGGTGTTGTATGTGTCGTCAAAAGATGAGGATGGGTCTATTTATGTCTATGCCATCAACGGGAAGAAAATCGGTACGATTGAAAATTGCGTGCCTTCGCTCTCGGCAGGACAGGCCATTATCCGAATGGGGCGTGCTGCGACCGAATTGGATGTACAGACCGGTCAGTTTGAGGCGTTGCCTGTCAAGGAGCAGAATTTCTGCCAGATTTTCAAAATGCAGATTGAAGAATCTACGTTGCAGAAAATTGCCAAAAAGAATGTTCCTTGGAGATTCTCGGATTCGGAAGAGGCTGCCATTTTCGATATGCGCCTGGGAATGGAGAAGACCTTTATGTTTGGTGTAAAACGTCAGATTTACGATGCCAAAAAGAAAGAGTCTGTTTACCTGACCGGAGGTATCTGGTGGCAGGCCGGTAAGGAGTATGAATACGATGCTTCGGCTGGATTTACCCAGAACGATTTGGTGGACATTATGAAAGAGGCCTTTACCGGGAATGGCGGTACGAAACGGAAAATGTTGGTGGGCGGATCGGATTTGATTGCCGCCATCAATAAAATGGAGATTACCAAGGTGATTAATGCCAGTGAAACCACGGCGGCATTCGGGATGGATTTCACCCAGATCGTATCGAAATTCGGGAAACTGGGGGTTATCTTCTCAGAAGTCTTTGATGATTGCGGTATGTCCGGTTACGGATTTATCGTAGATCCCGATTTGATCACCAAGTGGTCGCATATCCCGTTCGGGAAAGAGCAGCTTGACCTGAAAAAGGCCGGTATCCGAAATGTGGATGCTACGGTACTTACCGAAGCCAGCTGTTTGACGCTCCGTTATCCGGCGGCCCATATGCGTATCGTTCCCCAAGGAGCATAAGCTGTTTGTCTGGGGCTTGTGATTGATTCTTTTTGAAAGGTCGGATTGCCCTGTATGTTTCATGTTGGTGAGAGATAGGGGGCAATCCGTTTCTTTATTATTAAAATGCAATGTTTATGGATGATATAAAAATATATACGACCCGCCATGGGAATTTAAGTATCCCTTTGTGCGTGGATGGCAAGCAAACCCGGATACGGTTTGTATCCAAAGATAACATAGTGGGGTTTTATGTTACCGCCGATAAGGCGATACAGCAGGCCGTAGAGTCGATACCGGCTTTCGGTACCAAAATTCAGTTGCAGGCGTCCGGTTACCGGCCTGCGGAGGAGATGGAGATTCCGCTGGCTCCTGTCGAAGGTATTACCACGTGGCAGGCTGCCCGTGAATATTTGTGTAAGCCGCCCTATTCAGAGCCGAAAAGGGGACTGAATACGCCCGAAAAGATTCGTGCCCGAGCCAAAAAGCTGGGACTTTTCTTCCCAGAAATAAAAGAGTGAGTAGATTAATTTAAAAACAACCAGTTATGCAATATTGTAATTTACACGACCGTTCTAATGGATTGTTTCTGGGCTATTTCTCTATGTTGACCGAGGTGTTGAGTAAATATCCCGAAGGGGTACCGGAAGGTAGTTATTTCGTGAATGGCGAGACGTTGTCTATCTGGGTATGGAACGATGCGGAAAAAGAGTGGATGGATACGAATCGTCCCATGCAAAGCCCGTTGTCGGGTGTAGTGGATGACCCGGCAACATACCGTCCCGAGGTGGTCAAAGGGGTGAAGGCCTATTATTTGTATATTTCGCCGCCGGCGGACAATCTTTGTTTTGTCCATTTTGTCAATGGGGATGAACCCTTGCGGATAACGGTTGAACAATCGGCTGTTATCAGCCTGTTTTGGGACGGCGACTTTTGGCACGTGTATATCACTCCTGTTAAATTGGAGGCGTTTCAAGCGGAGGCTTATACCGATTTTCGGTTTCAGCTGTCAACCTCGGAAGATACCCCTCCACAGGTGAATCGGCTTTCAGTTAATCCGGGGGAGGGTTGGGTGTCGCAAATCCCGGAATCTGGTGAAGGGTTGTTTTTGTGGATGATCAGCGCTAAGTTGGATGGTAACGGCGATTTTTGCGATGCCGAAACCGGCTGGTCGGCTCCTGTTCGTCTGACCGGGGACAAAGGTTCTACCGGCCCTAACGGAGAAAACAGCTATTGTATGGTGTTGAGCAACGACAGCCATACGATTCCCTGTCAGAAAGATGGTTCTGGCGGTTATTACGACGGGGCTCATACTACGTGTTATGTCTTTGAGGGGAGCGTGGATATTTCGTCGCAATATACCTTCAACGTAATCGTTCCCGATGGAGTTGTATATACACTGGGAAACCAGAACCGTACGGTGGTGGTTTCCGATATGGAGGATGATTCGGCTACTATTACCTTTATCGGCGAATGTCTGGATAAACCTACCTTGTTTAAAATATTTTCTTTGGCTAAAAGCAAACAGGGTTTCGACGGCGATCCGGCTGTAACGTATCGACTTTCGGTGTCGGATATTGTTGTAAGGCAGACCTCGGCAGGGTTGAGGGTTCCCGAGCAGTTGACGGTGGAGTCTCTGGTCCAAACGGCCGGAGAAGTTCCGACTCTTTTCCCGGCATATTTTTTGGTAGAAGGAATAAAGGAAGACTCTTCTCGTACGACGTTGTTGTCAACCACCTCCCCGGTATCGTCAGTCTCTTTCCCGACGTTGTCTGAATACGACTCTTTTGAAATAACGTTGTATAAAGATTATACTGCGGAAGGAGGATTCCAGAACCGGTTGGATCGTGAGAATATACCGGTTTTATGCGATGGCGCTGACGGCGTAGGAAGTGTTGGTGCCGTGTTGAGGCCGCGCGGAGAGTGGAGTAATACCAAGATATACGGTTGTTTCGATGCGTACCGGGATGTGGTCATTTATGGGGAAGATCGAAAATATTATGTTGCCAAAGAGGGGATCGGTTCTATACCGGTGGGAACACTGCCTACCAATACCATTTATTGGGAACCGTTTGACGATTACGAGAATATTGCTACCGGATTGTTGTTGGCCGATAACGCATATATCGACATTCTCGGGACGAGTGGTATTCGTATAGGCAATTACCCCAATTGTTGGGAGATGACGGCGGGAACAATTGTTCACCGGGTTTCTGGATTGTCTTTAACGGCTGATGGCGTATTGTCTGCCCCGGATGGTTTGCATATAAAGATTGGCAATAATACGATTGCCGATTTTACGGATCAAAAGATTCAAACTTCCGTAACAGAGGTAAAAAGTTATACGGATAATAAGGTTTCAGATCTACAAATCGGTGGCCGGAATCTATTACCCAACTCAAAAGATGTAAGCGATACGCCTACCTCTTTTGCGGTAGGATATTTGGCTGCATATAGAAATTTAACGAGGACCTTAAACGCAGGCGAGACGGTTATTTTTTCATACAGCGGAGTAACATCGAATAGTATTGTTGGATTCGCTTTATATAGTTTAAATTCTTCCATAGATGTTTTTCCGGCGAATACTCCGGTAACGTTGACGAAGAGTTACGAGCATTTTCGAGTTAGAGTGTCCTCTTCGGCGGCTTTTGCCGCTGCTTATATGAAGTTGGAAGTTGGTACAAAAGCAACGGATTGGTCGCCTGCCCCGGAGGATGTACAAGATGAGTTGGACGATAAAGTAGCTACGACGGTTTATAATACTGGGATCACACAGTTACAAAGCAGCATTAATTCCAAAGTAAGCCAAACCGATTTCGATGCTTTGGGAAACCGCATCTCTGCGGTTGAAACGGAAATAATCCAAACGCCTAATAAAATAACCCAGGCAATAAAGGAAACAAGTATAGGGGGCGATAATCTTCTACCCAATCTACAACAGCGGTGGGCACGAGGACGTTTTAATTCTTCAACAGGAGCTATTGAGGTGCCATCAGGTACAGGTTGGAGTTATGTGCGAATAAATATATACTGTGCAGAATTTTTCCCGGTAAACGGAGGAGAAACGCTGGTATTTTCAGCTCCGACGGATCATTCGTACACGTGTTTTCCTGCTCAGTATGATGCGAGCAAGACGTTTATACCTGTTGCACCAGAGCTTTATTATATGCGTAATTATTACGATGAAAATCAGCCTGATAATTTAAAGTTTTTAACGTTAAAGCCGCAAACGAGATACGTGCGTTGGCAGATACAATGTTCATACGGAAGCGAGACAGGAGATTTTTACCCATCTTGGTTTGAGACAAACCATGCACAAGTAGAGATAGGTACTAAGCCGTCGGCGTATAAGACGCCGTTTACCGATGTAACCTATACAGGTATTGATATACAGCAGGGAAAGATTTTTCTTACGTCCGACAAGGTAGAAATATCGGGTTCACTTATTGTCAAAGGTATCCAGAACGGAGGGATTAACGTAGGAGGAAACTGCATCATTACCAGTACGGGGTTGATTACTGCCAAAGGAGCGACCATCGAGGGGAAAATAACGGCAACGAGCGGAAGCATAGGAGGGGTAAGCATAAGCAATAGCCGTATAGGTATTGATTCAAGTAGCTCTACTGCTGTTGGCTCTTTCCTCGCTGCCGGATACTTAGGAGTAAGAAGTAAGGCCAATTATTTTCGGGTCGATGCGAATGACGCAGAGTTACAATGTACGATAAACAAGCAAAGCGACACAACACCCTGTATAGATATTAAGAATACATCTACATCCGGCGGGTCAACGGCTGCAACAGCCATCCGGGCGTTCGGTAAAAACGAGTTATACGGAGGAGTTCAAATTATAACGGCAAATGCAACGCTAATAGACGATGCTGCTCCTAAAATAGAGGTAACCCGAACCGATTTAAAAGTAACGTTGCGATATAATAATACCGGAACGTATGTAACCGGCTATTTAAGGATAACATCATCACCGGCAACCGGAGGAGCTGCGACAGTACAATTTGTAAGAGACTAAACACTAAAAACAGACAAAACAATGAAACTGAATTTAAAAGAGTTGCCCGTCGAAGTATCGCCTGACGGCACGATAGAAAACAGAGATGTCCGCACACAGATGGGCAATCTGCTGTGGAACTTTTCGCAAGACATTGCCCTTTCCGACGTCGGGAGGGAGATTTACCGCAGCGAGGGTGAGATCGAGGTGGCCGATGTATATCGGGAGGGAATCGAAGACCTGGTAAAACGATCAACCTTTTTTGCCCCCGTCAAGCGGGCCATATTGAAACAACTTAATACTAACCCATAAAAAGAATAGGAGGAATAAATCATGTTAGAAAAAATCAAAACCACCGTAACCGTAGAAGCGCGAAAAGAGACCGATAACGCGTTGTATCAGTTGAACTATTCGGTCGTGGATAATAGCTTGACGTCTATAAACTGTTCGGTCAATAAAAAGACTGTTGTACAGGTAGATGCCCCCGAGGGGCAACAATTTGCCGAACAACAGGTGTATGCCGGCAACGTCTATCTGACGAACGGGCACATTACCTGTTCCATTCCGCAGGGGAATGACGCTACCGCTTATATGGCCGATTTTATGGCGATGGTTGAAGAGATCGAGAGCGACATCGAGACTGAAATCTCAGCATAAACAGCAAAGGAATAAGGAGACGAAGCGATGAAAATCAGTACAGAAGAGTTGAAAAATCTGGTCAAGACCGATATGGAGGAGCTCTCGCCCCAGTGGGAGAGTGAGGTGTTGCAGACCGACGCCATCGGGATAGAGCGGTATATCGAGACGAAACTGCCCGAGGCCATTCGGCAGGTTTTGTTGTCGGTTTCTCCCAGTATGCTGGAAGCCGTTCCGTTCGATGCTGCGCTTTTGCCCCAGAAAAACCAGGATGGCAGCGGTATCGTCCCTCTTCCCGAGGATTGGATGAAGATGGTTTCGTTCAAGATGAAAGGGTGGAACCGTCCGGTAACCGAGTTCCTTGCCGAGGAGGATCCGCTTGCCATTCGCCAGCAGAATCTCTTTTTGCGGGGCGGTAGTCTCAAACCGGTTTGTGTGATAGGGCATACCCCCGAGGGCATTTTGTCGCTGTTCTATTATTCGTTACCTGCCTATGTGCGGGTGCATGAGATAGAGCAGGCGCTCTACCTGCCCTTGCCCAAAGAGGTGGATGGGGCGTACGATTTTCCCCGTCGGTTGATGCCGGAGGTTTGTTACGTGTGTGCCGCTTTGGTGTACGATATTCTGGGACGTCCCGATATGGCAGCCGTGATGAGAGAGCGTGTAACCCTTTAAAAATGTTTTTGATATGACACGATTGAGTTATTATTATGGATTGAAAGCAGCTATGAAGGATTATCCCGAGGGGGGGATGGCCGGCGACTGTTTCGTCAATGGCGAGACCTGCTCTATCTGGATGTGGGACCCCGTTTGCCGGGAATGGACCGATACCAACCGTCCGTTGCAAAGCCCCTTGGCGGGGTTGATTATTGATGCGGCCACATTCTGCCCTTCGGTACATCCCGGCGTTCGGTGCGTATATCTGTTCGTTTCGGGTACGGGCGGGACATTCGAGTTTCCCTATTTCCGCAACGAGGATATACCGTTGAAGGTGGTGTTGTCGGGACCGTCTCAGGTTTGGTTGTATTGGAACGGCGACAATTGGGAGGTACAGGTAATCCCTTCGGTTGCCGAGTAGTGTAGAACCGATGCCGGGGAGCAAATTTCCGAGATGAGGTAAACCGGTGTTTACGGGCGGTTTGCTCCCCGACATTTTATTCATGTACGGATATGACGAAATTATTTATTACGATTGTTTTCCCCGTGTGGGCGTTGTCGGCGCAAGAGGGGTTGAGAGTGTTTCTTTTGCCGTTGTGGCCGATGTATGTTTTGTTTGCGGCATTGGTGCTGGCCGATTTACGTCTGGGGGTACGTGCAGCCCGTCTTCGTGGCGAGGTGGTACGCCGCAGCCGGGCGTGGCGACGGACACTGTCGAAATATATCGACTATTGTTGTGTGGTAACGGCGTGTAAGATGTTCGACGATTTTATCGTTTCGCAGTACAGCGTGCCGTTGGTTTACATTTCGTTTTGTTTGGTGTTGGCATGGGTGGAGTTGGATTCGGTGTTTTCCAACTTCGGCGAGTTGCACGGCATCAATGTCTTGAAAGCTGTCAAGCAGTTTATAAATGAGAAAATATCGATTGATTTACCCGAAAAAGAAGATAGAAGAGATGCAGATAAGTGAACATTTTTCGATGGACGAGTTTTGTATAAGCGATACGGCCAAGCGGCTTGGTATCGCCAATTTGCCCGACCAGGAGGCATCCGAATCGTTGGTTTATCTGGTTCGGAACTTGCTCGAACCCTTGCGTCGGGCGTACGGGAAGCCCCTACACATAAACAGCGGCTACCGTTGTCCGGCCCTGAACCGGGCGGTGGGAGGCGTCTCCTCTTCCCAGCATTTGAAAGGAGAGGCGGCCGATATTTCGTGCGACGATCCGGTTGCGTTGTTGCAGCAGTTGCGCCAGACGGAGCTTGTCTTTGATCAGGCCATTCTTTACCCTACGTTTTTACATGTGTCGCTTCGCCGTCAGAATAACCGGCAGCGTATTATCATCAAAAAAAAATAGACCGCTATGAATAGAGAAACGAAAAGATTTACGGAATATGCCCCTGGTAGGACGATGGGGCAGGATGAAAAATCAAACGTTTTCGACTGGGACTTTCCCGAACGTGAGTTGAGTTATCAAGAACTGTCCGGCTATGGCTCTCCTTCGGAGTACAGCCGATTTGCGGGTAGCGACTCCCCGCTTTCGCAACGGAAATTGCTTGCGTGGCTGAACGCGCCTCCCTCCGAGGGCGTTACCGGCAGGAGACCGCAAGAGAGCCAGCCTTATGCCGACCTTTCGTGGCGCAATTACGGGACATCGCCCGGTCGTACGATCGAACCCGTTACCGTCGGTAGCTCTCCCGAAGAGAATTTTTCGTATTCGGGCCTTTCCCGTTACGCCGATGTGTCCCCCTCGTATAACCGGCAGCCATATCCCAATTTCGATGCAGAGCATTGGGAACAGGCTTTCTTGCCGAAAACCGGTAAACGGATGGATTTATTGTCCCATTTCGGGATGCCCGATCCGGATACCGTTGCGCATCGGGTAGCGACGGATACGGACGATTTCCCCGATTACGGGTATTATTACGATACAAAAAGCCAGGCGTGGAAACAGTCTTTTCCGCCGTCGTACCTGGTAGCTCCCCGCTACCTCCCTCCGGAAGAGACGAAGTCCCAAGATTTGCCGGTATATGCCGGTATCTTTAAAAACTATCTCAACCACAGCGGGCCTACCGATTTCGTAGAGCTCCCGGTACCCTATGTGCAGGAGGGCGAAGCGGACTTTACCGAGGCGCTCCAACCCAATGATACGCAGGCCCGCAGCCTGGCCCGCCATTCGTGGAAACAGTATATGTACAAAGAAGCCCCCGAGGCCTATAAGGCGTTGGAATATGCCAAATCCAAGGGCCAAAAGACGGCATGGATTCCCACGCCCTATTTAGAACAACACGGCATACGGCCGTTAAGTCCCTATGTCTGGCAGAAAGATATCTATGACCAGGCCATGCAAAACAGCGACCATGAACAGCTGTGGAGCGACTTGACCGGATTGAAGGAGTTTAAATGGGATATGCCTTCGTTGTTTGATGGGTGGATGCATTCCGACCGGAAGTACGAACCTTTTTGGGCAAAAGAACCCGAAAAATCGCAAAAAAGTATTACTTTTGATGATGTAACCAAGCAGGTCAACAAACTGTGTCTGGAAGACAAGGATAATTTGTTTTTGATGGCGCCGTTAGATTCGATAAACAAGGCGTGGCGGTCGCAGTCACCAAGTAAATGTTACGATTTTTGTGTAGATATTGCCAAAAACTTGGGGCAAGCACAGACCGGTAATTCGGAACGAATTATCCCGTTTACCTATCAGCGAAATCAGACGGGTACGCATTTCTACTATGGAGACAAAGCGGAGAGCTATAAAAGGGCTATCAGCGTTATAGACAGGCATCTGTTGAATAAACGGGCTGTCATTATGGGGTTGGATTATAGATTTGATGGAATAAATAAAGATGGAACAGATCATTTTGTATTGTTGGTGGGGAAGGGGTACGACCCCGAGAGGAAACAATATTACTACCTGTATGCCGATCCCGGACGGAAAACGTTGCAAGGAGGGGTATCGGAAGAAAACCGAATCTACCTGGACGACAAACGTTGTATCTTGTCCGGGGAAAAAACGGGAAAGACAAACAAGGATTGGAGTAACAACTATGTGTTGACCCATGTCCGTCCAAACGATGGGAAAGATGAAGAAACCGAAAGTGTAGCAAATATATATAAAGTATTAAGCAACCAAAGTCATGAAGATAAACAACCGTTCGGTTATGAAAATGGCGATACTATGTTTATTCGCAATTATGATTCTGACAATCTTTACAACAAGTTGTCGAAATAGTACGAAGCCGTCCTCCCCGGTAGAGCCGGACAGCAGTACCTTGTCTGGGCCGGTAAAGCAAGAGGCCGACATCGTGAGAAATATTTACCGGGACAAGGCGAAGCACATCTTGCTGGATGAGTCGATGTACCGGAGCCCGGTACCGGGGGTAGGCTTTCCGGATATGGACAGCATGGTATTGGGCGAAGATTATCACAAGAAATTAGCGGCCCTGAATCTGCCCTACTGTTGGAACAGTAATGATGTTTATCCATTGACATATGATATCGAAGATTACCACCGACACCTTCGGACCGATCTTTTGTACAGCCATAACGCTCCACTTCCCTGGAAAAACGACGCGATAGGCTTTACCGAATACAACGGCATCAACCGGAGGCCGATAGGAATTTCTTTTGTTATCGACGGGAAGTTCCCTACCAACGGGCCCTACCAGTTTTTGACGGGTATCTTTAATACAGAATGTCAGGGAACTAGTTTCTGCCGGTTTTATTACACCTATACGTACGACGGGAAGTTGATAGATATGTTGCCGACCTTCTACACCCGACTTTGGGGCATCATGACAGAATCGGAGGTACTGCCCGATTTGTCGATACGCAAAACCTCCATTCAGGTGGATCGGGTGGAATTTACCATGCCCGATACAACGGGATATACGGATGAAGACTTTATAATGGATCCTCCTATCGATGAAAGAAGTAATTACAACGATACTCTTTTGGGTCGCCGGATAGACAGCTATTACCAGCTGACGCCGGATGGCCGTTTCGAGTTGCGCCGGCAGTTGGAGTATCCCCGAAGAGAGTACACGATAACACAATTGTATAAATTAGACAGTCTGAATTATGTAAATAAAAGAACGGGAAGGCAGGTAAACGTTATCGATATCATTCCCCAGGACAGCAGCCGGGCCCGCTGGACGTTGGACATGGATCGTCGATACCTTCCCCCCGGCGGCCGGCACAACCGCTCTACCGAAGATCTGACGGTAACGGGGAGCGATCGTCCCGACATCCGTTACCCGTTGCAAGAGAGTATCCCCTTCGACACACTCTTCCTGGGCCGTATCGGCTGGGCACAACTGCCCTTCTATGCGGACACGGCCGGCGTCCCCCCCAGCCGCTGGTACCGGGATCGAAGCACCGTCTCGCCGGGCCGTCCGTCAGTAGATTTAAGCAACTTCCCCTCGATAGCCGTCGATGAGTTCGGCCAGGCCATCAAGACCGGATTGCCCGACACGATCACCTCCCCGCTCATCCGCCTCGACTACCTGTTACCCAGCAACGGCCCCTACCTGTTTGTTTACGGCACCTACGGCACCCCCCGCGAGCCCTACTGGGGATACTACGCCACATTCGACCCGAAGAGCGGTCGGTTGATAGACCACCTGTTAGCCAAAGAGTGGGGCATGGGCATGACCACGTTAGAGAGCGAAGTCAGTACAGACTTACGAATTCGTACCACCCAGATCAACTTTTTCGACACCTACCGTTTCAGCACCCCCGGGCAGCCGCTCCGAGGCCAGCGTATAGACCGTTACTACCGGTTGACGCCCGAAGGCAAGTTCGAGCCGGAGCGGACAGACCGTTATTCGGTACGTCCGTACGACATCACCGAGCTGGAACACACCCGTCTGTACGAAACCGCCGAAACCCCGGAATAGTTTAGAAATAAAAAAAGAAGAGATTGTATCGGCAATCTCTTCTTTTTTATACCTATTTTTTATTTTGCAACAGGTCGCGAATCTGGGTCAGTAGTTGTACCTCTTCGCTTGGCGGAGGTGGTGTGGCGGGGGTCTCTTCTTTTTTGCGCGAAAGTTTCCCCATCAATTTAATCAGGAGGAATATGGCAAACGAGATGATCAAGAAATCGACCGTAACCTGGATAAAATTCCCATAGTTCAGCGTAACGGCCGGGACCGTTTCGCCTGCGGCATTGACCGATGCGTGGGCAAGGGTAATTTTCAGGTTGGTGAAGTTGATACCGCCCAACAGCAATCCGACAACCGGCATGATGAGGTCAGAGACGGCCGATGATACGATCTTGCCGAACGCGGCCCCGATAATGATACCCACGGCCATGTCTATCACGTTGCCGCGCATGATAAACTTTTTGAAATCCGAAATGAATGGAGACTGTTTCATCATATCAAGAAAACAGTTTGGAAAGGAAAAAGTTTGGTGTTATCCGTAACAAATTTCGCCTTTTTCATTGCGGTATTCGTCGAAACTCTTGTTGTATTGCGTCATGGCCCGGAGGCTCATGCCCATGCTCGAAAATCCGCCGTCGTGGTAGAGGTTCTGCATGGTAACTTTCCGGGTCAGGTCGGAGAACATGACGATACAGTAGTCGGCACATTCGTCGGCATTGGCATTGCCCAGCGGCGACATCCGGTTCGAGAAATCCATCAGCGACTCCATCCCTTTTACTCCGCTACCGGCCGTTGTCATGGTAGGCGACTGGGAGATGGTATTGATGCGGACATTCTTTTCGCGGCCGTAAATGTAGCCGAAGCTGCGGGCGATGGATTCAAGCAGCGCTTTGGCGTCGGCCATGTCGTTGTACCCGAAAAGCGTACGTTGTGCCGCTACATAAGACAGGGCCAGGATAGAACCTCCTTCGGCGATGGCATCCATCTTTTTGGCCGTTTGTATCATTTTGTGAAAGGAGATGGCCGATATGTCGAGCGTTTTGTTGAGCATATCGTAATCGAGGTCGTCGTAGGGGCGTTTCTTGCGCACGTTCGGCGACATCCCGATGGAGTGGAGCACGAAGTCTATTTTCCCTCCCAAAATCTCCATCGATTTGCAAAATACCATTTCCAGGTCTTCTACGTTGGTAGCATCGGCCGGGATGACCTCTGCGTTGAGTTTCTTTCCCAGCGAGGATACCTCGCCCATACGTACGGCTACCGGAGTGTTGGACAGGGTGATGGTGGCACCCTCCTCTACGGCACGTTCGGCAACTTTCCAGGCAATGGACATTTCGTTGAGGGCTCCGAAAATGACCCCTCTTTTCCCTTTTAATAGATTATAGCTCATGAGCTTGTTTTTTTAGTTTGTTTTTATGGCAAATGAGTTTCATTGCCAATTTCGGGGGGCAAAGATAGAAATATCTTTTATAATGACAATCAAGGATATTCTTCTTCGGTATATTTATCAGAAAAATAAAAAAACGTTTTTTTTACTTTTTATCGGCTTAAATCGTCTGTTTTTTGAAAGAATCTTTTATCTTTGCCCTAACACAAATTTAATAATATATAAAACACACAAAATGACCATGAGCAAACCTTATGTAGTCGGAATAGATATTGGTGGAACCAATACCGTATTCGGCATTGTAGATGCCCGTGGAACCATCATCGCAAGTGGTTCTATCAAAACGCAAAAGTATAGTGAAGTTGAAGATTACGTAAAAAACCTTTCCGAAGAACTGACCAAATTGATCGTTCAGGAAAAGGTGGCAGACCAGATTACCGGTATCGGTGTGGGTGCTCCTAACGGAAACTACTATACCGGAACAATAGAATTTGCTCCCAATCTGCCGTGGAAAGGCGTTGTACCTTTGGCTCAGATGCTTTCAGAAAAAACAGGTTACCCCGTATCGTTGACCAACGACGCCAATGCAGCGGCCATCGGTGAAATGACCTACGGAGCAGCCCGCGGTATCAAAGACTTTATCATGATTACCCTCGGAACAGGAGTAGGTAGCGGTATCGTTATAAACGGACAGTTGGTATATGGCCACGACGGGTTTGCCGGCGAGCTGGGCCACGTGATTATGCGTCGCGGAAACGGCCGCTTGTGCGGTTGCGGACGTACCGGATGTCTGGAAGCATACGCTTCGGCTACGGGTGTGGCTCGTACAGCACGCGAATTCCTCGAAATACGGAACGAACAGAGTTTGTTGCGTCAAATTCCCATCCAGGACATCACCTCCAAAGATGTATACGACGCTGCCATTGCCGGCGATAAAATGGCTGCTGAAATCTTTGAATATACCGGAAATATGTTGGGAGAAGCCTTTGCTGACTTCGTAGCATTTTCAAGTCCCAAGGCAATCGTTATTTTCGGCGGTTTGGCAAAATCGGGCGAATTGATTATGAAACCCATTCGCGAATCGTTGGATCGTAACATCCTGCCTATTTACCGAGGCAAAGTAAAAGTAATTCCCTCAGAATTGAAAGAGAGCGATGCCGCCGTATTGGGCGCAAGCGCACTGGGCTGGGAAGCAAAATAACGACCAAAACTTTTCTTAATTATCTGTAAAAGGGGCTGTCTGACGTAAGTCGGGTGGCCTCTTTTTTTGTAGGATTCTCCCAAATAGAGAGACATCGCCCCCCCCCGCGGGGAGTTTCTGTTTTTTTCTCATGTTGCCGGGTTGTCATAACATCGGGATAAGAACCGTTTTTCGTTTTTTTGTCTGTAAATGATAAGGAAATGAAAGATGTTGATATAGAAAATATTATAAAAGAAAACAATCGTAGGTTGTCGGTTTTGTCCGAGGTATATGATCCCGTATCGGGAGAAGGTTGTTATGGCAAGGAGCGTCTTGTTTTATCTTTGTCCGACGCACCGATCCCCCGGCAGTACATCCCGGTAAAGATGGCACAGGAGTCAATCCTGATACAACAGTTGCTGTGTACGGGCTCCATCGGAGAATATGTATCGAGCGTGTTGGAACACCCTGATGGAGAATCAATCCGGGAACAGGTCTGGAAAAAGATTGTAGAAACCCGTATCCGTTACGATTTCGAGTTCTGGGCGGCAATGTTCGTCGAGATAAAAGACAAGCAGAGCGATAGCGATATCCCTTTTGTTTTGAATCGTCCCCAACGGCGGTTGTTGGCATCGTTCGAGCAGATGAGAGAGCAGGAGAAACCCATCCGAGTCGTTCTTCTGAAAGCCCGTCAGTGGGGCGGTTCGACGCTGGTGCAAATCTATATGGCGTGGATACAGCTGGTACACCGTCGGAACTGGAACAGCGTGATTTGTGCCCATCTCAAAGACAGTGCCGCCAATATCAAGGGGATGTATGCCAAGCTGTTAGAGCGTTATCCGCCGTGGTTGCTGGGTACGGACGGGCCGGTAAAATTCCATCCTTACGAACGCAGTGTCAATACCTCAGTCATTAAACAAACCGGATGCCGGGTAACGATCGGATCGGCCGAAACGCCCGAGTCGATACGGGGGGCCGACGCTGTTATGGCCCATTTGTCGGAGGTGGCCTTTTGGCCCCGTACCCGGCAAAAGTCGCCCGAACAGTTGATCCGTTCCGTTTGCGGGTCGGTAGCCTTGTTGCCCTATTCCGTCGTTGTGCTGGAAAGTACGGCCAACGGTACGGGGAACTATTTCCACCGTGAGTGCGAACGGGCCAAACGGGGCGAAAGCGACAAACAGTTTCTCTTTGTCCCGTGGTATGAAATAGAGATGTATTCCTCACCGATAGCAGATTACGAAGCCTTCATCGAGGCAATGGATGATTATGAACATTTCCTGTGGGAGCAGGGGGCCACACTCGAAGCCATACACTGGTACCGGCAGAAACGGAGGGAGTATCCCGAGCACGCCGACATGATGGCAGAATATCCGTCAGACGATGTAGAGGCCTTTACCTATTCGGGCGAGCGGGTGTTCGACGTCAAACAGGTACAGCGTTTGCGTAAAAACTGCATCGACCCTGAGTTTGTCGGGGAGGTATATGGCCGGGCGTCGCACGGGAAAGAGGCGTTGGAAGATTTGAAATTCAGCGCCGAGCCGGGAGGGTTGTTGGCTGTTTGGTCGATGCCTGCCGACGAACACAACGTACGGGACCGTTACGTTACCGTAGTCGATATCGGGGGACGTTCCTGTAAAGCCGACTATTCGGTTATCGTCGTCTTTGACCGTTACTGGATGATGTTTGGCGGAGTGCCTGAAATCGTGGCGCAGTGG
Organism: uncultured Bacteroidales bacterium; assembly: GCA_949300615.1. Classification (GTDB taxonomy): domain Bacteria; phylum Bacteroidota; class Bacteroidia; order Bacteroidales; family CHK158-818; genus Gallibacteroides. Next base: position 25,695 of record CASGEW010000010.1, read on the forward strand.
CGCGGGCATACCGACCACGACCTGTTGGCATGGAAAGCCGTTCAGATAGCCTCGTTTTACCATCGCTCCCTGTTGGTGATAGAGAGTAACACCCTGGAAACAGAAAATACCGATGGCGAACATTCCGAATATATTCTCGATACCATCGCCTCGGTCTATGACCGGCTGTATGCCCGGGCCACCGCAGGACAGATTCGGGAAAACCTACCCACCCGTTGGGGATTTCACATGAACCGTTCTACCAAGACGTTGATTATCAACCATCAGATCAATATGTTGCGAGAGAACGGATACATTGAACGCGACCTGTTGGCCTGTTACGAGCACGATGTGTTTGAAAAGAAACCGAACGGCAGTTTCGGGGCCATGGACGGGCATCACGACGATGTGCTGATAACCCGTTGCATAGGCAATTATGTATGTTATACCGAGCCGTTGCCCGCGTTTGTTGCTGAACGGGAAAAGAAAAAAGAGAATCCCGGATTTCCCGTGAGCGAGGCCTCTTTTTGAACCGCTTGCCGGTGTCGGCTGTTTTTTTCTTGGCCAGAAAATTGAATGAAAAGCCAATAACGTTTATTTTTGTATCCTTATGTGGAATCGAAATAAATAATAGAAATGGGGAAAGTCGTCTCTAAGATATATCCGGTGCTCGATATGCACTGTGCCGCTTGTGCCCAGGCGGTAGAAAAAGGAGTCAAGCACCTGCGTGGGGTGGAGAAAGCTGATGTAAATCTGGCCTTGAACGTTTTGTATGTCGATTTCGACAAGGAGAAAATATCGCCGGAAAAGTTGCAAAAAGAGGTACAGGCACTGGGGTACGACCTGATCATAGAAGAGGAGAACAGTTTTGAAAAGCAGGAAAAAGAGCAGAAGAAACATTATCGGCAGATGAAACGCCGTACCGTAGGGGCCTGGCTTTTCTCGATACCGGTATTTCTGTTGTCGATGGGGTTTATCCACGCGGAAAATGCCAACTGGATCATGTTCGGGTTGACGCTACCGGTGATGTTGATATTCGGTAGGACATTCTATATCAGCGGCTTCAAACAGTTGATCCATTTTCGTGCCAACATGGACACATTGGTGGCCCTCAGTACCACGATTGCCTTTCTGTTCAGCCTGTTCAATACCCTTTATCCTGAATTTTGGATGAGCCAGAACATCGAGCCGCATGTATATTACGAGGCGGTGGATGTGGTGATTGCTTTTGTCCTGTTGGGTAAATTGATGGAGGAGCGTGCCAAAGGCAGTACCACCGAGGCGTTGAAGAAACTGATCGGGTTGCAGGCCCGCAAGGCTCGGGTAGAAACCGACGAGGGGTTGAAAATCATTCCTGTTTCCCTCTTGAAAAAAGATATGATTGTCAGCATCCGTCCCGGGGAGAAGATACCCGTAGATGGCATCCTGACCGAAGGTTCTTCGTTTGTGGACGAAAGCATGATAACCGGCGAGCCGGTAGCCGTAGAGAAAGATCCCGGCAGCAAAGTGTATGCCGGAACCATTAACCAAAAAGGAGCATTCCGTTTTCGGGCTACCGAGGTGGGGGCCGATACCTTCCTGTCGCAAATTATCCGGATGGTACAGGAGGCACAAGGTAGCAAGGCCCCTGTACAGCGGTTGGTCGATAAAATCTCCAATATCTTTGTTCCGGCGGTTATCGGAATCGCCGTTCTGACCTGTATCCTCTGGATGGTGATAGGCGGGACTCCCTATTTCTCCTATGCCCTGCTTTCGGCCGTATCGGTGTTGGTGATAGCCTGCCCCTGTGCCTTGGGATTGGCTACTCCTACGGCGTTGATGGTCGGTATAGGGAAAGGGGCCGAAAACCATATCTTAATCAAAGAGGCCCTTGCGCTCGAACAGATGAAAAGGGTCGATACGGTTGTATTCGACAAAACCGGTACCCTTACCCAAGGACGGCCTTCGGTAGTTCAGCTGGTGCGCATGGGGAGAGAGGCCGATAGGGTGATGCCGTTGTTGTATCGGGCCGAACAGATGTCCGAACATCCCTTGGCAGAGGCGGTGGTAAAATACATCGAGGCGAGCGGGTTGCTTACCTATTACCGAAATGATACCATCGAAGATTTTACCGAAAGGAGTCCTCTTTCGTTGCGGTCAGGAACGTTATTGGGTCGGTAACGAGGCGTTACTTTCTGACCAGAAGATACCGACTGATGACGTTGTGAAAGAGCGTATAAAAGAGTGGCAGGAAGAGGGCAAAAGTATCGTTTTGTTTGGCGATACGAAAGCTATATGGGTCATGGCCGCTATCTCAGATCCGATCAAGCCGAAGTCGGTAGAGGCTATCGCCCGGCTCAAAGAGATGGGTATCGAGGTGTGTATGCTCACTGGCGATAACGAACGGACGGCACAAGCCATTGCTCGTCAGGCGGGAATAGACCGGGTACGGGCATCGGCCCTTCCTTCGGACAAGGAACACTATGTCCGTTCGTTACAGCAGCAAGGCCGAGTGGTGGCCATGGTAGGCGACGGGATCAACGACTCGCAGGCATTGGCAGTTGCCGATGTCAGCGTAGCCATGGGGAGAGGTACCGATGTGGCGATGAGCGTTGCGATGATGACCCTCATTACCTCCGATTTAACCCTCCTTCCCAAGGCGATTGTCCTTTCAAAAGAGACGGTAGCGTGTATGCGTCGGAACCTCTTCTGGGCCTTCATATATAATGTGATTGCCATTCCGGTTGCAGCCGGAATCTTGTTCCCCCTTTGCGGGTTTTTGTTGAACCCGATGATTGCCGGTGCGGCGATGGCTTTCAGTTCCGTATCGGTGGTGCTGAACAGTTTGCGATTGAAACGAATTATTTTATAAAAATAGAACGATGGAAACAATGCAGTTTAAAACCAACGCCAAATGTGGTGGATGCGTGGCTCAGATAGGAGCTAAGCTAAACAACATTTTAAAGGAAGAGCAGTGGACTATCGATTTGAAGAGTCCGGACCGAACGTTGTCGGTAACTACCGACCTGCCCGAACAGGCCATTGTCGATGCCGTGCGTGAAGCCGGCTTTACCGCCCAACGGATAACAAAATGACATAAGGGAGAGGTTAAAAGCCTCTCCCTTATGTTTATAACGGTTTGAAAACAACTTCCAACCCGTCGTAGGCCGCCTTTAAGGGAGTCGGCAGTTGGGCATCTAGTTCGGCTTGTGTCCCATGTAGCGTACGGGCCAAATGGGTAAGGAAGACCGGTTGTCCGGGTGGAGGGGTATAGCGTTTCGTATTTTCCAATACTTTGACGGTTCTCATTACGCCATCTACGCTGGTGTGGGTAAAAAGCCTGAAATCAGTATCCTGGCCCATTCCCATGGTAGCTTCCATGATAAGCCCAGTTAGAGGTTTCCCGTTTGGGTCATGGGCGTCGATGCCGATGATGCGTGTGGCAACGGCCGGAAGCCCTCCGGTGTCGGTAGCGTACAATACCCGGGCTCCGTCTTTCTCGATAAGATAAAGAAGAGCCTGTTCAAAAATATTCTCAGTAGCATGGTTGGCAGGGACAGGGGTGATGGTCAGATTGCTTAGTTTTATTTTCTGCCCGATGTGAAGAGGCGTGATTTCAGGCATGGGACAATTCAGTTCCGTAGCTGCATTTTGAAATATTTTTACGGCCATATCGTACCACGTTTGGCTGAGGAAAACCTGTTTTATGCCTGCCCGTAAAGCCGTCATGGAATTGAAGTGGTCGCCGTGCGAATGGGTGTAAAAAATCGTGTCGGGATGAGCATCGGCAGGAATCATATCGACGGCAATAGGGGTGAGATCGATCAGGATGTGTTTTTCTATCAGAATACTTGATAACCGGCGTATCTCTCCGCGTTCGTCTTTGCCGTTCCAGTCGGCGGCCCCCGTACCTAAAAAACGGATGGCTATACCGTTTTGTTTTTGGTTTGTCGAAATATCCCTATCCAGAATACTGTTTACGGAAGTTGCCGAAACCGCTAACGGCGACGATATAGCTGCTTTTACAAATGTCCTTCTGTCCATAACTTGTCTCTGCTTGATGTTTGGAAAAATACAAAAATTCTCTTACCGCATATATTTTAAATGGGAGTTGTCGGTTACGACACGGTTGTCTTGTATATGCAGGTTAAAGAACATACCCGATCCTCCGTCGTTTGCCGTTTCGAGGATTTTGTTTTCCGTGGTGGCATTGTGTTGGGCAAAGCCGGCATTCATATTCATTACGTCTGAATTAAACGCACCTTCCGATTTGAATACAACGTGTTTCTTTCCGCGTTTTGAATACCAATAAGCGTAACAGTTGTTGTAAAGGCTTCGTCCGTTTTTGATGTAGAATGCCGTAGCAAACTCGTCGCTGTAACAAAAATCGTACCAGTTGTTTTGTTGCTCATCCAGGAATCCGCAACTGGTTTCGTATTCGTTGTCCGATCCGTAATACAGCGGATGGATATTGCGTAATATGTTGGCCTCTGATCGGATACAAAATCCGATGTGTACCCCACCGATTCGCATATTGGTAAATGTGTTGTCGTAGCCCTCTACCAATACGCCGATACAGTCGGGATTGTTGTTGCCGACAATATTTACATTGTGTATGTCGCAGTCGGAGGAACCGTTGTTGGCTCCGGGTTTGATATGGATACCCAACGTAACGTTTTTGATGGAGGTGTTGCGTATGACGGTTTCGCGGCCGTTGTCGATCGAGATACCTTTGGCAATTCCACTGCCGTCGATAACACCTCCGTCAAGGTAGTAGTTGCTACCGGGAGTTTGAATGTTATTGGCCGGATCTTTGCCACCCAGGCGGATCATCGCTTCTGAGGAAGACCAGTTATCGGCCGCCTTGATAATGGCGTAGTTGGAGAGTTCGAGGGCGACGCTTTTCGAGGGAGAGGCAGGTGTCAGAATCGGTTTGCTGATCAGATAGACCCCGTCGGGGAAATAAATAGTACGATTGGGGTTGGAGTCTATGATTCTTTGCAAAGCGTCGCTTACATCAGCCTTGCCGTCAGTTTTGACGTGCACGGCTACATCTTTGTCCTTAGGAGCATGAAGCCCTAAAACGGATATGGTCATCATCATTGCCATGAATGACAAGGTTAATCGCTTGGTATGTTTCATGTTTCAGGAAGGTGTTCTTATTGTTGAATCTGAATTGTTCCGTTCGTGACGCCAAAGGTTAAAAAACAGAGGCAAGTTAAAGGAAATATGGGGAATTTGCAAATACGAGAAGGAAAACTCTTGTTCAGTCCGCAGTTTCAACCGCTATCTTTCTCTTGTACGGTAAAAAAAAATAGGCGTAGGGCGTATCTTTTAAAGATCGAAGGGCAGTTCATTTGAACTGCCCTTCGATCTTATAGGTAAATAGCAATTTATTTCTCTGCCAGTTCGATGATTTTGTCGATAGCGGCACTGAGGCCTTCGGCATCCTTCCCGCCGGCTTGTGCAAAATGTGGTTGTCCGCCTCCTCCTCCGTGGATGAGTTTGGCTCCTTCGCGAACCAGTGCCGAGGCGTTCAATCCGGCAGCTACCAAATCGTCGCTAAGCATAACCGTCAGCAACGGTTTGTTGTTAAATACGGTTCCGGCGACAAACAGCAGGTGCTCTTTGATTTCTCCGCGTAACTGGAACGCAATGTCTTTGATTGCTTCGGGGCGGATTTCTGTTTTTGTTTGGATAACCTTCATTCCCGACCGTTCCTGTATCTGTTTGATGAGGAGATTTTTCAAAGTAGTTACTTTTTCTTTGAAAAACTCTTCTGCCTGTCTTTTTAATTCGGCATTTTCTTCGATGGCCTTTTGGATGGCTGCGGTCAGGTTTGGAGCATTGTTGAACAGGCTGCGTACCTCTTTCAACATATCCTGTTGGAGGTTAATCAACTCTTCCACCTTTCCTGCGGTAACGGCCTCTATCCGTCGTATGCCTGCTGCAATGGAGCTTTCAGATAAAATCTTGACCATCCCGATGTTTCCGGTAGAGGCAACGTGCGTACCCCCGCAAAGCTCGATGGAAGATCCGTATTTGATGACACGTACCTCTTCGCCGTATTTTTCGCCGAAAAGTGCCATGGCGCCCAGTTTGCGGGCTTCGGCTATCGGCATGGAGCGGTTCTCTTCCAGCGGTTCGTTCCGGCGGATCTTTTCGTTGGCCAGCCGTTCCACTTCGCGTAGCTCTTCGTCGGTTACTTTCTGGAAATGGGAGAAGTCGAACCGCAGGCTTTCGGGGCCTACCAACGACCCTTTTTGTTCTACGTGCGTACCCAGTACGGTGCGTAAGGCTTCGTGCAACAGGTGTGTAGCCGTATGGTTGCACGCCGTTGCCTGACGGGCTTTTTTGTCGATTACGGCGTGGAATGTAGCCGTTACGTCCTGAGGCAGGCGTTGGGTGATGTGTACGCCTAAGTTGTTCTCTTTTTTGGTAGTGATTACCCGGATGGTTTCTTCTTCGCCTATCAGTTCTCCGCTGTCGCCTACCTGTCCCCCGCTTTCGGCATAGAAGGGGGTTTTGTCCAAAACGATTTGGTACAGTTCCTGGTTTTTCTGTTTGATTTTGCGGTAACGCAATATCTCGGCATCACATTCGGTAAAGTCGTATCCGATAAAGTGGGGTTCTCCCTCTTTGAGGACGATCCAGTCTCCCGTTTCAACAGCGGCGGCATTGCGTGCCCGCTCTTTCTGCTGTTGCATCTGGGTATTGAACTCTTCCAGGTCGGCAGTCAAGCCGTTCTCTTTTAGAATCAGTTCCGTCAGGTCGAGCGGGAATCCGAAGGTGTCGTACAAGGTAAAGGCATCTACTCCGCTGATTCTCTTTTTCCCCTCTTTCTGGGCATCGGCCATCACTTTGTCGAGTAGCCGGATACCGGTTTCCAGCGTACGCAGGAAAGACTCTTCTTCCTCTTTGATTACTTTCTCGATCAATGTCTTTTGTGCCGACAGTTCTGGATAGGCATCGCCCATGGTATCGATCAGGGCCGGCAGCAGTTTGTACAGGAATGCCTGTTTCTGCCCTAAGAATGTGTAGCCGTAGCGGACAGCCCGGCGCAAGATGCGGCGGATGACATATCCGGCTTTGGCGTTCGAGGGCAGTTGTCCGTCGGTGATGGCGAACGAGATGGTACGGATGTGGTCGGCGATGACGCGCATGGCGATGTCGCTTTGTTCCGACTCTCCGTATCGCTTTCCGCACAATATCCCGATGGCCGCGATAATGGGTTGGAAAACATCGGTGTCGTAGTTGGATGTCTTGCCTTGTATGGCCATACAGAGGCGTTCAAATCCCATACCCGTGTCGATTACTTTCGCCGGCAGGCTTTCGAGCGATCCGTCCGCTCTGCGGTTGTATTGCATGAATACCAGGTTCCAGATCTCTATCACCTGCGGATGGCTTTTATTGACCAGTTCCAATCCGTCGATTTCAGCCCGTTCCCGGTCGCTTCGCAGGTCGATGTGGATTTCCGAGCAGGGGCCGCACGGTCCGGTGTCGCCCATTTCCCAGAAATTATCCTTGCGGTTGCCGTTGATGATGCGTTCTTTGGGTAAGAACCGTTCCCAATATCCGGCGGCTTCGTTGTCGCGTTCCAGCCCTTCGGGGGCATATCCTTCAAATACGGTAGCGTACAAGCGGTCGGGACTCAGTTTGAGTACGTCCACCAGGTATTCCCAGGCCCATTCGATAGCCTCTTTCTTGAAATAGTCGCCGAACGACCAGTTGCCCAGCATCTCGAACATCGTGTGGTGATAGGTATCCAGCCCCACCTCTTCCAGGTCGTTGTGCTTGCCGCTTACCCGGAGGCACTTTTGGGAGTCGGCCACCCGTTTATATTTAGCCGTGGTATTACCCAGGATAATATCTTTGAACTGGTTCATCCCCGCGTTGGTGAACATCAGGGTAGGGTCGTCTTTTACCACCATCGGAGCCGAAGGAACAATTTGGTGGCCCTTGGTTGCAAAAAAGTCTTTGAATGACTGTCTGATTTCTTTGGCTGTGCGCATATTCTGTTTTATGTTAAATTTACATTTTTTCGGGAATCCAATCCGATAAACATCCAAAATATCTTCCCGTAATATTAATATTCTGAAAAACAATTTGCAAAAATAACGCAAAATATTAATTTTGCGCCTATTGTGGCATGAAAAAATGCTAATAGTTTCCCCGAAAATACCGTATTTCGACGGTCGATGCCGGGAAAAAAGAGGCTCATATACGCATGAGAAAAAAGATATATTACATATATAACCCAACCACGCTGAACTATGATCGGGTTTATCCCTCTTTGTGGGAACGGATTTTTACCGTCATGCGCCATCTGTTTATGGGTATTCTGATTGGTGTGGGTATTTTTGCCGGATTGAATTATTTCATCGACTCACCGCAGGAAAAGAAGATGAAGAAAGAGCAGGAGGAGCTTCTTTTGCAGTACAACCTGATGTCGAAGCAGTTGGATGAGGCCTTGACGGTGCTTTCCGATATCCAGCAACGGGACGATAACCTGTACCGAGTCCTTTTACAAGGCGAACCCATACCGGCTACCACCCGAAAAGCCGGCCTGGGAGCAGACAACCGTTATAACCACCTCTCCTCATTGCCGGATGCCGACCTGGTGATATCCACGGCAAAAAAGGTGGACCAGTTGCGGCGTCAACTCTACATACAGGCCCAGTCGTTCGATGAGATTGTCGAATTGGGACGTACCCACGAAGATCGGTTGAAATGTATCCCCGCCATACAACCTGTTGCCAATAAAGATTTGAAACGTACCGCTTCCGGTTACGGATGGCGTACCGACCCCATTTACAAGACTCGCCGTTTTCACGAGGGGATGGATTTTACAGCCCCTATTGGGACACCGGTTTATGTAACGGGCGACGGAACGGTTGAGTTTGCCGGTTGGCAAAAAGGGTATGGAAACACGGTGGTGATAGACCACGGCTATGGATATAAAACACGTTATGCCCACCTGAGTAAAATATTGACGCAAAGGGCCCGTAAGGTAAAACGCGGCGAGGAGATTGCTTTGGTGGGGAATACCGGTAAATCTACCGGGCCGCATCTGCATTACGAAGTAATCTACAAAGGCCAGCACGTGAATCCGGTTAATTACTATTACATGGATTTGTCGCCGGAGGAATATGATAATATGATACAGTTGGCTGAAAACCAAGGACAAGTAATGGATTGATTATGGGAAGAGACGAGAATAAACTGTACTACACTATCGGAGAGGTGGCGGAGATGTTTCAGGTAAATGAATCATTGCTCCGTTTCTGGGAAAAAGAGTTCGACATTTTGTCTCCCCGCAAATCCGATCGGGGAACGCGCCGTTACAGCCGCGAAGATGTGGACCATGTAGCGTTGATTTATCACTTGGTCAAGGAGAAGAAACTAACCTTGGCAGGTGCCCGGAAACAACTCAAAGACAATAAAGAGGGGGTAAAGCGTACGCATGAGGTGATTGCCCGTCTGGTGTCTATCCGCGAGGAGTTGACTGCTATCCGTGACGAGTTGTAACGAAGGTGGTGTGGGTGTGCCGCACGTTCTTTAAATAGAAAAGATTCTATAATTTCATTCAATCAGTATTTGTATGGACATTGGGCATTGCCCGGATAAGAAATAACCTCGGATCATCCATCCGAGGTTATTCCGTTTTCTTATCGGTATTCTTGTGCGATTATTCCCTGAAATAGACACGTTTTACGCGGGCCGATATGGAAGCGAGCACTTCGTAGGGGATGGTCCCCAGCAGGTCCGATATTTCGGTAACCGGTTGGTTGTCTCCGAAGATTTCCACCTTGTCGCCTTCCTCACATTCAATGTCGGTTACATCTACCATGCAGACATCCATGCAGATGTTGCCTACTACCGGCGCCTTTTTCCCCTTGATGATTACGTGTCCTATGCCGTTTCCCAGGTGGCGGTCGAAACCGTCGGCGTACCCGATGGGTATGGCCGCTATGCGCGAATCCCGGGTCAATACGCCTTTACGGCTGTATCCTACGGTCTCTCCTGCCGGTAGCTCCTTAATTTGCAGGATAGTGGTTTTCAGCGTACTCACGTTGCGCAGTCCCTCTTCTCCGGCGCAAGGGATACCGTATAACCCGATGCCCAATCGAACAATGTCCATTTGTGCTTCCGGGAAACGGTATATACCGGCCGTATTCAAAATATGCCGCAAGACCCGTTGGGTAGAGGCTTCTTGCAAAGCGTCGGCACATTCGGTGAATACGGCGATCTGTTTTCGGGTAAAATCGTCGAACTCGGGATTGTCGCTTCCTGCCAGGTGCGAGAATACCGAGCGGGGGACAACAGAGGGTTGTGATTTTAAAATGGAGACCAGCTCGGGAACATCCTCCTTGACAAATCCCAGCCGGTGCATACCCGAGTCGATCTTGATGTGTATGGGATAACGGGTAACGCCCAGCCGTTCGGCTTCGCGGATAAAAGCATTCAATAGTTTAAAGCTGTATATCTCCGGTTCCAGCGAATAGCTGAACAGTGTCCGGAAACTGCTCATTTCCGGGTTCATCACCATGATGGGCATGGTGATACCGGCTTTTCGCAATTCAGCCCCTTCATCGGCAACAGCCACGGCCACATATTCGCATCCGTGTTCTTGCAGGGTTTTGGCCACTTCGTACGACCCGGCACCGTACCCGAAAGCCTTGACCATACAGATCATCTTGGTGCCGCTTTTGAGCCTCTGTCGGTAGAAGTTGTAGTTGTTTACAACGGCATCGAGATTGACTTCGAGGATCGTTTCATGCTGTTTCAGTTCCAACTCTTCCGAGATGCGTTCAAAATGGAACTCCCGCGAGCCTTTTATCAACACGATTTCGTGTTTGAAGTTTTCGATGCTCTCGTCCATGAGAAAAGAGGTGGTATTCGGGAAAAACTCTTTCTCGATGTTTGTAAAGATTTTGGCGTTTTCCGATATATTGGTTCCGATACCGATCAAGCGGTCTATCCCTTTGCGTTGCAACACGTCTGCCACTTTGCGGTAGAGCGTCGAGCTGAGCATACCCGTTTGCAGGATATCCGACAATATCAGGGTCTTGCGCATATCGGACCCGGCCGATCGCCGCACCAGAAAATCGAGTGCTATCTCCAAGGAGTTGATATCGGAGTTATAGGTATCGTTTATAATCAGGCAGTCATTACGCCCCTCTTTTACCTCCATCCGCATGGCTACCGGTTCCAGTTTCTCCATTCGTTCAGTGATGACTTGCGGTGATATACCTAAATATAACAGGGCAGCTAAACAATGGATGGCATTTTCGACCGAGGCATCTTCGATAAACGGAATCTTAAACCGGTTGATGTATCGCAAGTAAGAGTATTCAATATCGGTATAGGTGTCGTGTTTCTCTATTTTCGAGATGTAGAGAGGGCTTTCCCGGTCGGTTTTTGACCAGGCGATCTCCCTGGAAGTGAGGCACATCTTTTCGACACAATCGGAAATGAGCAGATTATCGCCGTTGTATATGATGATGTCGGACCCTTTGAAAAGTTCTAATTTCTCCATGCACTTTTCTTGCAGGGAGTGGAATCCGCCCTGATGCGCATCGCCCAGGTTGGTCAATATCCCTATTTTGGGACGTATGACGGTGGCAATCTTGTCCATTTCGCCCACTTCCGAGATGCCGGCTTCAAAGATGGCCAGACCGGTACTATTATTCATTTGCCAGACGGACAACGGAACGCCGATCTGCGAGTTGTAGCTGCGTGGCGAGCGTACCACGTTGTAGTCTGATTGCAAAAGCTGGTACAGCCACTCTTTTACGATGGTCTTGCCGTTGCTGCCCGAAATGCCGATAACGGGGATATCGAATTTCTTGCGGTGAAATGCCGCCAACTGTTGCAACGCTTGCAACGTATTGGGTACGAACAACAGGTTTATATCGGGTAGTTTCTGAATTTCGGGCGACGTATGGCTAACCACAAAGTTGCGTACCCCCTGTTTGTATAGTCCGAAAATATACCGGTGCCCGTCGTTGCGCTGGGTAACTAAGGCAAAAAAGAGGCTCTCTTCCGGGAATGTCAATGACCGGCTGTCGGTCAGCAGTACCGAGATGTTGCTGTCGGTCAGGTGTTGGTATTCGGCTTTGATGATATGGGCAATTTCTTGTATCGAATAGTTCATATCGAGTTAAATGCGGTTAGTTGTGTTTCTATTTGCGCTATTTCATTTGTTACATCAAAGTAAGGATATTTTTTTCGGATTTCTTCCAGTTTAAACAAGTTTTGCATTATGAAATCTTTGTATGCAGATGATGTTACTGAGAAAGGCCGGTGGTTGAGAGACGATTTTATTTTGTCCCAAGTATTTACCAGCGATTGCGTCTCCTCCGAAAAATAGGTCTGGCAAAAGCGTTCCCAGAGATATTCTATGGCCGTATCCGAGGGATGGGTCATGTCGGGGGCATAGAACCGGTAGTCGCGCAATTCATCCATCATGATTTCGTATGCCGGGAAATAAAACGTGTTTGGCAGAGAATTGATCAGCCTTTCGATAGCCAACAGCAGGATTGCCTTGCTCAACTGGTTTCCGTGGGCTCCGTCTTTCAGGTGGCGGATGGGACTTACGGTAAAAAGAACGTTTAGTTGTGGATTCCGTTTTCGCAGGGAGGTGATTACCGTTTGCCACTCTTGCGCGATCTCTTCTGCCGAGAGGCGTTCGCGCGAGAAGAGTTTTTCGGGCATTTTATGGCAGTTGGCTACTACGTTCCCGTTCTCTTTCAACCGATAGACATAAGCGGTCCCAAAAGTAACCATCAGACAGTCCAGGTGTAACAGGTGGTCGGATGAGGCGATGATGCGTTCGTTGATTTGTTGCAGGCAGGTGGTTGCATCGGGGTGCGAGAAGCGCGAATGGTGGGCGAAACTGTGCATCATCCCTTGATGAGCAAAGAGGTCATCGGGTGTAAATAGCCGTTTATCCGCCAATATTTGCAGGGACGATGCGATGGAGCAGGGGTTGTAAAGTACGCCGAACGGGTTGATGTCGATAGAAAATTTTTGTTCGGCCAATTTCCCTCCGATGTTTTCGCTGAAACATGAACCCAACGAGAGGATCCGGTGTTTATGATTCAATGTAAACGCGCTTTTGTCTATCTTTACAGGAGTCCTGAAATCCATTTGTCTGTTTTTATGAGTAGCGAAGATAAGCTATTTTATCGGGAACGGCCAAAAAATAGCTACTTTTTGTGACGGTGATAAGCGTGTAATAAAAATGAAACAAAAATGTAATTCGTTTTTTTTCCTGTTTCGGCCGATTATCGGTTTCTTTGTAAACCGATAATTTGGTCATTCAAAAAATATAAAAGAAGATGAAATATATAGAGAACGAGCTGGACGGATTGAAACGTGAAATCCTGGAAATGTGGTCGTTGGTAGATTCTCAATTGAACCGGGCAGGAGAGGCGCTGTTGTCGCTTGACCGGGATCTGGCCAAGGAGGTGGTTTACCGTGAGAAACGGGTGAATGCCTTTGAACTGAAAATAGACAGCGACTGCGAAGATATCATTGCACTGTATGCCCCCGTGGCGGTCGATTTGCGTTTCGTACTGGCCGTTTTGAAAATCAATACCAATTTGGAACGTATCGCCGACTTTTGCGAAGGAATAGCGCAGTTCGTATTGAAATATCCCAGCATCAGTATCGATGCCGAATTGTTCGACAAAGCCCGGATACGTACCATGCTTTCCATTGTCAAGGAGATGTTGCAGTCCGGTAAGGAGGCATTGGAGGAAGAGAAATCGTCGTTGGCCGTTTCTATCTTTGAAAAAGACAGTCAGGTGGACGAGCTCAACCACGGAGCGACGGGCATTATCGCCGATTATTTGCAGCAATATCCCGACCGGGCGGCCGAATGTTTGAATTTGATTGGCATCATCCGCAAAATGGAACGTATCGGCGACCATTGTAACAATATGGCCGAAGAAATTGTCTTTTATTTAGATGCAAAAGTGTTGAAACATAGTGGACTACCCGAGGATCAAGCGGAACGATGAAATCCGGTCGGGGATCACACTTCTGGTATTGCTGGCCGTTTTTGTCGCTTTAAATTCATTTTTATGAGTGAGTATTGTTGTCAATTCTTTTCCTCTTTTTCGTCCGGTGTAAAGGATGTTGCTATGTTAAAAAAAACGAGTGTATAAGAGTTTCTGTTAAAAGCGGTAGCTGTTTGGCCTGCCCATCCCTCAAAAATCTTGATAGGTCTAATTTTTGTAAACCTCCTGAAATAGGTTACCGTTAAGTACCGAGAAAGCATCCGATTGGCCCCTTTCCCGGGATAGAGGTCCATTGTTATAATCTGTTTATTAATGTCTATATCTCCAAAAAGGCCATTCTACAAGCCGAAAAATGTGTACTTTTGTACGCTAAAAAAAGAGTATGTCATTCAAGTATAATTTCAGTCTGATTGCGAAATTAGGATTATATTCTTTCCTGTTATTAAGCTGTCATGCAGAAGCCCGTCAAGAGGCAGAAAAAGAGAAATACTGCAACCCTGTTTCCCGGTATAGTCTGCCCGATCCCACAGTTATACAGGCAGAAGACGGAACCTTTTATCTGTATGCTACCGAAGACATCCGAAATACCCCGATTCTCCATTCGCCCGATTTGGTAAATTGGACGTTGATAGGAACCGCCTTTACGCGTGATACCCGTCCCGACTTTGAACCGAAGGGAGGAATCTGGGCTCCTGACATCAACTACATCAACGGACAATATGTGCTGTTCTACTCCATGTCTGTTTGGGGAGGAGAGTGGACATGCGGCATCGGTGTGGCAACGGCCGAAAAACCTTACGGTCCGTTTACGGACCGAGGAAAATTGTTCCGAAGCAATGAAATAGAAGTACAAAACTCCATCGACCCATTCTATATAGAGGAGGATGGAAAGAAATATCTCTTTTGGGGAAGTTTCAGGGGTATATACGGTATCGAGTTGTCGGACGACGGCTTGTCGGTAAAACCCGGGGCACAGAAAACGCAAATTGCCGGTACGGCGTACGAGGGGACCTATATACACAAACATAACGGCTATTACTACCTGTTTGCTTCGATAGGCTCTTGCTGCGAGGGGATTAAAAGTACCTATACCACGGTAGTAGGTCGCTCTAAGAAACTGTTCGGCCCGTATGTAGATAAACAAGGCCGGCCGATGTTGGGAAATCACCACGAAGTGGTAATACACAAAAACGATTCGTTTGTAGGTACAGGACATAACTCGGAAATCGTTACCGATAAGAATGGCGACGACTGGGTGCTTTATCACGCCGTAGATCTGAACAACCCGGGTGGCCGTAAATTGATGCTCGACCGGGTTCGGTGGAAAGCCGGCTGGCCCTATGTGGAGAACAGCACGCCCTCGTCGGTGTCGGATGTACCTTATTGGGGAGAATAACAGTAAACTATTTTTATGGATACAGAAAGAAGTAAAAAGCTCGGTACGGAGAGTATAGGCAAGTTATTGTGGTCGTATTCCATTCCTTCCATCATCAGTATGGTGGCGGTAGCCCTTTACAATATCGTGGACCGGATATTTATCGGGCAGGGGGTAGGTCCTTTGGCCATCTCGGGATTGGCATTGACCTTGCCGTTGATGACGTTGATTACCGCGATAGGGACGTTGGTGGGGGTCGGTGCGGCCTCGCGAATGTCTATCGTGTTGGGGAAAGGAGATGTGGAGTGGGCTCGCAACATCTTGGGCAACGCCCTGATTTTGACTTTTATTATGTCGGCTATTTTTATCACTTTGGCTTTGACATATATGGAAGAGATTCTGGTTATATTCGGCGGTAGCGAACAGACTATTCCGTATGCGCGGGAATTTCTGCAACTGGTTATTCCCGGCAGTCTTTTTTCCAATCTCTCTTTCAGTTTGAGCGGGTTGATGCGGGCATCGGGTTATCCGATCAAGTCGATGGTGGTGATCATCTCCGGCGTTGTGTTGAATGTGATTTTAGCGGCCCTGTTTATCTTTGTATTTAATATGGGTATCCGCGGAGCAGCGTTGGCTACGGTTATATCCATGTTTATGAGTGCCCTGTTTGCCATCTCCCATTTCTGTTTACCGGGCAGCTACATCCGCTTCTTCCGGCGCTGTTTCAAATTGAAATTCTTTATTATCCGCAATATTGTTTCGATTGGTTTGGCTCCTTTTTTGTTGAATGTGGTGGCCAGTTCCGTCAATGCGTTACTGAATGTGTCGTTGGTTACTTATGGCGGCGATTTGGCGGTAGGCGCATTTGGCATTATCAACAGCTATATGTTGTTTGTCGTTATGATTGTCATGGGATTGTGTCAAGGTATGCAACCCATCGTCGGATACAATTACGGCGCAGAAAAGCGGGGACGGGTAAAACAGACGTTGAAACTGACCATACAAGTGGCCTCGATTATCGTAGTTTCCGGGTTCATTTTGGGAGAGTTGTTGACCTCGCAGCTGGTAAGAGCCTTTACCGACAACGAAGAGCTGATGGATATTACCGAACGTGGTATGCGCATTACCTTTGCTTTGATGCCTCTGATCGGCTTCCAGATAACCACCGCCAATTTTTTCCAGTTCATCAGCAAAGCAGGCATTGCCATCATCCTGTCGTTGTCGCGGCAGTTGATATTCCTGATGCCCGCCATTTATATCTGTTCCCGTTTGTGGGGGTTGACAGGCGTTTGGATGGCCATTCCCGCATCCGATTTCTTCTCGACCTTTGTAACGGCGTTGGCCTTGTGGAAGGTAAGAGCGATTTTTGTGGACAAACCGTTGTTGGCGGAACAACCCTCTTTATCGAATAAATAAAAAGAGACGATAACTTTCTAAACAAAACGATCGGCCTCATAGAGAAAGGCGTTGGTATGGGCCGTTCGGGAGGAGGCTAAAAATAATCGTCTCTGTCTGGATGGATATTAGAACATAAAATGTTATTTTTGTGTTTACATAACGAAAAATAAAAAATAAGCAGACATGAAACAGCTTTTTGTTGTGTTACTTGTTACATTCGTTTCTGTGGCTACCGTTTTTTCCCAGAAGAGTTCCAAGATAGAATTTAAGGAAACACTCCATGATTTTGGTAGTTTTTCCGAGGATATGAAAAAAGTAACGTGTAAATTTACCTTCACCAATACCGGCGATGTGCCTTTGGCCATTGTGCGGGCAACGGCTGCGTGCGGTTGCACCCAACCGGAATATCCCGAAGAACCGGTTATGCCCGGGAAGACAGGAACCATCACCGTTACCTATAACGCCGAAGGAGCACCCGGATCATTCCAGAAGACGATCAACGTTTACAGTACGGCCAAACCCGAGAAGGTGGTTTTATCCATTAAAGGGACCGTTATCCCCTCCCAATCGAGAGAAAATCCTTCGTATCCGTACAAGATGGGAGATTTGCATTTATCGAACACCACCCTTCCCTTTTTTGACGTCTATCTGGATAAGCCCAAGACCGAAAAGATTCCGGTGATAAACGAAGGCAAGAAGCTACTTTCCCTGGCGTTTGACCATGTCCCCCGCCATTTGTCGGTGGTAGCAGTCCCCTCGGTATTGAAACCCAAGGAAAAAGGAGAGATCGTAATTACTTACCGGGCCGAAAAGGCAAAGGATTGGGGATTGCGACGGGACGAGTTCTTTGTCGCATTTTCGGGAGAGAACAAATTCAATCCGGAGTATAAGATCGCCGTAACGGCAAACATCCTCGAAGATTTTTCGGATTTGAGCCAGGAGGAGTTGGAAAAAGCCCCGAAAATGGAGCTCTCCCAGCAAAAGATTGATTTTGGAGCCGTCCAGGGAACCGATAAGGTAAAAAGAGAGTTGACAATAACCAATACCGGAAAGAAGACGTTGTCTATCCGGAAAATTCAGACAGATGCAGACATCGTCTCGGTCCAGACATCGTCTCATTCGATCGCTCCGGGTAAAAGCGAAACGATCACCTTGACACTCGACCCCTCGGGCGTACCCGGTAAGATGTTGAACAAATTATTGTCGATCGTAACCAACGATCCCCAAAACCCGTTTGTCTCCGTCCGGTTGGTCGGAACGTTTGAATAACCCAAAATCCAGCACATGGAACACATAGAAAACAACAAAGAGTTCGAAGGCTTGACCGTAAACAAAGGGATAGACCAGCCCCCTACGGTGAACCCCTATTTGAATAAGGTCCGGACAGCCCGCCGCCGTACCTATACGGCTTCGGAATTTGTCGAGGCCATTGTCAAAGGCGACATCACCATGCTGTCGCAGGCCGTTACGCTGATAGAGAGCAATCGTTACGAACATCAGACATTGGCGCAGGAGGTCATCGAAAAATGTTTGCCTTTTTCCGGGAATTCCGTCCGGGTAGGGATTACCGGTGTTCCCGGAGCCGGGAAGAGTACCTCGATCGACGCTTTCGGGCTGCATGTGTTGGAGCGGGGCGGGAAGTTGGCAGTATTGGCCATCGACCCCAGCAGTGAACGTTCCAAAGGCAGTATTTTGGGCGACAAGACCCGTATGGAGCGGTTGGCCGTACACAAACGGGCCTTTGTGCGGCCTTCGCCTTCGGCCGGATCGTTGGGGGGAGTAGCCCGCAAAACCAGAGAAACCATTGTGTTGTGCGAGGCCGCCGGGTTCGATACGATTTTTGTAGAGACCGTCGGGGTAGGACAGTCCGAAACAGCCGTACACTCCATGGTCGATTTCTTCCTGCTCATCCAGTTGGCCGGTACCGGCGACGAGTTGCAGGGAATCAAACGCGGCATCATGGAGATGGCCGACGGGATTGTCATCAACAAAGCCGATGGCAACAACATCGAAAAAGCCAAATTGGCGGCGGCACAATTCCGCAACGCCCTGCACCTGTTTCCCCCTACGCTGTCGGGATGGACACCCCAGGTATTGACCTATTCCGGATATTATGAAATCGGCATACCCGAGGTATGGAAGATGGTGGACGATTACGTGGCGTTTACCCGCAAAAACGGTTTTTTTGAACACAAACGCCATGAACAGTCCAAATATTGGATGTTCGAGACGATAAATGAACAGTTGAAAGAACATTTCTACCGCAATCCGGAAATAGAAGCGATGCTGGCAGAAAAGGTCTCCCGTGTATTGAATTCCGACCAAACCTCTTTCACCGCAGCAAAAGAGGTGTTGGATTATTATTTCAACTCGTTGAAGTAGAACAAATCGTTCTTTTTGTGGGATAGGAGAGTGTCCTATCCGGAGCATGTTAGTGCCCCGTCTGCTTGATTTTTTTGCGTATCTTTGCTACGAAAACATATTGCGAGTTTATAAATCGGTAAGTATGAAATACGTTTTATCTTTTCTATTAATCTGGCTCTGGGTCGGGACGACGTTATCGGCCCAGTTGATCGAAGATGCCATAGAGGTTCCCGATATGGAGGAGATACAGACGCAGATAAACGACCCCTCCTCGCCGTTGTACTATCCGGCCTTGATGAAACGTTACCTGGACAACGATACCACGTTGAATTTAGCTGAATATAGGTGCCTTTATTTAGGATACAGTTTTCAGGAAGATTACAATCCATACCGGGTGGTAGAGCATACCGACCGTTTGAAAGAGTTGTATGCCAGGTCTGATTACGACGAATTTGTGTGCGACTCGATCATCAAATACGCCCGTCTGGCCATCGATGATTTCCCGTTCGATTTAAGGCAGATGAATATGTTGGTATATGCCTATCGGTGCAAGGGAGATAAAGAGCAGGAGGCTTTGTGGGGGTATAAACTGAAAAGCATCGTAGATGCCATCCTCTCCACCGGAGATGGTCAAACCCGCGAATCGGCCTGGTTTGTCATCTATCCAGCACACGAATACGATATTATCAACCGATTGGGGCTCACCGTTACTTCGTATGTGTTTGAGGAGCCCTGTTATGACCATCTGAAAGTCGATACCAATCCATTTAAGGTTGAAGGTTATTATTTCAATGTAAGCCGTATCCTGACCGTATTTGAGCAAAAGTATAAATAGCGTTTGCTGCCGATTCAAGAAAGAACCGGGCAAGACGATTCTACAAGAACGTTTTGCCCGGTTCCGGTATGGAAAGAAAAACGAAAATCCGTTGTTGTTCGGTAAAAATTTATTGGGATATTTCCGACGGCATATGGGTTACTGGCGAAAGTACAGTGTTCGGCTGTGCCGTTTGTCCGTTTGCGTTGTTCGGTATCCCGTAACCGTTTGCCATAGCCTGTTGTTGGTTTAACAGTTCCTGTTGCATCTTTTCCTTTACCTGCTGTATACTTTGCAACAAGCGGTCGGCAAAGGGGAAAGAACCGTTTTCGAGCAGCATTTCCAGTGAGATCTGTCCCATCCGGAACAGCTCCATCAACAGCTCGTTCGATGCCATCCGGTAGGTAGGGTTGGTGCTCGATTCGCAGATTGAGAGGTCGAACTCCACATCCCGAACCTTTTGCGGGTTGTACATTTTCGCCTCTTTGTCATATACACTTCCGGCGATGTTCAGATAACGGGCTTCTCGATAGAATTGTTGAACCGTTTTCATCACCTTGGTATCCCGTTCTTCCCGGAACGATTTGAACGATTCAAACAGGTCGATTAAGTTCAAGCTCGAATTTTGAGTCTGTTGCGCATACAATACCCCCGAGGTAACGGTCGTAGCGACTTTCCCCTGCATGGCCCCGTGGATACCCGATATATCTTCTATCAGGCGTAATTGCAAATTGAGCAGTTCGTATGCCCCCACGTTGGTAGCATTGGTCGAGATCTGTTGAGGCAGTACCCCGCCGGGTTTGGGCTTAAACAGGATAATACCGTTGTACCGTGTCCACTGTTCGGCCACATCTTCAATAGACATCCCGTCCGGAATCTGGTCTTCCGGGAAAAGCAGCACCCCTTTGGCGCTGGCCCCCATGATAAAGTCGATCAAGGTTATCAGTCGGTTGATATAACGCTGTTGGTCGATAATATCCTCTACAAACGAATGTATCTCACCGTCCATCAACGGGTAGAGTTTAAAGACGTACGGATGTTCCCCGTGCCAGTAGGGAGTCTCCCCTTCGTCCAGAGTATGGCCGAAAGGGGTAAAAAAACGGTAATACCAATAGCGGTCTATAAACCACTCGGTTTCAATCAGCGCTACCTTCTCCGGAGCAATGCCTTTTTGTGCGGCTTCCTCCAAGCGCATCCGGTTTATCGCCTCTATCTCCTGCATCCGTTCCATCTCCTCTTTGTAATAATCTCCGGTTAACGTATCGTGGCAGCGCAGACGCTCTTTGTTTTCAAGCGTCCATACCTCGATGATACGGCACAAATGGGGCTCGGTGGCGATTAAAAAATCGAGGTTGTCGAGGTTGTCCGATGTCAGCGCCTCAAACGATCGGGAAATCTCTTCGCGGGTAGCCTGATTATACAGCTCCCGGAGCTGTTTGGCCCTGCGGCGCGAACCTTTGGCAAACTTGCTGACCACATCGGCAATCGGCACGTCGTGCAGTTCGCCTATTAAAGTACAGTCCCAAAGTCGAACATCCTCCATCGCGTTGAAAAATACGCGGTTCGGGTTTACGACATCCACCCAGACATCCATCCGGTTGTTTCGCCACCCGTATCCTATTTTGTGGAAGCACGTTCCCGAGACGACAAACTCTTCCATCGTCCGGCCGTCTATTTCCCAGAGGTGGTTCATCTGGTAAACGTATTGCATGGCCACGCTCATCATCTCGCCCGCTTTCTGTTCTTCCCGGTCGCGGGATATGCAGACCGGTTCGGTTTGTACGTTGCGGAACTGTCCGACGATGTTCTTTACCATCTGGCGCACCAGGTTGTTTTTGAGCGGAATCTTTCCTTGCTCTTTGAGGTATTGTTCTTCGGTAATGGTGCGGCCGTCAGGAGTTTCGATTTTATCGTTCCATTGTTTGCCGAAGGTATAGTTCCGGCTGCGGCAGCGTTTCTTCCGAAAATGTTCGATGTTGTCCCAGGCACGTTTGGCTTGGAGCAGAACGTCGAGATGCGATCTGTCCAAATCGAACGTCTCATCCGTACGGTTCCTTTTTTGTTTGCCTAAGGAGCTGTCATTCCCTTCCGTAGAGAAATTAATTTCTGTCTTTTCCATATAAATCAAAAGATTAAATATTTTCTGTGTTGCAAATAACGGGAATGTTGAGTCCGATCTTATGTTATAAAATAAGAATCGAGCGCTCCGGCTTCGATCTTGATTTTATAACAGGAGCATCCTTTTCTCCGATTGTATTTTTACCTGCGAAAACAAAACTTAAAAATTTATGGAACAGATTAATTTGACGTTTAAGGGAGAGACGCACTGTCCTCCTGCGGGAACATCGCCTGAGGGTGATTGCAGCCACGTGGTCAATCTTCGGTATAAAGATGGCGCATGGCGGCCGGTCGGTCTTCCGGAGGTGCTCTATACACCGGCGGATACATCCCGGAAAATTATATTCGTGCATAAGAACGAATCGTACGAGCATTATATCTCGTACGATGGGACTACTGTTTATTACGAATGTTGTGAAGACGAGGGCGTATTGCAACCGGTAGATTTTCCCAAGTTGGCCGATTTGCCGGAGCTGAAAAAAATTGAATCATGCGGCAATACGCTGATCTTTTTATCCCGTTCAGGTATCTCTTACGCCCTGTTCAGTGCCGGGAATTACCAATACCTGGGCGAAAAACCGGAACTTCCGCAGTTGATGTTTTATTATAACCCGGCACAAACCGAGACGGGGACCGTCCCTGCCTATACGCTCAACGAGGAAGCTTTACAAGCCGAAGGTTACCAGTTGGATGACGATGACATTATCGCTTTTTCCAATTTGGTTACAGGTACCTATAATAAATTGAAATACGACCTGGAACAAGTCGGTACGCTTTCACATCCGGTACTGGTAAAATATGCCTTGCGGCTTTACGATGGCTCTTACATGATGTCTTCGCCAGCCATACTTTTGTTGCCTTTCGATTCAGTTCGGCGTTTCCAGCAGTACAAAGTCCCGTGTACCAAATCGGGATCGTCCGTTACGGGGTTCGAAGAGCATGAACTCTCTTTGACAGGATATAAGATATTGTATGATATGTCATTATTCAATCTGTCCAAATGGCTCGATATCGTAATGTCTCTCGATATTTTTGTCTCGCAGGAGATTATTCCGCTGAAACAAGGGGAATTCTTCTCGGAATCGACCGTTGCCGATGAACAGTACGACGGACAGCAAAAAACCGTGTTGACTTGCGATATACCCGAACGTTCTTATGGCGAGATATGCTCTTCGATTGCCGAAGAGACGCAGTTTTATCTGGTTGCCTCCTTGGAGGTGGACAAAATGCCCAATCCGTATAAAGCCATAGAATTGCCCTTGTCGGATAAATTGAGTACGCTGGTGCATCAACCGGCGCTCCCTTCGGACGATTTTACCCACCACAGCCTCTTGCCTGAGGTATCGTATATCTATAACAGTCGGTTGCATTTAGGAGCAGCCAGTACTCGGTTTTTCAGCGGATTTCAGTTGAGCAGTTTCCAACTGGGACAACCTCGTTGTAACGGTTATTTCTCCGGACACGGAGAAGATCATCGCGTTATCTATTTCACCAAAGTGTATGTGGAGGTAACGATAAAGGGAACCGGAGGTTCCGGGAAAGTAGTCCGGGGGATGGTAGCTCCGAATACGACTTCTTTCCCGGTCATAGGAGTTTCTCCCTACTTGTCGTATCCCGACACCCGGGCAGTGAAAATGAAAATCTCCGGGGTTGATATAGCCGGGAAGGTGTATAACTATGAATGTACATTGACACCCTCCTCCACTCAGAATGTTGCCTATTATATAGATGAGTCGTTGAAACCGGTAGCCTTTACTGAGTCGGACGATAATCCGGATGCACCTTTTTCCATCCCTGAATACGAACCGGTAATCGAATACACCGAGAACAAGTTGCGCGTATCCGAAGTAAATAATCCATTCTTGTTCCCGATGGAGCAGACTTATACCTTGTCTTCTGGCCGTATTTTAGGTATGGGTGCTGCTGTTGCCGCATTATCGCAGGGACAGTATGGCGAGTTTCCGCTATACGTCTTTACGACCGAAGGCGTTTGGGCGATGCAGGTTGGGACGGGTGAAGTGGTATATGGCAGTCAGCATCCGGTAAACCGGGAGGTATGCAACAATCCCGCATCAATTACCCCGATAGACCAGGCGTTGGTTTATACTACGGATAGAGGCGTGATGCTGTTGGACGGTAGTCAGAGTACCTTGTTGTCGCAGCCGATGACCGGTCGCTCCGATGCGTTTCCCGGAGAGATACCACAAGAGATGGACGAGGAGATTCGTGCCGTGTTGTCGGACGATACCCTGTTTGCCGATTATCTGTTGGATGCAGAAATCGGTTATAACTATGCCTATAATGAGCTGATCGTCTTGAATCCGGCCTATTCGTATTATTATGTATTGGGCCTCGACGTGGGGATGTGGTATCGCCGGACGGGAGCCATATCCGGATTGTGTCGCGATTATCCGGATGCATTGGCAACGGACGTCTCGGGAAAGCTGTTTCATCTGGGGAAAGAGAATTTCGACCAAAAGATACCGGTGGCTCTTGTATCCAGGGCATTGAAATTCATACCGAATATGTATAAAAAGATTCGTCGTCTTTTTGTGCGTGTTTTCGGGGAAGACGTGGCGCTGAATCTCTCCTTATGGGGTGCACATGAAGCCAATAGTCGTTATGGATGTTTGTGCCGTACAGAGGGTCAGGGATTTGTTCCCGGGCGTATTCCGCTATCGCTGTGTTGTCCTTCTTTCCGCTATTACCGGTTGGTGTTGGATGGTAAAGTGGACGATACGTTCTTCTTGGAGTCTGCTGACTTTACTTTGGCTGCGGGCGGTTCTTCCAAAGAGCAGTAAGAATGCATCTCCAAAAAAATCCCCCCGAGGCAGTAGAGCAGCGGGGGGATTCTTGTTTAATCTATTATTTGGGGCTATTTCTCCTTGGAATATTCCGCATTCAGTAATTGGATAACCTCTTCGGTGATGTCGCACTGGGGATCGGCCAACAGAATGTTGTCGTTTCCTGAATTACTGAAAATAACCTTGTATTTTTTCTCCTTGTTATATTCTTGCAAGAAAGAGGATATCTTTTTGGCAATCAAATCAGAAGCCCGTTTGCTTTCAAGGGCCAGGTTTTGATTGTGGCGCTCTTGTAGTTCTCGTAATTCGGTCTCTTTTTTACCGAGAGCTTCATAACTGCTCTGTTGGGATTCTGTTGATAAGAAAGCGTTGTTTTGTAGTTTGTTTTGGTATTCCTCTATCATTTTTTGAAACTCTTTGTTTTTAGCTTCAATCTCTCTTCTGTTGTTTGTGGCCATTTGAATGAATCCCTCATTCAAATCCTTTGCATATAGATAATGTTGTAAGAGCGAATCAGTATTGATATAGGCTATATCGTTTGAGGTATTTGTGGCAGGTTCTTTGGCTGCCGCATTGTTCGTAGTTGCCGGAGCAGGAGTTTGTTCATCCGCTTTGGAGGCACACCGGGTAAAGCCCAGCATGACAGAAACCAATAGTAAGGCATGAACCATGAATTTTTTATTTCTCATCATATAAGGTTAGTAATTAGTTAGATGTATGTTATAGCGTTAATTAATCATTCTATCTTCCAAAACTTTTCTTTTCCGGTCGCGGGCATCGGTAGAGATTGCGCACGTAATGCCTTTGTCGGCAAGCGCCTTGTTGGCTCCGATGTGGGGATTAGGAAACCTGCCTCCTTTTTTTACTATAATTTTTATAGCCAACAGCATGAATGCAATCGCTATAAAGCCCAATGTAAAAAGAATAGTATATAACATTTTAATTTATAGAGTTCGATGTCAGCAGGGCTAAATTTGGAAAATAGAATTTTCATTTGCCTTTGCTTTTGCCTTTCACTATATTTGTAGAATATAGGAGACGGCTCGGCATAATCAAATCAGAAAACGAGGTTTTCATTTGCCTCTGCGCTCGCCTTTCACTATATTTGTGGATGCAAATATAAAAATAAACTCCGATTAATATTCTTTTTTGTGTCGGTTGGAGCTATATATTTAGTCCTAATTAGCAAAAAAGGAAGAAAACGGGCGCTTTTTCTTTATATTTAAGTGATTTTTTTGTTTGACTTAACATTTATGTACTATGCAAATAACAGACTTGAAGCCAGCATTGATCTGGCACTATTTTCATGAAATTACCCAAGTACCCCGCCCTTCAAAGAAAGAAGAAAAGATACGGGCATACTTGTTAAACTTTGCCCAGACGCAAGGATTGGACGTAAAACAAGATAAGATAGGTAATATCTTGATGTCGAAGCCCGCCTCTGCGGGGTGTGAAAACGCTCCGGTGGTTACCTTACAGTCGCATATGGATATGGTGTGTGAAAAGAATGGAGATATAGAGCACAATTTCGATACCGATCCGATACAGACGGTTATAGAAGGCGAATGGGTTCGTGCACAGGGAACTACGCTGGGAGCCGACAACGGGATCGGTATGGCGGCACAATTGGCTGTTTTAGCAGACAAAAGTTTGAAACACGGCCCGATAAATGCTCTGTTCACCGTTGACGAAGAGACCGGCCTGACTGGCGCTTTCAACATGGAAGATAAGATGATTGAGGGGAGCTATCTGTTGAATCTCGATTCCGAAGACGAAGGGCAGCTCTTTATCGGTTGTGCCGGCGGGATAGACACCACGGCCGTATTTACATACAGTCCCAGTATGTTGCCCGATAATTATCAATATTTCAAAATCTCGGTAAAAAATTTGTTGGGAGGACACTCGGGCGGCGATATCCACCGTGGCAGAGGCAATGCCAACCGGATATTGGCCCGTTTCCTGTGGCAGTCGGCACAAAAATACGATATGATTATGAGCCGTATTGACGGCGGTAATTTGCGGAACGCTATCCCCCGCGAAGCCTCAGCCATAATAGGTATCCACAAGAACGACAAAGAGAAGATGCGGGTCGATCTGAACCTGTATATTGCCGTTATGGAGGAAGAGTTGAAAGGTATAGAGCCGAACTTTACGATGACGATGGAGCATGAACCCGAACCCGAGCATTGCATTGATCGGCGCACCACGGCTGCCTTGATCGAGGCATTGTATGCCTGCCCGCACGGTGTAGTGGCGATGAGCCGGGATATGGAGGGGTTGGTTCAGACATCCACCAACCTGGCTTCGGTCAAGATGCCGGGCGAAAACAAGATTGTGGTTGCCACCAGTCAGCGGAGTTCAGTAGAGTCCGAAAAGTATGACATTGCCCGTCGGGTAGAGTGCCTGTTCACGTTGGCCGGAGCTACGGTTTCGCACAGTGACGGTTATCCGGGCTGGAAACCGAATGTAAAATCACCGATCTTGTCGTTGGCCGTAGCCGCCTATGAAGACCTGTTCGGCGTCAAACCGCTGATTACCGCTATCCATGCAGGATTGGAATGTGGATTGTTCTTGAAAAAGCATCCGCAGCTGGATATGGTCTCTTTCGGTCCGACATTGAGCGGAGTACACTCCCCGGATGAAAAGATGCACATCCCCTCGGTCGAAAAGTTCTGGAAACATTTGACGGCCATTTTGGAAAAAGTAGCGGAAACGAAGGCCTGATCATTTTCGTTACAGACCATATAGAAGCAAACTCCCGGCTCGTTTTCAACGAAGCCGGGAGTTTGCTTGTTTTGTTCCCTCTTCGTTCTTTTTGGGGGAGAGAAGAAGTGTACAGCTTTTCCCTGAAAAGCTGCGATACGAAAGTTTCCTTCCGTGGTGACATAGAAAATGATACGATGCAGGCAAGGCAAGAAATCATTTTTTCATGTAAAAATAATGATGTACCTTTGCTTAGCCTAAAAGGAGATTGTTATGCCATTAAAATTACCAGCCAAATTACCAGCTATTGAGTTGTTGAAAGCGGAGAACATCTTTGTGATGGATGACCAGCGAGCCTCCCGTCAGGATATTCGTCCGTTGCGGATTGTTATTCTCAATCTGATGCCGCTGAAAATCATGACCGAAACAGATTTGATACGCCTCCTTTCCAATACTCCGTTGCAGGTGGAGATTGATTTGCTGATGACCTCCAACCATATATCCAAGAATACCCCTATCGAGCATATCAAAGCGTTTTATAAGGATTTCTCGGAAATAGAGGCCCAAAATTATGACGGGATGATCATTACCGGCGCGCCCGTAGAGCAGATGGAATTTGAGGAGGTAAACTATTGGGACGAAATAACCTCCATTTTCGATTGGGCACGTACGCACGTAACCTCTACGTTGTATATCTGTTGGGCCGCACAAGCCGGGTTGTATCATTTTTATGATATTCCCAAATATCCGTTATCGGCCAAAATGTTCGGTATTTTCCGCCATACGGTAACCGATAGCCATAATCCTATATTCCGGGGGTTTGACGATGAATTTTATGTTCCGCACAGTCGGCATACCGAGATACGCCGGGAAGATATTTTGAAAGTTTCTGACCTAAAACTGTTGTCTGAGTCGAAAGAGTCGGGCGTTTATATGGTCATGGCCCGCGGGGGACGAGAGTTCTTTATTACCGGACATTCCGAATATTCTCCTTATACGCTTGATACCGAATACAAAAGAGATAAGGGTAAGGGCCTGGACATTGATATCCCCAAAAACTATTACCGCGACAATAACCCCGAACTGCCTCCGGTAGTTCGCTGGCGTGCTCATGCCAATCTGTTGTTCTCTAATTGGTTGAACTATTTTGTTTACCAGGAAACCCCTTACGATATTCGCGATATAAAATAGCAGGTATGCAGGCGGTTCGTCCCATAGAGTTGTTGGCTCCCGCAAAAACGGCAGAAATCGGGGTCGAGGCGATAAGGCACGGCGCCGATGCTGTTTATATCGGAGCACCCCGGTTCAGTGCCCGTGCCTCGGCCGGAAACCGAGTGGAGGACATTGCCCGGTTGGTGCAATATGCCCACCGGTTCAATGCCCGCGTATATGTTGCCTTGAATACTATCCTGAAAGACGACGAGTTAGACGAGGTCCGTTCCCTGATTTTCTCCTTATATAATATAGGAGTAGATGCCTTGATTGTGCAGGATATGGGAATTTTGGAACTCGATATTCCCCCTATCGCATTGCACGCCAGCACGCAGGCCGACAACCGGACGGTAGAGAAAGTCCGGTTCCTTGAATCTGTCGGCTTTTCTCAGGTTGTTTTGGCTCGGGAACTTTCCGTTGCGCAGATTCGGCAGATAGCCGTCGATACAACCGTCCCGTTGGAAGTATTTGTGCATGGAGCCTTGTGCGTCAGTTACAGCGGACAGTGCTATTTGAGCCATCGTATGTGCGGTCGGAGCGCCAATCGGGGCGAGTGCGCTCAATATTGTCGGTTGCCTTATACCCTGAAAGATGCCGACGGGAATATCTTATTGAAAGATAAACATATCCTCTCTCTGAAAGATCTGAATCTTTCTTGCGAATTAGCGTCTCTAATAGACACAGGAGCCTCTTCGCTTAAAATAGAGGGGCGTTTGAAAGAGATGAGCTATGTAAAGAATGTAACGGCCTATTACCGACAGAGGCTGGATGAGATTTTTCAAAAAGATTCCCGTTATAAGCGTTCTTCTGATGGGAAAAGTCATTTTTTCTTTCTTCCTGACCTCCGGAAAAGTTTTAACCGGGGCTTCTCTTCCTATTTTATTCATGGAGAGAGGGAGGCTTCGCTCTGTTCTTGGGATACTCCCAAGTCTCAAGGCGAGGAGATAGGGCGTGTTAAGGAGGTATCGCAGCAAAGTTTTACTGTTTCGGGAAAATCCCCGTTAAATAATGGCGACGGATTATGTTATATAAATAAAGGAGGTGTATTCGCAGGTTTTCGTATCAACAAAACGGAAGGGAATCGTGTCTATCCGGCAGAGAAGGTACTGCTTTCTCCCGGTACGCTACTTTACCGCAATTACGACCATGAATTTGAAAAGACGTTGAGTAAAAAGTCGGCAGAACGACGCATCGGTTTAGATATAGATTTGTCGGAGTCGGACGACGGCTTTGTCTTGTGTCTGACGGATGAGATCGGGCAGACCGTCTCTGTTGCATTGAAGGTAAAAAAAGAAGAAGCACATACCCCTCAGCGGGAAAACATCATCCGGCAATTATCCAAAATGGGCGATACCCTTTTTGAGGTTCGGCAATTTACCTGCCGCCTTTCCAGGGACTGGTTTGTCTCCTCTTCGCTTTGGTCGGACCTTCGCCGTAGGGCGGTAAATCAACTTGTAGCACAGAGAGATGCGTCCTATTGCCGGGCGTTGAGACCGTCAGTGTCTGATGAAAAGTGCGAATATCCGGAGAAAGAGCTCTCCTACCGGGGCAATGTGTCGAACCGGCAGGCTCGTCGGTTTTATGAAAAGCACGGGGTAGAACATATTGACCCGGCATTTGAATGTGCCCCTTCGGGAGATGTCCCGTTGATGCTTACCAAATATTGCGTCAAATACACATTGGGTATGTGTCCCCACTCTTCGCCAAAAAGAAAGTGCCGGGAACCGTTGACGTTACACGCGAAAAACATTGTTCTGCGTTTGGCGTTCGATTGCCGGCATTGTGAAATGCAGGTGTATGATAATCGTTCGTAAGCCCGATGCTATTCTTCTTGTTTAGTCAGTACGAATCCCAATAACATCCCGTCGTATTGCTCAGCTAATTGGCCGATAGTCTTTAACGTCGTATTGTTGCTGTTTGAGGCGATAATTTGTATCACATCCAGGATTTTATCGGCATTGAACAATAGCGTCAGGTTGTTGTCGGATAGGGAGGCCGTGGCATCTACCGAACTCAATGTGATTAGTTTGAGCGCTTCAAAAGAGAGTGTAAGCGTTTTTTCTTCGGCATTAATCTGGAAACTTCCTCCCAATCCGTTGGTGGCATTCGCTTTCAAGGTCGTGGTGAAAGTGCTGTCTGCCGCATTGAATGTAAATTTCATATTTTCCGTTATGCCCACTTTGGTGTAAATCTCTGCCAGTTTGTCTTCGATCTGGCTGGCGGCAAGCGCTCCCCCGGCCTTTTTCAAGAGATCGTCGCTTTTAAATTCGCAGGCAGGTTTGGAATATTTCCACGTGCCGTTTAACGCTTCGGCAGTAAGCGACTTGCCTCCGAGAATCGTACCCACAGCCTCTTCTATTGAGCCGGAACTGAACAAATCTTTCAGGGATATTTGCGAAGATGCGGAAAATGGAGCATACCAGCTGCATAATCCGAAAACAAAGAAGGTTATAAATAGTTTTTTCATAGAATGTATGTGTTTGGTTTGAAAGCAAAGATACGAGATTTTTTGGTTATTGGGAAGATAAAATCAAGAGAAAGATATGTCGGAAAGAGATATTCTTATGGAGAGGCGTCAATAGTTTTTTATTCAAAAGAACGTTCAAATGAAGAGTAATATTTTCTGTCCGGCATAAAGATTTTTGCCGAAATCCAGCAAATTAACCTTTCTTGTGATTCTCTTTTGATGAAACATCCGATTATGGAACTGTTTTCGGCGGTTTTGCGATGGATGTATATTGTTGATAGATAAGTCTTTGGTTCTGTCTTGGAGGAATAAAATACCTGCTCGAATTTTTTTTAAAATCTTTGTCTCAAACAGTTTATTTAGAGCACAATATTTTGTATTTTTGCGCAAGAAAATATTAAATGGATATATATGTCTGGAAACAAGAAAATTAAAACCGCATTGGTGTCGGTATTCCATAAAGATGGATTGGATGACATTCTGAAAAAGTTGCACAGTGAAGGTGTAAAGTTCATTTCGACGGGCGGTACCCAGTCGTTTATCGAATCGTTGGGATTTCCGTGTGAAACGGTTGAATCGCTGACCGGTTATCCTTCCATATTGGGAGGTCGTGTAAAAACACTTCACCCCAAAGTATTTGGCGGTATTTTGTGCCGTCGGGAAATGGCAGGGGATTTGCAGCAGATAGTTCAATACGAAATACCGGAAATCGATTTGGTGATAGTCGATTTGTATCCGTTTGAACAGACCGTGGCATCGGGAGCCGATGAACAGGCCATTATCGAAAAGATAGATATCGGCGGTATTTCGTTGATTCGTGCAGCCGCAAAAAATTTCAAAGATGTAATCATTGTCGCTTCCAAGGCACAATACAATCCGTTGATGAAATTGTTGGAAGAAAAAGGGGCAGAGTCGTCGTTGGAAGATCGTAAATGGTTCGCCAAAGAGGCGTTTGCCGTCTCTTCGGGATACGATACAGCCATATTCAACTATTTCGATAACGAAGAGGGAAGCGCATTCCGGTATGCCGCAAACGATGCCAAACATTTGCGCTATGGCGAGAATCCCCATCAAAAAGGGCTGTTCTTCGGGAAATTTGAAGATATGTTTGAACAGTTGCAGGGGAAAGAAATTTCATACAACAATTTGTTGGACATCGATGCTGCCGTTTCGTTGATCAACGAGTTCGACGACCTGACGTTCGCCATATTGAAGCATAACAACGCTTGTGGTATCGCCTCCCGGCCTACCATGTTGGAAGCGTGGAAAGATGCCTTGGCTGGTGACCCCGTTTCAGCATTCGGCGGTATTCTGGTCACCAATGGCGTGATAGATAAAGCCTCGGCAGAAGAGATCAATAAAATCTTCTTTGAAGTCATTATCGCCCCCGATTATGACACCGATGCCCTCGAAATATTGATGCAGAAAAAGAACCGTATCATCCTGATACGGAAAGATACAGCCGTTTCATCCGTACAGTTCCGCTCTCTGCTGAACGGCGTCTTGGTACAAGACAAGGATTTAAGTATCCAAACGGCCGCCGATCTGACCCCGATGACCCGCAAACAACCTACTGCTTCTGAAATAGAAGACCTCTTGTTTGCCAATAAGTTGGTAAAAAACAGCAAGAGTAATGCCATCACGTTGGTAAAGAACAAACAATTGTGCGCCAGCGGTGTAGGGCAGACTTCGCGGGTAGATGCCTTGAAGCAGGCTATCGAAAAGGCTAAATCATTCGGATTTGACCTGACGGGAGCCGTCATGGCCTCCGATGCATTCTTCCCCTTCCCCGACTGTGTGGAGATAGCCGACAAGGCCGGTATTACAGCCGTTATACAACCCGGAGGGTCTATCAAAGACAACCTCTCTGTTGAATATTGCGACGAACATGGATTGGCTATGGTAAAAACCGGTATCCGTCATTTTAAACATTAATTCATACAACCTTGCTCTTTGTAGAAAAGAGTCGAAAAAACAAGTAAAAAACAGATGGGATTATTCTCTTTTACACAAGAAATAGCAATCGATTTGGGTACGGCCAATACGATTATCATACACAACGATAAAATCGTGGTGGACGAACCCTCGGTGGTAGCTTTGGATAAACGTACGGACCGCTTGTTGGCCGTAGGGGAAAAAGCACGTCAGATGCATGGTAAAACCCATGAAAATATACGGACTATCCGTCCGTTGCGCGACGGGGTGATAGCCGATTTTTACGCCGCGGAACAGATGATACGCGGGATGGTCAAGATGGTAAGTTCCAAAAGCCGGTGGTTTGCACCACCCTCGTTGCGGATGGTGGTATGTATCCCCTCGGGCAGTACCGAAGTGGAGATTCGTGCTGTGCGCGACTCGTCTGAACATGCCGGAGGCCGCGATGTATATATGATTTACGAACCGATGGCCGCCGCTATCGGTATCGGGTTGGACGTAGAAGCACCCGAAGGGAACATGATTGTGGATATAGGAGGCGGTTCCACCGAGATAGCCGTTATCTCGCTAGGAGGTATCGTATCCAACAAGTCCATCCGTATCGCAGGCGATGACTTGACTGCCGATATTCAGGAGTATATGCGCCGCCAACACAATGTAAAAGTGGGTGAACGTACGGCCGAACTGATAAAAATAAACGTAGGGTCGGCATTGACCGAGCTGGATAACGCCCCCGAAGATTATATCGTTCACGGGCCGAACCAGATGACCGCTTTGCCGATGGAAGTGCCTGTTTCGTATCAAGAGGTGGCACATTGCATCGAGAAGTCCATCTCGAAGATTGAAGCCGCCGTGTTGAGTGCCTTGGAGCAGACCCCTCCCGAACTGTATGCCGATGTGGTTCGTAACGGTATCTATTTAGCCGGAGGCGGTGCTTTGTTGCGCGGACTGGATAAACGATTGACAGACAAAATCGGTATTCCTTTCCATATTGCCGAAGATCCGTTGCATGCCGTTGCCAAAGGAACAGGTGTTGCCCTTAAAAATATTTCCCGATTCTCGTTCCTGATACGATAATCGGTTTCAGCAGAAAAGGTCGCGAGTTACAAAAAGCGGGAAGGGTTTCCCTCTTTTTGCAGCTCGTTGACTTTGTTTAGTAATTTGTATATTCCCTCTGTTTCTACTGCGATATGCGTAACCTGATCTCTTTCTTAATCAAGCACAGCGTATGGATATTGACCATCTTTTATGTGGTTATCAGCGCCATCCTGCTTTTCCGGTTTAACGCTTACCAACAGAGTGTTTTCTTTTCGTCGGCCAATCAGGTGTCGGGTTGGGTCTATTCGTTGTCGGGAAATGTTACGGGGTATTTCGGATTGCGCGAGATAAACCGGGATTTACAGGAACGGAACGGTTTCTTGGAGATGGAGGTTGCCCGCCTTAAAAGGTTATTGGACTCTGGCGATTACAAAATGTTGACGGAGTATGCATCCAAAGATACGGTCCTGTTGAGATATAATTTTCAGGTGGCCCAGGTCATTAATAACAGCGTGATGCGTCCGGCCAATTACATTACCATCAACAAGGGTAGCGATGACGGTATCAAAACAGAGATGGGGGTGATAGGTCGGAATGGCGTTGTGGGCAAGGTCGATGTCGTGGGGAAAAACTTTTCCCGGGTCATATCCTTGCTTAATCCCAAATGGAGGCTTAGCTGCAAAGTGAAATACAGCGACTACTTCGGCTCTTTGGTATGGGATGGGCAGGATGCCCGTTATGCGGTATTGGAAGAGCTGCCCCGGCATGTCGATTTTGCCATAGGCGATACGATTGTCACCAGCGGATTTTCGTCTGTTTTTCCCGAAGGTATTTTTGTGGGAACCATCAAAGAGTATTCCAAACAAAAGAACGATAATTTCTATGCGTTGAAGATAGAGCTATCGACCGATTTTTACCGATTGAACGATGTCCTGGTGATTGATTGTCCCGGACAGGAAGAACGCAAGGAGATAGAAGAAAGGAATTAGAGGTATGAGCAAGGAGATTATTTCATATATCGTACTGTTTGTCGTACTTGTCCTGTTGCAGGTAATGGTTTTGAACCATATCAGCGTGATGGGTTATGGCATACCGTTGCTCTATATCTATTTTATTTTGGTTTTGCCGGCATCGTTGTCGCCCAATTGGGTGGTTACATTAGGCTTTTTGCTGGGTTTGACAATAGACCTCTTTTGCGATACGCCGGGGATGAATGCGTTGGCATCGACGGTAACATCTGCTGTACGCCAACCGATGTTGAGTATGTATATCTCACGGGAGGATGTCCCGGTGGCAGTCCCTTCGGCCCATTCGTTGGGGATGGGCGTGTTTCTCAAATATGCTTTGGTCATGGTACTCATCCAGAATGTACTGATTTATACGATCGAAGCCTTTACCATTTTCCACTACCTGACGCTGTTGCTGAAAATCGTTTCGGGTACGTTTCTCTCTTTTATATTGATTATCGGTATTGAAAGTCTAAAATTGAGCAAAAGTGAAAAATGACGAATATGGATTGAACAGACGCAGGTTTGTCATCGGAGGCATGGTGGTTGTCCTGTTTCTGATTTATGTTATCCGTCTGTTCGTATTGCAGGTCATGGATAGTGACTATAAATCTTTTGCCGACAGCAACGCATTCTTGAAAAAGACGCAATATCCTTCGCGCGGATTAATTTATGACCGCAACGATAAATTGCTGGTCTATAATCAGCCGGCCTATGATGTAATGCTCATTATGCGAGAGGTAGAACCTTTCGATACGCTCGATTTTTGTCAAACGCTGGGCATTACCCGGGAAGAGTTTGACCGCAGGGTGGTGAATATGAAAGACCGGCGGAAAAATCCCGGATACTCTTCGTACACCCCACAGACTTTCATGACACAGCTTTCGGCCAAGGATTACGGCCGTTTGCAGGAGAAGCTGTACAAATTCCCCGGATTCTATACGCAGAACCGTATGTTGCGGCAATATGCGTTTGCAACCTCTCCCCATATATTGGGTAATTTGCGCGAGGTATCCCAACGGGAGATAGAAAAGGACGATTATTACGTACGGGGCGACAATATCGGCGATTTGGGCGTAGAGAAATCGTATGAAACATACTTGCGGGGTATCAAAGGCAAGGAAATTTTGTTGCGCGATGCGCACGGACGTATCAAGGGGCGTTATGAGGAGGGTCGTTTCGATATCCCTCCGCAATCTGGCAAGAACATCAAATTGAGCATCGATGTTGATTTGCAGATGTACGGCGAACAGTTGATGCAGAATAAGAAAGGCGCCATCGTTGCCATAGAACCGGCCACGGGCGAAATCTTGGCGATGGTTTCCAGCCCGACGTATGATCCCTCATTGTTAGTGGGGCGCCAGCGGGGAAATAATTATATGGCACTGATCAAAGATCCGCAGAAACCGTTGTTCGACCGAACCGTTTCAATGGCCAATCCTCCCGGATCGACCTTCAAACCGGCGCAGGGGTTGATCTTTTTACAGGAGGGAATCGTAACGGAACAAACCTTGTATCCTTGTGCCAGCGGCTTTAACGTAGGAAATTTCCATTTAGGCTGCCACTCGCACAGTTCTCCTCTGGCATTGGCTCCTGCCATTGCTACCTCGTGCAATGCCTATTTCTGTTACGGTTTGCGCAGTATGCTGGAAAACAGAACCAAGTATCCCGATATTGTAACGGCGCTCAATACATGGCGCGATTATATGAAATCGATGGGGTACGGTTATAAGTTGGGAGTAGATATTCCCAATGAGGTGAGAGGGTTTATCCCCAATGGGAATTTTTATAGCGACAAGGTTTTCAATACAACCCGTTGGCGGGCGTTGAACATCATCTCCATCGCAATCGGGCAGGGGGAGATTCTGGCTACTCCTGTGCAAATCTGTAATCTGGCTGCCACGATTGCCAATCGAGGATACTACATAATTCCCCATGTGGTAAAAGAGATACAGGATACGGTTATCCCGGCCCAATATACCGAGAAACATCATACGATGGTACAGCGGCACAACTATGAGATTGTGGTTGAGGGGATGCGGAACGCCGTTCTGGGAGGTACGTGCCGGTTGGCGGCATTCCCCGGTGTGGAGGTTTGCGGAAAGACCGGGACAACCCAGAATCCCCACGGGAAGGATCACTCGGTATTTATGGGATTTGCGCCCAAAGAGAATCCCCAGATAGCTGTTGTGGTTTATGTGGAGAATGCCGGTTTTGGGGCCACATACGGAGTCCCTATCGGCAGTTTGATGATGGAGAAGTATTTGAACGATACCATATCGGTAGAACGAAAATATTTGGAAGAACGGATGTTTAACTCAAACACGATGATATACAGTGGTATTTTTGCGAGAGATTAATACGTGGAAAGCATTGGACTGGTGGACGGTGTTGATTTATGCCATTCTTGTCTTTTCGGGGATGGTGAGCATCTATGCCGCCAGTTATGACTTTGACGGAGCCAGTATGTTTGATTGGACAGAACGTTCGGGGAAACAGTTGATGTGGATCGGACTGTCGTTCGTACTGGCATTTGTTATTCTTATGCTTGATTACCGGGTATATGAAACGTATGCCTATCTCATCTATTTCGTAACTATTTTGTTGTTGATAGCTACTATCTTTTTGGCTTCCGACATCAAGGGGTCCCGTTCGTGGCTTGAACTGGGGTTTGTCAATTTGCAACCGGCCGAGTTCGCTAAGTTTGCCACCTCTTTGGCTTTGGCCAGGTTGATGGACAGCTATAATTTCAGATTGACAAAACCTGTGAATTTTATCCGGGCCGTCTTTCTGATTTTATTGCCCATGGTGTTGATTGTTTTGCAGCGAGAAACGGGATCGGCATTGGTTTACGGTTCGTTGGCTTTCGTGTTGTACCGGGAAGGAATGTCGGGAACCGTGTTGTTTGCCGGGTTGTGTGCCATCGTCTTTTTTGTGTTGGGGATCAAATATTCTGCGGTTATGTGGAATGAGACCCCGCTGGGCGAGTTTTTGGTCCTGACTTTGATTCTTGCCGTCGTTATATTTGCCTTACGTTTATATTATCGGGACAACCGGATATCGAATAACCTTTTGTTTGTATCCGTATTGACGGCTGTTGTATTTTGGATATTGACCTTCTTTGATATTCGTGTCAATTATGTCTATCCGGTGTTGGGTATCATTGGTTTTTCTGTGGTTTATTTGCTGCTGGTCTATTTGCAGGTCCGTGTTCGGAAACTTTTGATGATAGCGCTTTTCCCGGTTATTTTTACCGGCTATTTGTTTTCGGTAGATTACGTCTTTTCGTCCGTTTTAGAGCCGCATCAGCAGGTTCGTATCCGGGTTTCTCTGGGGATGGAGGACGATCCCAGGGGAGCGGGGTATAATGTGAACCAGTCGGTGATAGCCATAGGTTCCGGTGGTTTTGCCGGAAAAGGTTTCTTGAATGGCACGCAGACGAAGTTGAAATATGTACCGGAACAGGACACCGATTTTATTTTCTGTACGATTGGAGAAGAAGAGGGGTTTATGGGGGCGTTGTTTGTAGTGGCTCTTTTTGCCGTTCTTATTTTACGTATCGTACATATAGCCGAGAGGCAGCGGAGTAATTTCGGTCGGGTATATGGGTATTGCGTAGCCTCTATTTTATTTTTTCACGTTGCCGTCAATATCGGGATGGTAATAGGATTGTGTCCGGTGATAGGGATTCCTTTGCCCTTTTTCAGTTATGGAGGCTCTTCGTTGTGGGGGTTCAGTATTTTGTTGTTTATCCTGTTGAGGATTGATGCCGGGCGATTGGAGCGATTCTGATTTTTCGTAAGATAAGAAACTTTTGTGTTTCAGTTATGTCGAATACTGCGCTTAACTAAAAAGTTTTTGGTTCCGCTTTTTACAAAAAGCGGAGAAAAATCCCATAGAAGAACACAAAAGCAAGATAAAAAAAACGGCCTCCCTCCGGGTGGATGAGGCCGTTTGCATATAATAGTAATAACCTTACTCTTCCTCTTCCTCCGTATAGCGGATAATGGTTTGTTCGCGGTCGGGTCCGACAGAGACGATTTTAATGGGCACTCCCAATTCCTGTTCCAGGAAGCTGATGTAATTGTTGAACTCTTCGGGGAACTCGTCTTCGCTCTTCATGGACGACATTTTTGTTTTCCATCCCGGCAGTTCTGCATAGATGGGCTCGATGGAGTCGTTTATTTCAAACGGGAATTCTTCCACCTCTTTGTCTCCTATTTTATAGGCCACACAGGCTTTGATCGTTTCAAAGTCGTCCAGAACATCGCTTTTCATCATGATGAGTTTGGTAACACCGTCAATCATAATGGCGTATTTGAGGGCAACCAGGTCAATCCATCCGCATCGGCGGGAACGTCCCGTAACCGCTCCGAATTCATGCCCGATCCGTCGCATGGTTTCGCCCGTTTCGTCGAACAGTTCCGTGGGGAAGGGCCCGCTTCCTACCCGCGTACAATAAGCTTTGAAGATGCCATATACCTCTCCGATGCGGTTCGGTGCAACGCCCAACCCGGTGCAGGCTCCGGCACATATCGTATTGGAGGAGGTAACGAAGGGGTACGACCCGAAATCGACATCCAGCAGTGTCCCTTGTGCCCCTTCGGCCAGGATGGATTTGCCGCTTTTGAGGTAGTTGTTGATAACGTGTTCGCTGTCTATCAAGTTGAATTGTTTGAGGTATTCGATGGCCTCGAACCACTCTTTTTCCAGTTCGTCGATGTTGTAGGAGTAGTTGAGCCCTTTCAGGATGGTTTCGTGTTTGGCTTTCGCTGCGGCGTATATGGCTTTGAAGTCGCCCAATACATCGCCTACGCGGACACCGTTACGGCTAACCTTGTCGGTGTATGTGGGCCCGATACCTTTTCCCGTGGTACCGATTTTTCCGGCACCTTTGGCAGCCTCGTATGCCGCATCCAGCACGCGGTGCGTGGGCAGAATCAGGTGGGCTTTTTTAGAGATGTACAGGCGTTTTGTCAGATCGTGTCCGCTTTCGGCCAGGCTCTGGGCCTCTTGTTTGAAAAGAAGCGGGTCTAACACTACTCCGTTCCCGATGATGTTGATTTTCCCGCCTTGGAAAATTCCGGAGGGAATGGAACGCAATACATATTTTTGTCCGTCGAATTCCAGTGTGTGTCCGGCGTTGGGACCTCCCTGGAAACGGGTTACTACGTCGTAGTTAGGTGTGAGGACATCTACCACTTTTCCTTTGCCTTCGTCTCCCCACTGTAAACCTAATAAAACATCTACTTTCATTTCTGCGGTTTATAAGTTATTTTTTTAATGATTTCCTTTTTTCTGCCTGTGCACAACGGTTGCATACGCCATATACGTATAACGTATAATAAGAGGTTGTAAAACGGCTGAATTTTTTGTTTGCCAGGGATTGGAGCAGCTCCATGTCTTTTACCTCTTTTACTTTCCCGCACTTGGTGCATATCAGGTGGTGATGGTTGGCCATGTTGTACGATTTCTCGTACTGGGCGGGATTGGACCCGAACTGGTGTTTTCTGACCAATCCGGCGTCTATCAACAGGTCGATGGTGTTATAGACGGTAGCCCGGCTGACCCGATATTCGCTTTGTGCCATTTCATCGTACAGAGAATCGACGTCAAAGTGTTCGTTCATTGAATATATCTTATCCAGAATCGCATATCTTTCCGGGGTTTTCCGGTGCCCCTTCGATTCTAAATAGCGAGTCAATTCAAATTTTACAATATCTTTTGTCTTTTGGTCTGACATGGTCTATGATCCTATGAGGCAAAGATATGACTTTTTATCGCTTCGAGCAACTTTGGCCGTTTAAAATTAAAAAATAGATTCTTCCAGCCATTTACGTTCTGCGTTTAGCTCGTCAGCGAGATTTCTTATGGTGTCGTTTGCCGACAGGGAATCCGGCATCTTGTCGGCAATATCTGTTATTTGCTTGGCAGCATCGGGATGTTGTCT
The DNA here is from genome assembly GCA_949300615.1 of uncultured Bacteroidales bacterium. GTDB lineage: Bacteria > Bacteroidota > Bacteroidia > Bacteroidales > CHK158-818 > Gallibacteroides. The sequence continues at coordinate 66,865 of CASGEW010000010.1, forward strand.
CATGGCACGTTTGAGACAGTTCAGGGCGGCTGCCTTGATGTATAACGCCTCGTCGGATAGGAAAAGTGTCAGAACGTCGTTTGTCAGTTTCTCTCTTTGTTCCGGGGTCAGATCGGTTTTGTTGAGCAGGGCCCGTGTCAGCAGTTGGAATCCTGCATACCGCTGTATCGAGGTTGGGGCGTCGGTATATCTCAGGGCCAACGTGGTGGCATAGGCTTGTTTCCCGGCCAGGTTGTAACAGAGCTGGTCGGCTATCTCAGGCTGTTCCAGCACGTCGAACCACCTCCTGGCTACCGTTTCTGAAAATTCATCTTCGGGATAGAGCATGGTGGCCAATATCTTCGATTCCCGTACCGATTCGTTCCAGAGATGTTCTGCCAGGTCGCGCCGTTTTGCGTGCATATCGGCTATGCGTTTGATCAAGGGGGCTGTCAAACCGAAATTGACGTGATAATCGACCCCCTTCTGACGCATACTGGATGCGACCACTCCGTTCATCGCCATCCGCAGCTGTTTCTTTATTTGCCGGATCTCCTCTTCCATACAGTCGATTTAGTTGTTGTAGGTAGGCAGTGCGTTGAACTCTTTGGAGTACCGGAGCATCTGTTGGGCATACCCTTCGTCGTACGAGATGAGGATGTCGGTTATTTCTCCCTTGTCGTCGGTAACGGGGGTGTAAACCGGATTGACAAACCCTTTGTAGGGTTTTATCTGCAAGTGTGCATAGCGGTCGAGTACCTCTTTGTGGAGGTTGGTATCCACCCGTACACCGTATGTCTCTACCAGATTTTTCCCGGCTTCATAGTCTCCTTCCGATTTGATGCGTTGTATTTCGGCTAACAACTGGCCGACGAGTGTTCTCATCTTGTCGTAGTGGTTGATGACGACAAAACTCTTCCCGTCGCGTTTTTTCAGTTCGATCACCTTCTCCGGTTCGCCTTTCTCAAAGAGCCATTTGGCAATCAGCTGACGGTTGCGCATATGCGACTCTTCGACCGATTTCCCGGGTTCTATCCGGGTAAGTTGCGTCATAAGCCCGTTCATGATGTACCGGTAGTATTCGGCCTTGTAGGCGTCCTGGTCGGGCAATAGACCCAGCTCTACCAGTTTGGGGTCGGCTATATAGTAGAGGGCGAACAGATCGGCACGCGCCTCTTCGAGGGTAGAACCGTAGGCCTTTAATGCGTCGGGATCGACCCCGGGCAGCAGTTTGCCCGATCCGTGTCCCAGACATTCGTGCAGGTCGGTGTGCATATTGTCCGAGGTGAATCCATATTTTTTCAGAAGTTCCCGTTCGGTGTCGCTCCATACGAATTCTTCGTTGAAGCCGTTGCCCAGGCTGGCCATGTCGTAGGCTTTGGTGATGTTTTCGATGGTTACCGATTTGGAACCGTGGTCGCGCCGTATCCAGTTGGAGTTGGGCAGGTTGATGCCGATGGGTGTGGCGGGATAGCAGTCGCCCCCGAGCATGGCGGCCGTGATGACTTTGGCCGATACCCCTTTGACCGTCTCTTTCTTGAAGCGGCTGTCCACGGGCGAGTGGTCTTCAAACCACTGGGCGTTTTCGCTGATGGTTTCCGTCCGTTTGGAGGCCTCTTTGTTCTTGAAGTTCACTACCGACTCCCAACTGGCTTTCATGCCGAGCGGGTCGCCGTACGACTCGGTAAACCCGTTTACGAAGTCGATGTCCGAAATGGTGTCTTTTACCCACAGAATGGCGTATTGGTCGAATGTTTTTAGGTCTCCGGTTCGGTTGAACTCGATCAGTTTCTCGATGTAGGCCCGTTGAGCGTCGTTTTCGGCTACCGACAAGGCCTTTTCCAGCCAATAGACCACCTCTGTCAGGGCTTCGCCGTACAATCCGTCGGTTTTCCAGACAAGCTCTTCAATTTTTCCATCCTTTTTTACCAACCGGCTGTTTAACCCGTACGAGACGGGAGTCTGGTCGTTCAGGTCTTTCAGATTGTTGTAGAAAGTTTCGGCTTCCTGCTGGGTAACGCCGTCGTAGTAGTTGCAGGCCGAGGTCAGGATCAGGTCTTCGCCTGCTGCCTGATTGACCCGTTTGGCATCGACTGTCGGGTCGAAGATGACGGGTGTCAGTTTTTCAATGAGCTCCTCTTTGCTTTCGCCGACCTTCAACGGCAGTAACGAGCTGTCGATACTCTGTACCGCTTCGGCAAAGAATGGAGCGGAGAATCCCGGCTTGAACTTGTCCATCGAGTAGTGGTGATGGATGCCGCTGGCAAACCATACCTGTTTGAGGTATTGTTCCAACGCCTGGAACGATTCGCTGTTGCGGTCGCCGTTGTAATGTTCGTAGATCGCCTCCAAGGTTCGCCGGATGGCTAAGTTCCATTTCCCGTTCTGGTCGAAGAATATGTCGCGTCCGGCTACGGCTGCCTGCGAAAGGTAGTATATCATTTTTTTCTGTTGCAACGGGAGCGACTCGAATCCCTCTACCTGGTAACGTAAGATGCCGATGTCGGCAAACTCTTCTACGTTGTAGTTGAACGTATCCGGCGAGGATGCCGGTTTCTCTTCTTGCACGTGGCATGCAGAGAGGGTAGCTATGCTTGTTATCATACAAATGAATTTTTTCATGTGGGTTTCTTAGTTTATATAGACCTCTTTAAAATATTCCGAGAACAGCTGCCGGGCTTTTTGTAATTGTTCGGGGGTATTCTCTTTGACGCCCTCCAACGGGTATGTCAGCCCCAGGGGTTCGTATTTGTGCCGGCCTAGCGTGTGGTAGGGCAATATCTCTACTCTTTTCAGCTGTTCGTATCCGGCAAAGTGCTCTCCCAAAGATCGTATGTCGGCTTCAAAATCGGTGTAGCCCGGTACCAGGACGTAACGCAGCCAAAAAGGTTTTTGTGTCTCTTCCAGAAAGGAGGCGGTAGCCAGTGTCGTTTGGTTGCTTCGGCCGGTGATGCAGCGGTGATGTTCGGGATCGAATTCCTTGACGTCCAACAGTATCAGGTCTGCTAAGCGGAACAGCTCCCGGACACTATCGGTTAGGATGCTCCCGTTGGTGTCGATGCAGATGTGTATGCCGGCCTCTTTCAGCCTTTGACAGAGAGGTATCAGCTTTTCGGCCTGCAAGGTGGGCTCTCCTCCGGAGAAGGTGATGCCTCCCTTTTTCCCGAAAAAAGGGCGTTCGTTGAGAGCCATCCGTAGTATTTCGTCTTCGGGGGTGGGGATACCTCCCTCTGCGGCGATGGTATCGGGGTTGGCGCAGTAGAGGCATCGGAAGTTGCAGCCTTGCAGGAATACGACCAACCGCAATCCCGGGCCGTCGTAGGTGCCTAACGATTCGTAAGAGTGTACCTGTATCATGGAGACAAAGATAGTGAAAGGCGAGAGTAGAGGCAAATGAAAACCTTGTTTTCTGATTTGGCTATGCCGAGCCGCATCTTATCTTCGTGTAAACAAAGATACGCAAAGGTGAGAGTAGAGGTAAATGAAAACCTTGTTTTCGGATTTGTTCGTACCGGGTTGTACCCCGACAGGTTGCGGATATACGAAAAACGGGATATGTATCGTTACATATCCCGTTTTGAATTCTTGGATATTGGTGTGATTACATCCTTTCAAAGAAGCTGCGCGAGATAACCTCCAACTGGTGCTCGCGGCTCAGTTTCACGAAATTGACCGCATATCCCGATACGCGGATGGTCAGTTGCGGATATTTTTCGGGATGTTCCATCGCATCTTGCAACATTTCGCGGTTGAGGACATTTACGTTCAAATGATGCGCCCCCTTGGTGAAGTATCCGTCAATCATCGTAACCAGGTTTTCTATCCGGGTTTCGGTATCTACGCCGAGGGCTTTGGGCACGATGGAGAAGGTGTTGCTGATACCGTCCTGAGCGTCGCGGTAGCGGAGTTTGGCCACGGAGCTGAGCGAGGCGATAGCACCTTTTTTGTCGCGTCCGTGCATCGGGTTGGCTCCCGGAGCAAAGGCTACGCCTTTCAGTCGTCCGTCGGGTGTGGCACCGGTTTTCTTGCCATACATGACGTTGGAGGTGATGGTCAGCAACGAGAGGGTGGGACGGGCGTTTTTATAAACGGGATGTTTTTTCAGTTCTTCGCTGAAAAAGTAAACCAGATCGACCCCGAGGTGATCTACGCGGTCGTCGTCGTTCCCGAAGCAGGGGAACTCTCCTTCGATGTCGAACCCTTCCGTTAAGCCGATGTCGTTGCGTTTGGCCTTCACTTTGGCGTATTTGATGGCCGACAACGAGTCGATGGCGATGGAGAGACCGGCAACGCCGTAGGCCAGGTTGATGCGGGGATTGGTATCTACAAAAGCCATCTGGGCCTTTTCGTAGTAATATTTGTCGTGCATGTAGTGGATGATGTTCATCGCTTCGTTGTACACGCGGGCTACCTGCATCAACACTTTTTTGTAGTTGGACCATACCTCTTCAAAGTTCAACAAGTCTCCGGTAAGCACCGGGATATCTTTTACCATGACCGTCCCGGTATTTTCGCATCGCCCGCCGTTGATGGCCAACAACAGGGCTTTGGCCAGGTTGCAACGGGCCCCGAAGAACTGTATCTGCTTGCCGATAGCCTGGTAGGATACGCAGCAGGCGATACCGTAATCGTCGCAGTTGCGTACCTCGCGCATCAGGGTGTCGTTTTCATACTGGATAGAAGAGGTGTCGATGGATACCTTTGCACAGAATTCCTTGAACCCTTCGGGCAGCTCGGGGCTCCACAGTACCGTCATGTTCGGTTCGGGACTGGGGCCGAGGTTGTAGAGCGTTTGCAGGAAACGGAACGAGGTTTTCGTTACTTTCGTCCGCCCGTCGTTGAAGCGTCCGCCAATGGCTTCGGTTACCCAGGTGGGGTCTCCGGCGAAAATTTCGTTGTACGATGCCATCCGCAGGTGGCGTACCATCCGCAGTTTGATGACGAACTGGTCTATCAGTTCCTGGGCGAAGGTTTCGTCTATGTTGCCGTGTTGCAGATCGTATTCGATGTAGATGTCGAGGAACGACGATACGTTCCCCAGCGACATGGCGGCACCGTCCTGTTCTTTTACGGCAGCCAGATAGGCCATGTAAACCCATTGTACGGCCTCTTGTGCCGAGCATGCGGGGCGGGAGAGATCCAGCCCGTAATATTCGCCCATTATTTTAATCTCTTTCAACGCCTTGATCTGTTCGGCCACCTCTTCCCGGGTACGGATGCGTTCCTCCGTCATGGGGCCGGTCAATGAGGCGAGGTCGGCTTTTTTGGCTTCGATTAACCGGTCTATGCCGTAAAGGGCCAGACGGCGGTAGTCGCCGATGATGCGTCCGCGGGCATAGTTGTCGGGCAATCCGGTCAAGAACCCGAGCGAGCGGTATGAGCGAATCTCTTCGGTATATACGTCGAATACGCCGTCGTTGTGCGTTTTGCGGTAGTGGTTGAAGATGTCGCGTACTTTTTCATCTACTTCCAGCCCGTTTTCCTTGCAGGCCTTTTCTACCACCTTGATGCCGCCGAAAGGTTTTATGGCGCGTTTCAGCAGCTCGTCGGTTTGTAGGCCGACAATCAGTTCGTTTTCCTTATCTATGTATCCGGCTTTATGCGAAGTTATGGTCGAAATATGTTGGTTGTCGATTTTTCGTACGCCATTGTGGGCGCGTTCTTCTTCCAAAGCTGCCAGGCAAACGTTCCACACTTTTTTAGTCCGTTCGGTGGGGCCGGTCAGAAAGTCGGCATGACCGTAATAAGGAGTGATGTTGAGGTGAACGAAATCACGTACGTCGATTTGGTTGTTCCATAATCCCTCCTTAAATTGCATTTTCATTTCCATCATAAAAATTTTCTATGGTTAGAATTAGGCTGCAAAGGTACGAATATTTAGCGCTTGTGCAGCTTTATGAAAACACAACATTTATTAAAAGTCTATATTGTTCGTTCTTAGTTGGTTGATGGATTTTAGAAAGATTTTGTTGCAGAATCTCCTTCTTTTTTTAACAATTTTCCATAATTCCCGTATTTGGAGAGGGAGTGTAACGGCGAAATCTTTACCGGCATGGCGTGCGATGCCGATTTTACGTTTATGTTTGTCGGCGCTGCTGTTCCGGTGATTAGCGAGATGGCTTTTGCCAGCATTGTTTCGCGGGTGTCCCCCAAGTCGTAAAAAGGCTCCATCGAGGCCATTTCGTCTATGACGTGGTCGGGGACGAATCCGTGGTTGAAATCCGACTGGTCCAACGAGTTATATACCCTGAACGTGATGGGGGTGATGGCATAACCGAGCGGGATGTTTTCATAGATGTATCCTCCTACGTTTTTCCCTTCGGTTGTCGTCCCGATAAGGGTTACGTTCATGTATGCCCGCAGGCTGTTGATGACCGTCTCGCTGGCCGATGCCGTAAAAGAGGAGGTGATTACATACAGTTGCGATAGATCCAGATTGCCGGATGTCGCTTCCGGAATGAACAAGAGCTCCTCCTTCCGGTTCTCCTGCTTGTCGTTCGATAACATATAGGCAAACGTCTTGTCCAAGGACGAAGCAGGGGCCAGTCCTGTACCGAGCCATTGGGAACAGTCTATGTATCCGCCGCCGTTGTAACGCAGGTCCAGTATGAACTGATTTACGTTTTGTGCTTTGAAACGTTCAAAACACCTTACCATTTCTGCCAGGTAACTTTTGTCGTCGTAGCCGTTCTTGCCGGTTACAAAGCTGTTGTATACCAGGTAGCCTATTTTTTGCGAATTGTATGTGTAAATCGTGTCTAAAAATATCGGATTGTTTTCTATCGTCCGAGCTGCTGAGATACGGATGTCGGGTCCGGTATCAAAGAGGTCGGTATCCGGATTGTAAGTCATGGTACTTAACACGGCCCTTGATCCGGAAGAGAGTAGCTGTGTATGGTTGTCTGCGGTGATGGGAGTCCCGTTGGAAGCGATGACCCAGTCGCCACGTTTTATCCCGGCCTCCTGAGCCGGCGAGTTGGGTAATACGTAGATAATCCTGGCCACGTAATACGAGGTACCGGGTAGTTCGTATAAGATATATTCCATCCCGTAGTTGAGCGTTACGCTGTTGATGCTTCGTGGCGATGTTACCAGCTGTTCTATGGTAGAGTAATATCCTTCCCTCTCTCCCCGTTCCTGTTCGGATAACAATGACTCAAAAAATTGAAAAGGATGGCTGCCATAATCCAGGCTGCTTCTCTCCGGAATATCTTCGTACCACAGGTATTTGTCACGCATGATGTCGTCTATCCAATGGTTAACGGTTATATAGTCGCTATTGTCTTCTGCTGGCGATCCCGGCGACTCTTCTGTCGTTGAATCGTCCGTTGTTCCCGGAGGAGGGGTCAAATCCTCTTCTTTTTGACAACCGCAAAGCAGTAATACAGACAAGGAAAATAGAAAGAAGAAGTTATGGTAAAATCTTTTCATGGTTGGTTTGTCATTTGATGATAGACAAAGATACGGCTTTTATTTAGTAATTATAATTTTTAACTCGTTCTCTAATTTTTAGTGGACACTAGTGAGAAACAGATGTTTCCAGAATGGCACATCTGTAGTTATAAAAGAACGGCAATCTCTTTCAGAATGAATCATTTATATTCTGAGAAAGATTGCCGGAGCATAAGAATTGGTATCAGAATTCCTTTTTCAATTTTTCGAGTAGGAAAAGAATTTCCGCATTGCTATCGAAATCATATTTTTTATAGTCCTCATAAGATGGCATCCAGTCCGGATAGAAGGTCTTGGCTCGCCGGTCATTGCCTGGCAAAAATATCTGCAAGGAATTGGAAATACTCCCCTGCAAACCGGTAAGCGGAAGTTTGAACATGGTTTGCTCCATAAACGTATTCGGTGCCTGTCTGCTCGGCACGCCTACAACTGTAGCTCCCAATTTCCATAAATAAAATGTATAGTGAAAAGCTGCGCTGAAAGTGTTGCAGTCCGTAACCACAAAAACATGCCGGGGAGTATACAACGGCTTTCCGTTCTGTGCCGCCAATAAATGAGGCACACTGGTCATATAAATATTGTCACGGCACAATTGCTCGATTGTAGGAACAGACGCTGTTGTATCCTCTACAGCCAAAGTATAATCCCCCATTTTCCAATTGGCTTTCCGGTCCCTGTTAAAATGGGCAAGATCTGTATTCTGCTTTTGCAGCAACAAAGGGGAAATGAGCTGATAGAATTTCCCTCTTTCCACGGTGATACAGCGCGGACCATAAAGCTGATAAAGTGTAGGAAGCGTAATGGGTGTCCATCCTCCCGAGTTGCCTCTAAGGTCAATAATCAATGTAGCCGACCGGTTATCTTTCATTTCGGTCAGCATTTCCGCAAAGGTTTCGGAGAAGGAAGCAAGGTTCCTGATTGCCTCAAGTGTATCAGCGGGCATCTTCATACCCAAATTCCGATAGTAATTATCCAGCTGCTCCATTCCTCCCCATCCGTTATTGTACATGAATTCAAAATTGTCACGACCGTAAATCATATCAATATTGATGTACATCACTTGCTTCTCCTTGTCGATATACCGATATTCCAACTGCTTTTTGGGCAATTGCATGGAAGTGGAAACAAATGCGGTTATGTCGGCATAAGCCTTCTCTGCAGATTCCAACGGAAGAGTAACCTGCTCCGTACGGTTATCCGGTGACAGCAAAGTCAGACACAACGAATCTTTCTGTCCCGGAAAGAGCTGGTGCAGGAACTTTTCGTGCAATATTTGGTTGCATACAAGGGTATAGCTGCCATAAAGATTCTCACATGCTCTCAATCGCGAAGCACGAGTCACCACAGCCTGCAAGGAATCACCTTGGATCGAGAGTACCCGGCTTCCCAACAAATGCCGATATGTTTTGGGCAAACCGTTCACAATAAGCCCATCCGGTATCACCTTCAGGCGTAACGGTAGCATCCGCTGCATCTGCTCCCCCGATGGAGCAGGACTGGACAGCCAGGTATGACCATCCCGTATGTTTGAAAGAAAAACCGAAACCTGATCATAAAATTCCTGCATACTGTGAGGCGTGGAACGTAATCGGTTTTCCAGTTCAAAAGCTGCCTTTCGAAAAAAGAACTTTCCACCGAATCCGGTATAAGGATCTGGATGAGTACTTTCCAACATTTCTACGAGATATTCAAAATCGGACGCAAGCGTATCTCCTAAAACAGCCTGAGAAGTTTGTGCATTGCCGCGAATGCCCCCAAAAGACAAACCGCAAAACAGAATGATAAAGACTAAAGGTTTCATAAAAACAAATACAGGCGAATCCACTCTTTTACATATCCATGATCTGGCAGCAGGAATTCTTTATCTGCCAAAACAAGATGTTTCCTGATCGTTTACTTAAAGTAACGTGAGTTCGACGAATTATAAGTTCTTGTAAATTTGGTGATTAGTGAAAATTACTGTATCTTTATAGTACTGAATCACAAAGATTTACAAACAATAATCGCTATGATCACCGAGAGCAAAGTTATAAAATTATTTTGTATGGCAGATGATTTCTGCAAGTTTTTGATGCCATGATGACAAAATATACGCTTAAACCGGCAACAAAACGCAAATATCACCGTGATTCCACCATGTCCAAGGCAGAAATCATGCTCATCTTGATACTTTTATTAAGAATTATACTCTTTTCTTGCGTCTCATTTTAGATTGCATGAATTTATGTCCTGTCTCTTTTCGTCTTGTAGATAGGATTCTGATGGTTGTGCTATAAAGCGATAAAAAAGGCTTTCCTATTCACATGTTGGGACAGGCTTTTATTTGACCGTTGTTTATCTGGGAAGGCGACAGACTTAGTGTAAAAAATATTCTTTGTTGTTTTTTTTCTGCGACTATTCTCGGCTTTTTCCGAAAGAAAATTCTATTTTTGTTTTATTAATTATATTTGTTTTTAACAGGATATGTTCCGGTTGTAGATATAACAAAATGTGTTTATTTTCAATATCCTGATAGTAAGAACTTTAATTTGTAAAATGAAAAAGCTTTTTTCTTTGATTCTGGGGTTACCGTTGCTCCTTTCTTGCAGCGAAAGCCATTTTATAACTGACCCCAATTACCGCGATAGGGTTGAGCAGGATTTTCAGCAAAAGCAGGAGATCATGTCTCAGGGAGACCTTTTCTCTGTTTTAAGATTACCTTTGACAGTTGAAGAAAAAGAGGCATTGATGTTCCTTTATGCTTATATGCCAATAGGGGATGTTACCGATTATAGCGGAGAATATTATCTGAACAATATACGTTCGTCGTTTTATGCTCGCAAGGAGATGCATTGGGGAAAGCGTATTCCCGAAGATATCTTTCGCCATTTTGTGTTGCCGGTACGGGTAAATAACGAGAATCTGGATGATTCACGGTGGATATTTTATAACGAATTGCGAGACAGGGTGATAAATCTGTCGTTGCACGATGCCGTCCTCGAAGTCAACCACTGGTGTCATGAGAAAGTGATTTATGCCCCCTCGGACGAGCGTACCAGTTCTCCGTTAGCTTCGGTAAAGACGGCATACGGACGGTGCGGAGAGGAATCTACTTTTTTGGTAGCAGCCTTGCGTTCTGTCGGGATTCCTGCCCGGCAGGTCTATACCCCTCGGTGGGCCCATACCGATGACAACCACGCTTGGGTAGAGGCCTGGGTAGATGGTAAATGGCATTTTCTGGGGGCTTGCGAGCCGGAGCCCGTTTTGGATCTGGCATGGTTCAACGCTCCGGCCAGTCGCGGGATGTTGATGCATACCAAGGTCTTTGGACGTTATACAGGCCCGGAAGAGGTTATGTCGATAACCCCTAATTATACAGAGATAAACATTATCGGCAATTATGCAGAGACGGCCAAGGTACAGATCACGGTTTGCGATGCTGCCGGACAGGCCCTTTCCGATGCACGTGTAGAATTTAAAGTGTATAATTACGGAGAGTTTTATACGGTGGCCGATAAACGTACCGATGCAAAGATATGTTGGTGTGGGCATCCAAAGGAGGGTTGTTCGGGTATGAAAAAGTTTCGTTGCAAAAAGATTCGGTAAAGACCATTGTGTTGAGAAAAGAACCGAAAGATTTCTCCGGATTATCGTTGAACATTGTTCCACCCGAAGAAGCCGTTCTTGCGGTAGAAGTATCGCCGGAACAGCGGGAAATAAATAATAAGCGATTGGCATATGAAGATTCGGTGCGGACGGCATATGTCTCAACCTTCCTGTCTCGACAAGAAGCCATCAAATTTGCCCGGGAGGTTGGTGTCGATTCAACGAAAGCGGTTGAGATTTTGCTTAAATCACGGGGAAACCATACAGAGATCACCTCTTTCCTTTCGTCTGTCCCGGATAAGAAAAGAGAAGATGCGATGCTTTTGTTGGAGGTGATTTCTGACAAGGATTTACGCGATACCCCAGCAGATGTATTGCACGACTGTTTGAAACATACGTTTCCCTGTCGCGACTCTTTGATGCGTGATTTTTGGGCACAGTATGTGTTGAATCCCCGGATTTCCAATGAGCTGTTGAGTAAATATAAAGGAAACTTCCTGAAAAAACTGGATAAATCGTTTATCCGTCAAATAAGAGAGGATCCTTCTAAATGGGTGTCATGGTGTAAGAATTATATTAAAATAGTAGACACGCTCAATACTCAACATATTCCGGTTGTTCCATCAGGCGTATGGAGCTCGCGAAGGGCCGATACCCATTCACGGGATATTTTCTGTGTGGCGGTACTCCGTTCGTGTGGTGTTCCTGCCCGCATAGATGCTGTTACCGGAAAGACACAATATTTCAGCGATAGTACATGGGTAGATGTGAATTTTGAAAGCGGAGCCGGAACGTTCTCTCCACAAGGGAATTTGCAGCTCAATTTCTCTCCATCAAAGTTGATAGCGAATCCTCAGTATTATACACATTTCACTCTCTCGAAATTAGTTGACGGACGGTTGCAGTTATTGACCTTTCCAGCAGGGGAGGCCGGTTCCTGGAATGTGGCGTTCAAGGAACCTGTATCTTTGGATACAGGAATTTATCTGTTGGTTTCCGGAACCCGTATGGCGAGCGGGTCAGTATTGAGCCGTCTCCTGTTTTTTGAAACAAAAGAGGGTGAGACGACGACCGTAGATTTGGTTATGCGGGAAAACAATAAAGATGTCCAGGTTATCGGGTCGTTTAATTCCGAGGCAGGATTTACAGCATTAACCGGTGAAGAAGAGACTCCTGCTACGGTGTTGAATACGACCGGACGAGGTTATTTCGTTGTAGGGATATTGGGCGTAAACCAAGAGCCCACCAATCATGCTTTACGCGATATTGCTGCGGTTGCTGCGGATTTCGATGCTTGGGGAAGAACGATGATTTTGTTGTTTCCCTCCCAGGAGCAGATGCAGAAATTTAAACATAGCGATTTTCCGGGATTGCCGAAGAACATTGTTTATGGCATAGATGCCGATGGTTCCGTTCAACGTATGATCGTTGAAAACATGAAGTTGACAGGAAAAGAACATCTGCCGTTATTTCTTGTGGCAGATACATTTAATCGGGTAGTCTATTTCTCACAAGGATATACCATTGGATTAGGAGAGCAGTTAATGAATGTAATTCGTAAATTGTAGAAAAGTCAAAAGCCTTTATTTTCTGTCGCACAAGATACTACGCAGAACCAAAAAGTTTTTGGTTCCGCTTTTTTCAAAAAGCGGAGAAAAAAATCATTCCTCCCCCAAAAACGAACATAAAATAAAAAAAGAAAGGTCGAGATTAAACGACCTTTCTTTTTTTATCATTCTATTATAATATTATTTTTCCCTTTCCTCTTGCGCCTTTTGTTCTATTCGTTTTTTCAACAACTCTATTTTCCGTTCAGCCATTGTCTTACTTTGTTTCAGAGTTGTTATTTGAGATAGAACCTTGGCCAGTTCGGCCGTTTCGACAATAGCCTTTTTGTTCTGTTCATCCAGGTAATAGACATACGGCGATTTCCCCTGGTAAGTTACTTTTATCCGCTCTTGGGGATAGAGACAAATCACATCGACGGCACCTCCGTCGCGGCCTGCGGTATAGGTAACCACTTCGGTTTGATTCCCATTATCGGTAAAGCGATAGTTCGTCCCGCCATCGTATGGTATTTCCTCGGTTTGAGCAAACACACCGTCTTTCAAGTCCAGTCTCATGGAGTGATGTTCTATCGGTTTTCGCCCGAAATAGACGCTCGCTATTTGCAATTTCCCGGATTCATCCACTTGCGTCCGTAAATAATTCCGCTCGATATTGCGTTCTATCTGTTGTGTCTTGTGGATGTACGAGCCCGTTGTCTGGTACGCGGAGTCTTTTTCAAATACAAAATTCTTTGTCAGAGGTTCTACCTGAGCCTGCAATACATTTAATAAACTATCGGAATAAAAAATCGTTCTTTCCGCTTCACGCATCTCGATGGTGCGCATTAACTGCAACCCTTTTTTAATAACTTCGTAACTTTTAGGATATAGGATACGAACCGAATCCAGCTCTAATTTAGCTTCGGAGAAACGCATCTCGTTCATTAACTGTTCGGCATGATCGTAACGGGCCTGCGCTTTTTCGTCTGCACCCGAACAAGCTGCGGTCATCAGGGTTATTCCCAGGAGGAACGAAACATATCTTATTTTCTTTTTCATCGTCATCTTGTTTTTGAACGTTCTACACTTTTCACTCCTTTTACGGTTCTTATTTTCCGTATCAGACTCTCCAATGCCGAAATATCCTCGACCAATACGGAAATATGCCCCTGAAAGAGCCCGTCGGTAGAATCGATGTTTATTGTCCGCAAAGATACTTTTTTTTCCTTAGAAATGATAGAAGTAATATTGGTTACGATACCGATGTCGTCGTGCCCGACAACTCGTAGGATAGCCGTATATTGGCTTCCCTGTTTGCCAGACCAGCGGGCTTTTACCACCCGGTATCCGAACCGAGCCCTCATCTGGGCGGCATTGGGACAGTCGGTACGGTGGATTTTAATACTGCCTTGCGTAGATACGAATCCGAATATCTCATCTCCGTAAATGGGGTTGCAACATTTGGCCAGCTTGTATTCGACGTTTTTCAGGTTCTGGTCGATAACCAACACGTCTTCTTTGTCGGAGACCTCTTCGGAACGGACCACGAAATTTTCGGCCGTGCGTTGTTCTACGGTTTCGGAGTTCTCTTTTCTGCCAAGTTCTACATATTGATCGATGGCATCGTTCACGTCGAGTTTCTCAGAAGCCAGCGCATAATAGAAATCCGTAACGGTTTTGTATCCTTTTTTCTTGATAAAACGCATCAGTAGGGCTTCATCCACCTCTATTTTCCGGTTTTTGAAGCGGCGTTGCAACAGCTCTTTCCCGAATTCGCTCTCTTTCAGTTCGAGCTCTTTCAACGATTGTTTTATCTTGACACGGGCTTTCGAGGTGGAGACGATGTTCAGCCAATCCCGTTTGGGGGTTTGTGCCGGAGCGGTCAATATCTCTATCGTATCGCCACTTTTCACCTGGTAACGGATGGTCTGGTTTTTGCCGTTTACCTTGGCTCCTACGCATTTACATCCCAAACCGCTGTGGA
>CASGEW010000011.1 GCA_949300615.1 uncultured Bacteroidales bacterium
TAGGCCTGTCGCTAGCGTTCATCCTGAGCCAGGATCAAACTCTTCGTTGTATGAATCTCTTTGTGATCCCTCTCGGCTCGAATGGTTTCCTGGAAAAAATTGCCGGGTCTTCCCCGTTATTGTTTCCTTTGTGCTTTTGTCTTTTTTTACGCTTTCAATGTGCTTTGCTCTTCCTTACTAACGCCCCCCTCTTTTGCTTTCAAAGACCGGCTGGCTCTTTCTGAATCTCGCCAACCCCCGGGGTTCGTCCTGAAAAGCTCGGCAAAGATACTACCCCTTATCTTTCCCTCCAAACTTTTTAATGCCTTTTTTTGTTATTATTTTTCTCAGGCAATATAATAAATTGATATACAACGCTATCTAAGAAAAAAAATTTTACCTCCAAACACACAACAAAACAAACAATACTCGTTTTAATCATAAAGCAGACAAAGGGCTATCACGAAAAAACCGTTTTAGCAACGGTTATTTACTAAAACGGTCTTCTTGTATGATGCGGGAATAAACATGGCATCCTGACAAAACAGGAATGTTTTTCCTTTCTGTTTCTACTCAGGGGCGTTTTACTTCCTTAATATAGGGTATCCATACTGAGCCGAAGTGCCCAGCTCCTCTTCTATCCGCAGTAGTTGATTATATTTTGCCATTCTGTCCGAGCGGCTTAACGATCCGGTTTTAATCTGTCCGGCATTGGTGGCCACGGCAATATCTGCAATGGTAGCATCTTCTGTTTCGCCTGAGCGATGAGAAATGACCGCCGTATAACCGTTTCGCTGCGCCATCTCAATAGCCCAAAGGGTTTCCGTAAGAGTTCCTATCTGATTTACCTTTACCAATATAGAGTTTGCACATCCCGCCAAGATTCCTTTTTTCAGGTAATCGACATTGGTTACAAAAAGATCATCTCCTACCAGCTGGCATTTATCGCCAATTAAATCGGTCAACAGACGCCAACCAGCCCAATCGTCCTCACTCATACCGTCTTCTATCGAATCTATGGGATAGTTTGAAATCAATGTTTTCAGGTATTCTGCCTGTTCCTGGGAGGAACGTTTGGCTCCTGCCGATCCTTCAAAAACAGTATAGTCATAAATGCCATTTTTATAAAACTCGGACGAAGCGCAATCCAGCGCAATACGGACCTCTTTCCCGGGCGCATAACCGGCCTGTTCGATGGCTTGAAGGATCGATTCGAGGGCATCTTCGGTCCCTTTCAGGGCCGGAGCAAAGCCTCCTTCATCGCCTACGGCGGTACTTAACCCTCGTTTATGCAATACCGATTTCAACGCATGGAATACCTCCGCGCCCATACGCAATCCCTCCTTGAAGCTAACGGCTCCCACAGGGCGAATCATAAATTCCTGAAAAGCGATAGGGGCATCCGAATGAGAACCGCCATTGATAATATTCATCATCGGAACCGGCAGGACATACGCGTTCGATCCGCCGATATAGCGATAAAGGGGAATATCCAGATACGATGCGGCAGCTTTTGCAACGGCCAGGGAGACTCCCAGTATGGCATTGGCTCCTAATTTGGATTTGGACTGGGTCCCATCCAGGTCGATCAACATTTTATCCAGATTCATCTGATCGAGCGAACATTTACCATACAATGCCGGGGCTATGATCGTATTGATGTTTTCGACTGCTTTAAGAACACCTTTGCCGGCATACCGCTTTTTATCGGCATCTCTTAATTCGAGGGCTTCGTGGCTACCGGTGGATGCTCCCGAGGGAACGGCGGCCCTCCCCTTAACACCCGAGGCGAGCATTACATCTACTTCTACGGTCGGATTTCCTCTTGAATCCAGGATTTCTCGTCCTAAAATTTTTACAATTTCCATAATCAAATCTGTTTTATGTTGAAAAACAAATTTAACGGCCTCTTTGTTGGTAAACAATCGATAAATATAGGTAAATAAAAAAGGATGATTCATCGGAGAATCATCCTTTTTCCCAGAAATAAATATCGTAAAAATACTATTCTGCCGGTTTTTCTTCTGCCGGAGCTGCCGGAGCCTCTTCAACAGGGGCTGACGCTGCCGGAGCTTCATTTTCAGCTGCTGCCACAGGAGCCGCAGTTTCTTCTGCCTTCTTCTTAGAAGAACGACGGGTTCTGGTAGCTTTCTTAGTAGCTTTTTCTTTCAGCATATTTTCATTGTAATCAACCAATTCAATGAAACACATCTTAGCGGCATCACCCAAACGGTTTCCTGTTTTCAGGATACGGGTATATCCACCCGGACGGTCTGCTATTTTAGCAGCGATTTCTTTGAAAAGTTCCGTAACGGCTTCTTTACTTTGAAGGTATTTAAATACCACACGGCGCGAATTGGTCGTATCTTGTTTTGATCTGTTTAATATCGGCTCAACGTACATTCTCAGTGCTTTGGCTTTGGCAACAGTGGTAAAGATTCTTTTGTGAAGAATCAAAGAGGTGGCCATATTGGAAAGCATTGCATCGCGGTGAGATTTCGTACGACCCAAATGATTGAATTTTTTATTATGTCTCATCGTTTTACTCTTTATCTAATTTATATTTCGAAATATCCATTCCAAATGAAAGGTTCAAGTTTGCCAGCAATTCATCCAGCTCGGTAAGTGATTTTTTACCGAAGTTTCTGAACTTCAACAAATCGGTTTTATTGAACACTACCAATTCTCCCAATGTTTCCACATCGGCCGATTTCAAGCAGTTCAACGCACGAACCGACAATTCCATATCCACCAATTTGGTTTTGAGCAATTGGCGCATATGCAACACTTCTTCGTCGAACTCTTCATTGCCATCGGCATCTGTCGTTTCCAATGTAATTTTCTCATCGGAGAACAACATAAAGTGATAAATCAGGATCTTGGCGGCCTCTTTCAAGGCTTCTTTGGGATGGATGGATCCATCGGTAGTAATTTCCAATATCAGTTTTTCGTAGTCTGTTTTCTGCTCAACGCGGAAATTTTCAATGGAATATTTTACATTGCGGATCGGAGTAAAGATAGAATCGATAGCGATTACATTGATGTCGTCATTCGGATTCCGGTTTTCATCCGCGGGGACATACCCACGGCCTCCACCAATGTTGATATCCATTTGGAAGCTTGCGCTGGGGTCAACATGACAAATAACCAGGTCAGGGTTCAACACTTCAAAACCTGTCAGATATTTGCCGATATCGCCAGCTTTAAACACCTCGGTGCCTGAAATCGTAACGGTTACTTTTTCAGTTTCCACCTCTTCTACAACCTGCTTGAACCGAACTTGTTTCAGGTTAAGAATGATATTCGTAACATCCTCGATTACTCCGGGGATCGTTGAAAACTCATGTTCTACACCATCAATACGAATAGAGGTGATGGCAAAGCCTTCGAGGGAAGATAAAAGGATACGGCGCAAGGCATTACCCACTGTAATACCGTAACCGGGCTCCAAGGGACGGAATTCGAATTTACCGAAAAACGCATCCGCTTCCAACATCAAGACTTTATCAGGTTTTTGAAATGCTAATATCGCCATGGAATCACTTTTTATTTAGAGTACAATTCTACGATCAACTGTTCTTTGATATTTTCTGGAATATCGGCTCTCTCAGGCAAATGCAGGAATTTACCGCTTAATGAGTTTTGGTCCCATTCAATCCAAGGATATTTACTGTGATTGAATCCGGATAGCGAGTCGCCAATTACTTCCAAGGATTTTGATTTTTCGCGTACACCGACAATTTGTCCGGGTTTTACCGAGAAAGAGGGGATGTTTACCACTTTCCCATCGACAACGATGTGTCTGTGCAAAACCAATTGACGGGCTGCGGGACGTGAAGGAGCGATACCCATACGGAATACGACATTATCCAAACGAGCTTCCAACAGTTGAAGCAACACTTCACCTTTGATACCTTTGGTACGAGAAGCCTTTTCAAAAAGGTTACGGAATTGTTTTTCCAATACGCCATAGGTATATTTCGCCTTTTGTTTTTCACGCAACTGAATACCATATTCAGAGGTTTTCTTTCTTCTATTAGCCCCGTGCTGTCCCGGAGGATAGTTCTTTTTCGTCAGGACTTTGTCAGGGCCGAAAATAGCCTCACCAAATTTACGAGCAATTCTTGTTTTAGGTCCGGTATATCTTGCCATTTCTAATTATTATTAAAATTATACTTTCAAACAAACCCGGAATCGTGCAGCCGCGATTACAGAGAGGAGATGGTGCAATCTTTTCACAATTCTAGATTCTTTAATCGAATAGAATACGGTTTTTAAACTCTTCTTCTTTTCGGAGGACGACATCCATTGTGAGGAAGCGGAGTAACATCGATGATTTCTGTTACTTCGATACCGGCTCCGTGCACTGTCCTGATGGCAGATTCACGTCCGTTACCGGGTCCTTTCACATACGCTTTTACTTTTCTCAAGCCAAGAACGTGCAATTGACCCATCGCGTCAACTTTCACATTTCTCTTCTTAGCTGCGACTGTTTTTTTTGCCATATTTAACTCTTATTATTTAGTAGCCTTTTTCTTATTAGCAACTGTTTTCTTTCTACCTTTACGTGTACGGGCGTTATTCTTGGTACTTTGTCCTCTTACGGGCAAACCGATACGATGACGGATACCACGGTAACAACCTATATCCATAAGACGTTTGATATTCAACTGAACTTCTGACCGAAGTTCTCCTTCCACTTTGTATTCCGATCCGATAATTTCACGCACCTTGGCCGACTGTTCGTCTGTCCAGTCTTTTACTTTGATATTTTTATCGATACCGGCTTTTGCTAAAATGGTATTTGAAGCGCTACGACCGATTCCATAGATATAGGTCAACGCTATTTCGCCTCTTTTATTTTGCGGCAGGTCTACTCCAACTATTCTTATAGCCATATAATGAATTATTTATTTTGCAAAAATAATAAATTATCCTTGACGTTGTTTATACTTAGGATTTTTCTTGTTAATAATGTACAAGCGACCGTTTCTTCTCACGATTTTGCAATCGGGCGTACGTTTCTTTAATGATGCTCTTACTTTCATATCTTTATGTGTCTATTATTTATATCTAAACGCTATTCTTCCTTTACTTAAATCGTACGGCGACATCTCTACCTTCACTTTATCACCGGGTAAAATCTTGATATAGTGCATACGCATCTTTCCCGAGATATGGGCCGTTATCTCATGTCCATTCTCCAATTCCACCCGAAACATTGCATTCGACAATGCTTCTACGATGATGCCATCTTGTTCTATTGCTGCCTGTTTAGCCATATATTGTTGAGATCTTTTAAATTGATTTTTCTCCTAAAACTTCTTCTACATACGCAAAAGAGGACAATATGTCTGCCTTTCCGGGACGTACGGCAATCGTATGCTCAAAATGGGCCGAAGGCTTACCGTCTCGTGTACGGGTGGTCCATCCATCCCGTTCTATGACGATGTGGCGTTTCCCCAAATTGATCATGGGCTCAATGGCTATCACCATACCGTTTTTCAACAAGGGGCCCGTGCCTCTGCGTCCGTAGTTGGGAACCTCGGGGTCTTCATGCAAATGTCTGCCGACACCGTGTCCGCACAACTCCCGTACAACGCTATATCCTCGCGCCTCACAATAGCTCTGAATCGACTCGCTGATGTCTCCCAGCCGTTTGCCGACTACCGCATGTTCTATGCCGATATAAAGAGACTCCTTGGTCGTCTTCAACAGGGCCAATACCTCCGGGGCTACCTCTCCTACACAGAATGTATAAGTTGAATCGCCGTTGAATCCGTTTTTTACGGCTCCACAATCCACCGATATGATATCGCCTTCACGAAGCTCGTATTCGGAGGGAAAACCGTGTACCACCTTGTCATTGACCGAAGCACATATAGTACTCGGAAATCCGCCGTATCCCTTAAATCCCGGGACTGCGCCGTGGTCTCTGATAAATTCTTCGGCAATGGCATCGAGTTTGAGTGTAGAAATCCCCGGTTTGATCCACTTGGCAACTTCGCCCAAAGTCATTCCAACCAGCAAATTTGCTTCACGCAACAACTCTATTTCTTCATCTGTTTTAAGATAAATCATTTTATGCCAACCTCTTAATTAAGCGCTATTGAACCTGAACGTCCTTTTATTCTTCCACTTTTCAGCAATCCGTCGTAATGACGCATTAACAAATGGCTCTCTACCTGCTGCAAGGTATCCAATACTACCCCTACCAAAATCAACAGAGAGGTACCTCCGAAGAATTGGGCAAAGCCGTGCGAAACGCCAAACAACTGAGCAAAAGCCGGCAATATGGCAACAATAGCGAGGAATATGGATCCCGGCAAGGTAATGCGCGACATGATACTATCCAAGTAATCTGCCGTTTTCTTCCCCGGTTTGATTCCCGGAATAAATCCGTTGTTCCGTTTCATATCCTCTGCCATCTGGGTAGGCTGGATCGTTATAGCCGTATAGAAATAGGTAAACAAAATGATCAACAATGCGAATATCGCGTTATACAAGAATCCCGAACCGGTCAGGAATGAGGTCCAGAATGCGCTGGATCTTTCCGGGTTGAAGCCCACCAGCGTAATGGGGATAAACATGATTGCCTGAGCAAAAATGATCGGCATTACACCTGCGGCGTTTACCTTTAACGGGATATATTGTCTGGCTCCTCCGTATTGTTTATTGCCCACGATACGTTTGGCATATTGTACGGGCACCTTGCGTGTTCCCTGTACCAACAGAATAGAGAGGGCGATCACAAACAACAGGAATACGATTTCAGCAATAAATGCCACCAAACCTCCGGATGACGAAGAAGCTCTCTGGATGAACTCCTGGGCCAACGATTCCGGCAGGCGGGCAATAATACCTACCAATATGATAAACGAAATTCCATTCCCTACACCTTTATCGGTAATGCGTTCACCCAGCCACAACACAAACATACTGCCTGCTGCGAGAATGATGGTAGAAGAAACTATAAACCATACTCCTCCCGGCAGTGAAGCTCCCACAGGAGCCAGCTGGGTTCCCAGATTCAACATATAGGTGGGAGCCTGCATCAACAAAATGATAACGGTCAGGTAACGGGTATATTGGTTCAGTTTCCGCCTTCCGCTCTCTCCTTCCCGCTGTAATTTCTGGAACGAGGGCAACGCCATACCCAAAAGCTGCACCACGATGGATGCGGAGATATAAGGCATGATACCTAATGCAAAAACAGAAGCGTTTGAAAACGCACCCCCGGAGAACATATCCAACAATTGGAGAAGTCCCCCGCTTGTCTGACCTTGTAATTTTGTCAAATCGGCCGGATCTATACCCGGAAGCACTACAAATGTTCCCAATCGGTAGATGGCTACCAACAGGATAGTAGTGAAGATCCGATTTCTCAGATCTTCAATCTTCCAAATATTTTTTATAGTTTCTATTGCTCTCATGGATTTAGAGTTTAACTACTGTTCCACCTGCGGCAACGATAGCGGCTTCTGCCGTTTTAGAGAAAGCGTGTGCTGCTACTTCTAATTTTGCAGTGAGTTCTCCTTTGCCAAGAATCTTTACTAACTGTTTTTTAGATATGAAGCCGGCTTCAATCAAGGTATCCACATCTATCTTTTCCAACTTCTTTTCGGTTGCCAAAGTTTGTAATACGTCGATATTGATGGCTTTATATTCTACGCGGTTGATATTTTTGAAACCAAATTTGGGCAAACGGCGTTGCAAAGGCATCTGTCCGCCTTCAAACCCGATCTTTTTAGAATAACCGGATCTTGATTTGGCTCCTTTGTGGCCTCTGGTAGAAGTTCCACCCAAGCCAGAACCTGATCCGCGACCAATTCTCTTTCTTGTTTTTGTAGAACCTTCTGCAGGTTTTAAATTACTTAAATTCATATTGCAATTCTTTTTTTCGTACGGTGAATTAATCTACAATAGCAATCAAATGTCTCACTTTGGCTATCATACCCATGATCTGAGGGGTAGCTTCGTGTTCTACCACGCGGTTCATTTTGGTCAGTTTTAAAGCATCGAGTGTTCTTTTCTGAACTGCGGGGCATTTGATTCTACTTTTTACTTGTTTAATCTTGATTGTTTCCATTGAATAACCCTCCCGAATTAACCTTTAAATACTTTTTCCATTGAAATTCCTCTATTCTGGGCTACCATACTGGCATCTCTCATTTCGCTCAAAGCAGCCAAAGTAGCCTTTACCAAGTTGTGAGGATTGGATGAACCTTTTGATTTGGCAAGCACGTCGGTAATTCCCACGCTTTCCAGAACGGCACGCATAGCACCCCCGGCTTTCACCCCGGTACCGTGAGATGCGGGTTTGAGGAACACTTGTGCGCCGCTGAATTTGGCGGATTGTTCGTGCGGAATCGTCCCTTTCAAAACGGGAACTTTTATCAAATTCTTTTTGGCAGCTTCTACGCCTTTGGCGATAGCGGCCGTTACTTCACTGGCTTTTCCCAAGCCCCAGCCAACGATTCCGTCTTCGTTACCTACTACTACTATTGCAGAGAAACTAAAAGTACGTCCCCCTTTCGTTACTTTGGTTACACGGTTGATTGCAACCAATCTGTCTTTTAACTCCAGGTCGTTAGTTGATTTTACTCTATTGTTAATTCCTGCCATCTCTATTAAAATTTAAGTCCACCGTTACGGGCAGCATCTGCCAATTCTTTAACTCTTCCGTGATACAAATAACCGTTACGGTCGAATACAACTGTGGTGATTCCGGCTTCTTTCGCCTTTTGGGCAATTGCCTGTCCTACCTGAGCGGCAAGCTCTTTTTTCGGCGCTCCGGACAATCCTTTGGACGATGCCGAGGCCAATGTCTTGCCTTCCGTATCGTCAACCAGTTGTACATATATTTGCTTGTTACTTCTAAACACTGTCATACGCGGACATTCGGCTGTTCCGGATATTTTTCCACGTATGCGGAGTTTTATCTTTTGTCTTCTTTCTGTTTTACTTACCATGATAATAACCTATTTACGTGAATTATTTAGCACCAGCCGATTTTCCTGATTTTCTACGCAATACTTCGCCTACGAACTTGATACCTTTTCCTTTGTAAGGTTCAGGCTTGCGGAATGTACGGATTTTTGCGCATACTTGCCCGATAAGTTGTTTATCGCAAGATTCCAACAGAATCAACGGGTTTTTATTTCTTTCTGATTTTGTTTCTACTTTAATCTCTTTGGGCAATTTCAGATAGATATTGTGCGAATATCCGAGCGAAAGTTCCAATACCTGTCCGTTGTTAGCGGCACGGTAACCAACGCCGACCAATTCGAGTTCTTTTTTGTATCCTTCTGATACGCCTACCACCATATTGTGAATCAAAGCACGATACAAACCATGTAAAGCACGGTGTTCTTTATCATTGGAAGGACGTGATACGTGCAACGTATTTCCATCCATTTCGACTTTGATGTCGGGATTTACATTTTGCACCAATTCTCCTTTGGGTCCCTTTACTTTTACTTCCGTACCGTTTATTGCAACGGTTACTCCGGCAGGGATATTAATGGGTAATTTTCCTATTCTTGACATATTCTTTTCCTCCTAATTAGTACACGTAACATAATACTTCGCCACCGATCATCATATCGCGGGCTTCTTTATTGGTCATCACTCCCTTGGAGGTAGAAAGAATAGCAATACCCAAGCCATTCAATACACGGGGCATATCTTTGTAGCCGGTATATTGACGCAAACCGGGAGATGAAACTCGGATGAGTTTCTTGATTGCATTTACTTTATTTACCGGGTCATATTTGAGGGCGATCTTGATCGTACCTCTGCACCCTTCTTCTACAAACTTATAATTGAGAATGTAGCCTTTTTCGAAAAGGATTCTGGTGATCTCCTTTTTCAAATTCGATGCGGGAATTTCAACTACTCTGTGTTGTGCTTTAATAGCATTCCGCAATCTTGTCAAATAATCTGCTATTGGATCTGTCATAATTTATTGTTTAAATTGATCCGGAGCTTCCGGACAATATTTAACCTTCTGTGCTTTATCTTACCAGCTTGCTTTTTTAACGCCGGGGATCAAACCTGCCGATGCCATTTCACGGAACTGAATACGGGAAATTCCGAACTGGCGCATATACCCTTTCGGACGTCCGGTCAGTTTGCAACGGTTGTGCAAACGTACGCGTGAAGCATTTTTAGGCAAGAGTTGAAGAGCTTCGTAGTTGCCTTCTGCTTTAAGCTGTGCTTTTTTGGCAGCGTATTTAGCAACGAGTTTTGCTCTTTTTACCTCACGGGCTTTCATCGATTCTTTTGCCATAACTTAGTCTTTTTTTGCATTTTTAAAAGGTAATCCGAATTCCTTCAACAACGCATACCCTTCTTCGTCTGTTTTTGCAGAGGTTACAAAGGTAATATTCATTCCCAAAAGTTTACTAATATTATCAATATTAATTTCGGGGAAAATGATTTGTTCCTGAATTCCTAACGTATAATTTCCTCTTCCGTCGAGTTTGCCTTCAATACCTTTAAAGTCCCGAATACGGGGAAGAGCAACACGAATCAATCTTTCCAAAAATTCGTACATACGTTCACGACGCAGGGTTACCATCACGCCGATCGGCATTTTTTTACGCAATTTAAAGTTAGATATATCTTTGCGGGAAAGAGTTGCAACTGCTTTCTGCCCTGAAATAGCGGTCAGTTCGTTGATGGCCGTTTCGATAATCTTCTTATCGGCAACTGCCAGACCCAAGCCTTGGTTTAAAACAATTTTCTTGAGTACGGGAACCTGCATTACCGTTGAATAGTTAAACTCTTTCATCAAGGCAGGAACGATTCTTTCTTTGTATTCTTTTTTAAGATTGGCGGTACTGCTCATTATTTAATCTCCTCTCCTGATTTTTTTGAATAACGCACTAAAACTCCTGCTTCGTTTCTTTTACGGCCGATACGAGTCGGTTTTCCGCTCTTGGGGTCAATCGGGTTCAGATTAGAAAGATGGATAGGAGCTTCCATTTTTATTATGCCCCCCTGGGGATGTTTTGCATTGGGCTTGGTATGTTTGGATACCATATTGATACCTTCTACAATGGCCCGTTCCTTTTTAACGAGAACGCGCAACACGCGGCCGGTTTTCCCTTTGTCTTCGCCGGCATTCACGTAAACGGTATCGCCTTTTTTTACATGTAATTTACTCATTACTTCTCTTTTTTACGACATTAAAGTACTTCGGGCGCCAATGATACAATTTTCATGTTCGTGGCACGCAATTCTCTGGCAACCGGACCAAAGATACGGCTACCGCGGATTTCTCCGGCGTTGTTCAACAATACGCAAGCGTTGTCGTCAAAACGGATATAGGATCCGTCGGCACGGCGAATTTCTTTCTTGGTACGAACAATAACAGCCTTAGAAACGGCTCCTTTCTTCACATCACTTGAAGGGATCGTGCTTTTTACTGCTACTACGATAATATCCCCAACGGTGGCATAGCGTCTTCCGGTTCCGCCCAATACGCGGATACACAGCACTTCTTTTGCGCCACTGTTATCTGCTACGGTAAGTCTTGATTCTTGTTGTATCATATTACTTAGCCCTTTCGATTATTTCCACTAATCTCCATCTCTTGGTTTTGCTCAGCGGACGAGTTTCCATAATTCTAACCGTATCGCCGATGTTGCATTCGTTCTTTTCGTCATGAGCATGATATTTCTTCGTCTTGTTAACGAATTTACCATATATGGGGTGTTTTTCTTTCCATTTTACAACTACCGTAATGGTACGGTCCATCTTATTACTGAAAACCTCCCCGACTCTTTCTTTTCTTAAATTTCTTGTTTCCATCAGGTCAATTGGTTATTTTTTGTTTAGTTCTCTTTCGCGTAACTCTGTCTTCATGCGCGCAATGGTCTTGCGGTGAACTTTTATCTGTGCAGGGCTATCCAACGGAGAGATAGCGTGGTTGATTTTCAGTTGTTCCAACTGAGCCACTTCTGCTGCAATTCTCTCTTCGAGTTCCGTGTTACTTAATTCTTTTATTTCTGCAGTTTTCATACCTATTTACACATTTTGAGTTGCATCGTAATCGCGACGAACAATAAACTTAGTCGTTACCGGAAGTTTCTGTGCGGCCAAACGCAATGCTTCTTTGGCGACATCAAAAGGTACGCCTTCTACTTCTATCAATATTCTTCCTGGGGTAACAGGTGCCACGAATCCTTCGGGCGAACCTTTTCCTTTACCCATACGTACTTCGGCAGGTTTTTTGGTAATTGGTTTATCCGGGAATATTCTGATCCAGATTTGACCTTGACGTTGCATATACCGGGTAACGGCCACACGGGCTGCTTCTATCTGACGACCGGTCAACCATTTACTTTGCAAGGCCTTTATTCCAAAAGAACCGAATGCCAGCTGATTTCCTCTTTGAGCGTATCCTTTCATACGCCCTTTTTGCTGTCTTCTGAACTTTGTCTTCTTCGGTTGTAACATGTTTCGCTAATTCAATTCGTTAAACGATTTACTTTTTGTTTTTCTTGAAACCGCCTCTGGGACGACCGCCGGCATTGGCATGTCCTGAACGGGCTTCTTTGGCATTATTGGCAAAGGAGGGGGCCAAATCTTTTTTACCATAGACTTCTCCCCGGCAAATCCAAACCTTTACGCCTATCAAACCTACCTTGGTCAGGGCTTCTCCCAATGCGTAGTCGATATCTGCACGCAAGGTATGCAACGGTGTTCTGCCTTCCTTGTACATTTCAGAACGTGCCATTTCTGCTCCGTTCAAACGGCCAGATACCATTACCTTGATTCCTTCTGCTCCCATACGCATGGTAGAGGCGATTGCCATTTTCACAGCTCTGCGGTAAGCGATTTTTCCTTCGATCTGGCGAGCGATATTATTGGCTACGATAACGGCGTCGAGTTCCGGACGTTTTACTTCATAGATGTTAATCTGTACATCTTTGTCTGTAATCTTTTTCAACTCTTCTTTGAGTTTGTCAACTTCTTGTCCGCCTTTACCGATGATAATACCCGGACGGGCCGTACATACGGTAATCGTAATCAGTTTCAACGTACGTTCTATAACGATACGTGATACACTCGCTTTTGCAAGACGGGCATTCAGATACTTGCGGATTTTGCTGTCTTCCAACAAGGTATCTCCATAGTTTTTGCCGCCATACCAATTGGAATCCCATCCTCTGACGATTCCTAAACGGTTACTTATCGGATTTACTTTCTGTCCCATCTGGCATTAATTTTGGTTATCGTTTTTACTACTCATTGTATCAACAAACAAAGTTACGTGGTTAGAACGTTTGCGGATTCTATACCCTCTTCCTTGCGGAGCCGGACGAAGTCTTTTCAACATGGTTGCCGAATCGACAAATATTTCAGATATGTACAATTCTCCGGTTTCTGCTTTCTTTTCGTTTTTCTGTTCCCAGTTAGCAATAGCAGAACGCAATAATTTTTCAAGTCTAGCGGAAGCCTCTTTGGTAGAGAATTTCAGCACACCCAATGCTTTGAAAGCCTCCATTCCACGGATCATGTCTGCAACCAGACGCATTTTCCGAGGAGAGGTGGGTACGCCATTCAACTTCGCAAAGTACTTCGTCTTCTGGGCTTCCTTTCGTTTTTCGGCTGATAATCTTTTTCTTGCACCCATTTTATAATTCTTTTTTTATTTCTATTTCTCTCATTCCCGTTAGACCCTTATTTTTTCTTGTTACCGGCATGTCCGCGGAAATTGCGGGTAGGGGCGAATTCGCCCAACTTGTGTCCTACCATATTTTCGGTAACATATACGGGAATAAATTTATTACCATTGTGTACGGCAAAAGTATGACCTACGAAATCCGGAGAAATCATAGATGCTCTCGACCATGTTTTGATAACAGACTTTTTGCCCGATTCTTCCATGGCCGCAACCTTTTTGTCCAGTTTCACGCTGATATATGGGCCTTTTTTTAATGAACGACTCATAGTTTATTCAATTATTCAAATTACTTTTTCCTTCTTTCAATAATATACTTAGAGGAGTGTTTCTTCGGAGCTCTTGTCTTCAAGCCCTTAGCATACAATCCAGTTCTTGAACGAGGATGTCCTCCTGAGGCACGTCCTTCACCACCACCCATGGGGTGATCAACCGGGTTCATAGCGACACCGCGGTTACGAGGACGACGTCCCAACCAACGAGAGCGTCCTGCTTTTCCTGATTTTTCCAACGCATGGTCGGAATTACCTACGCTTCCTACTGTTGCTTTGCATGAAGCCAGAATCTTTCTGGTTTCGCCCGAAGGTAATTTGATAATTGCGTAATTTCCTTCTCTCGAAGTTAACTGAGCAAAAGCTCCAGCCGAACGAACGAGTGCTGCGCCTTGTCCCGGACGTAATTCAATGTTGTGAATAATCGTACCAATAGGCAGGTTTGCCAACGGCAAAGCGTTTCCTACTTCGGGGGTGGCGTTTTCTCCTGACATTATCTGAGTCCCAACTTCCAAGCCATTGGGTGCGATAATGTATCGTTTTTCTCCGTCTGCATAAAACAACAAAGCGATGCGAGCCGAACGGTTCGGGTCGTATTCAATTGTTTTTACAGTTGCCGGAACACCATCTTTTTCTCTCTTGAAGTCGATAAATCTGTACTTCTGCTTGTGGCCGCCTCCGATATAACGCATGGTCATTTTACCTGACGAGTTGCGTCCACCTGTTTTTCTTTTACCTACTACAAGAGACTTTTCTGGTGCACTAGCAGTGATTTTATCAAAAGCACCAATAATTTTGTGTCTCTGCCCCGGTGTTGTGGGCTTTAATTTACGTACTGCCATTTTTTAATTAGATATTGCTATAAAAATCAATAGTATCTCCTTCTTTCAACGTAACCAGGGCTTTTTTATAGGCGGATGTTTTTCCTTCGAGCAATCCCGATTTGGTATAGCGGCTTTTCTTCTTTCCACCATAGTTCATCGTATTTACCTTTACCACGGTTACATTGTACATTTTCTCTACTGCATCTTTTATTTGCAGCTTGTTAGCATCTTTTTTTACCCGAAACCCATAACGGTTGAACTTGTCAGTCAACTTCGTCATTTTTTCAGTTACCACAGGTTTAATAATAATTCCCATTATTCAAGCCTCCTTATATTAAAAGTTATTGATAGCAGCCACAGAACTTTCCGTCAATA
The DNA here is from genome assembly GCA_949300615.1 of uncultured Bacteroidales bacterium. GTDB lineage: Bacteria > Bacteroidota > Bacteroidia > Bacteroidales > CHK158-818 > Gallibacteroides. Next base: position 15,144 of record CASGEW010000011.1, read on the forward strand.
TCAGGCATTTGTTGTCCAATATTGCATAGGTATTTAGTTCTGAGGTCGTTATAACTTTTGCCTTTTCGATGTTTCGAGCCGACAAATATACGTTTTTATTTTGTTCTGCTAAAACTAAAAGCAACTTTTTATCAGCTACTTGCAAGTTTTTTGCTATGCTAACAAAATCTTTAGTCTTGGGAGCTTCAAAAGTAAAATCTTCTACTACGACAATCGCATTTTCCTGTGCTTTCAGGGTTAATGCCGAACGACGAGCCAATTTTTTTACTTTTTTGTTCAGTTTAAAGCTGTAATCTCTGGGCTTGGGACCGAATACGCGGCCTCCGCCTACAAATACCGGCGAGTTGATATCCCCGCTACGAGCACCGCCCGTACCTTTTTGTTTCTTCAATTTACGGGTACTTCCTGAAACTTCGCTTCTCTCTTTGGATTTATGGGTTCCTTGACGAGAGTTTGCCATAAATTGTTTTACATCCAAATAGATAGCATGCTCGTTAGGTTCAATTCCGAATACAGAATCATTCAAGGCAACCTTCTTTCCGGTATCTTCACCTTTGATGTTATATACACTCAGTTCCATTTACTTTTCAATTATTAAGATTGAACCTTTACAACCCGGTACCGAACCTTTCAATAACAAAAGGTTGTGTTCGGGAATCACTTTTAACACTTGCAGGTTTTGTACGGTAACCCGTTCGTTTCCGGTTTGGCCGGCCATACGGGTTCCTTTGAACACGCGTGCGGGATAAGAACAGGCGCCGATAGAACCGGGGGCACGCAGACGGTTGTGCTGTCCGTGCGTGGTTTGACCTACTCCTCCGAAACCGTGGCGTTTTACCACGCCTTGATAACCTTTACCTTTGGAGGTTCCTACTACATCGACGTAATCGGTTCCTTCAAAAAGGTCCACTGATATTACATCGCCTAACTTGTACTCTGTTTCAAAACCTTTGAACTCGGCCAAGTGTCTCTTGGGGGTTACTCCTGCTTTCTGGAAGTGTCCCATTTCGGGTTTGGTAGTGTGTTTTTCTTTTTTATCCGAAAAACCTACCTGTACAGCTTCATAGCCGTCTTTTTCAACGGTCTTGATCTGAGTAACAACACAAGGACCTACTTCGACAACAGTGCATGGAACGTTTTTTCCATCGGCACTGAAAACGGATGTCATTCCGATTTTTTTTCCTAATAATCCTGGCATTTCTACTAATTTTTAAATCACACTTTAATTTCTACTTCTACGCCGCTGGGCAACTCTAACTTCATCAGCGCATCGACGGTTTTTGCCGTTGAGCTGTAAATGTCGATCAATCTTTTGAACGATGATAATTCAAACTGTTCTCTTGACTTTTTGTTCACGAAAGTCGAACGGTTCACGGTAAAGATACGCTTGTGAGTGGGCAGGGGTATCGGACCGCTGACTACCGCTCCCGTGGATTTTACCGTCTTAACAATCTTTTCAGCTGATTTATCGACCAAGCTGTGATCGTAAGATTTTAATTTAATTCTGATTTTTTGGCTCATATCGATATTTGTATAGTTTTTACAATAAATCCACTCTTCCTTTTACTTCTGTCAGCACCTGTTTGGCAATAGAGCTTCCTACTTCGGTATAGTGGGAGAAAGACATGGTGGATGTGGCACGTCCCGAGGTGATGGTACGCAACGCTGTTACGTAACCGAACATTTCTGCCAACGGGGCTTTTGCTTTCACCACCCGAGCGCCTGAACGGCTCGATTCCATACCTTCTACTTGTCCACGGCGTTTATTCAAGTCGGAGATCACGTCTCCCATGCTTTCTTCGGGGGTTACCACCTCTATCTTCATCATCGGTTCCAACAGAACGGGTCCGGCTTTTTCACAAGCTTTCTTGAAGGCTTGGATAGCGCAGACTTCGAATGAGAGTTGGTCTGAATCGACCGGGTGGAACGATCCGTCTATCACCGTTACTTTGAGTTGATCTACCGGATAGCCGGCCAAAACACCGTTTTTCATCGCCGTAGCGAAACCTTTCTGAATAGAGGGGATGAACTCTTTGGGGATGTTACCGCCTTTTACTTCATCCACAAATTGCAGACTGCCTTCAAATCCGGGATCAACCGGTTCTACACGTACGATAATATCGGCAAATTTACCACGACCACCGGTCTGTTTCTTGTACACTTCGCGCAATTCAACCGGTTTGGTAATGGCTTCCTTGTAAGAAACCTGAGGACGACCCTGGTTACATTCTACTTTAAATTCGCGGCGCAAACGGTCGATGATGATTTCCAAGTGAAGCTCACCCATACCGCTGATGACGGTCTGTCCGGTTTCTTCGTCTGTTTTAACCGTAAATGTGGGGTCTTCTTCTGCCAACTTCTGCAAACCGATACCCAGTTTGTCGAGGTCTTTCTGGGTTTTGGGTTCTACGGCAATACCGATCACGGGAGCGGGGAAATCCATGGCTTCCAATACGATCGGGGCATTTTCATCGCACAGGGTATCACCCGTACGGATATCTTTGAAACCGACACCGGCACCGATATCACCACAACCGATCACCTCTTTGGGGTTCTGTTTGTTGGAGTGCATCTGGAACAAACGCGATACACGTTCTTTTTTACCTGAACGGGTATTCAACACGTATGAACCGGCTTCCAAATCGCCTGAATAGACGCGGAAGAAACAGAGACGTCCCACATACGGGTCAACAGCGATTTTAAAGGCCAACGCAGCCATGGGTTCGCTGGAAGAGGGATGTCTTTTTACTTCGGTATCCGGGTCTCCGGGCAGATGGCCTACTACGGCGGGAGTATCTACCGGGCTGGGCAAATAAGCACAAACGGCATCCAACAAAGTCTGTACGCCTTTATTCTTGAAAGATGAACCGCACAACATCGGAACGATCTGCATCGCGATGGTTCCTTTGCGGATGGCAGCTTTCAACTCTTCTTCCGTAATTGATTCGGGATCTTCAAAATATTTTTCCATCAGAGCGTCGTCGCATTCTGCAACTTTCTCCAACATTTTGTCCCTCCATTCCTGACATTCATCCAACAGGTTGGCCGGAATATCTTCGATGCTGTAATCGGCACCCATGGTTTCATCGTGCCAGAAAATAGCTTTCATTTTAATCAGGTCAACAACGCCTTTGAAGGTTTCTTCCGCACCGATAGGTACTTGGATGGGACAAGGATTGGCGCCCAACACCTCTCTTAATTGGCGGACAACTTCAAAGAAGTTTGCGCCGGAGCGGTCCATCTTATTAACGTAGCCTACACGGGGAACGTTGTATTTGTCAGCCTGACGCCATACGGTTTCACTCTGGGGTTCTACACCACCAACGGCACAGAACGTTGCCACTGCTCCATCGAGGATGCGCAAGGAGCGTTCTACTTCTGCCGTAAAGTCCACGTGCCCCGGGGTGTCAATCAAATTGATTTTGAATTTTTCATTCCCGTAATTCCACCACGTAGTGGTTGCAGCCGAGGTAATGGTAATACCGCGTTCTTGTTCTTGTTCCATCCAGTCCATCGTAGCGGCACCATCGTGCACTTCCCCGATTTTATGAGTCAAACCGGTATAGAAAAGAATACGTTCAGAGGTCGTAGTCTTTCCGGCATCGATATGCGCCATGATACCGATGTTTCTGGTATATTTTAATTGTTCGTCTGATGATTTAGCCATCTTTGCTTCTCTTAATTTAGGGTTCGATTAAAATCTAAAATGAGCGAATGCACGGTTAGCTTCTGCCATCTTGTGCATATCTTCTTTTCTTTTGAACGCACCGCCTTGTTCGTTGAATGCGTCGATAATTTCTGCTGCCAGCTTATCAGACATGGATTTCCCACCTCTTTTGCGGGCATACGATATTAGGTTTTTCATCGAAATGGATTCTTTGCGATCGGGGCGGATTTCGGTAGGAACTTGGAAAGTGGCTCCACCCACACGACGAGACTTGACTTCTACTTGCGGCGTAATGTTTTCCAACGCCTTTTTCCAAATTTCAAGTGAAGATTTTTCCTCATTGGCCATCTTAGCCTTCACGGCCTCCAAAGCTGAGTAGAAAATAGAGTAGGCAATACTTTTCTTGCCGTCGTACATCAAGTGGTTAACAAATTTGGTAACCTTTACATCACTGAAAACAGGATCCGGGAGGATTACCCGTTTCTTTGGTTTTGCTTTTCTCATTTTTACAAAAAATTGTGTTCTTGTTTTTGGTTGCTTTTTACATCTTCAACAAGACCCGCCGGCCTTATTTACTCAACCTAATCAGCCTATCCAATAAACTCAAACTAGCTTACAACTAATTTAAAATTCTCTTGTTCAGGAAGGGTTTTTATTTTTTACCTTTTGCAGCAGCCTGACCTGCTTTGGGACGTTTGGCTCCATATTTTGAGCGACGTTGCGTACGGCCGTTTACGCCTGCGGTATCCAATGTTCCGCGTACAATGTGGTAACGTACACCCGGAAGGTCTTTTACACGACCGCCTCTTACCAACACGATAGAGTGTTCCTGCAAATTGTGGCCTTCTCCCGGAATGTAAGAGTTCACCTCTTTACCATTTGTTAAACGTACCCTTGCTACTTTACGCATCGCAGAGTTCGGTTTTTTCGGAGTAGTGGTATATACTCTCACGCAAACGCCACGTCTTTGGGGACATGAAGCCAACGCGGGAGATTTACTCTTATCTTCCAAGCAAACCCGTCCTTTTCTTACTAATTGCTGAATTGTAGGCATTTCTTAGAACTTTTTACTTTTTTAATTATTGGTTTTCTACATTTATTACAGACGTCAAAAACGCCCAATACTCCCACATAATCAATCTATTAAATGGAAATTCAGGTTTCTTTTTTCGTCAAAAACGTTGCAAAGATAATGACTAAATTGTTAGTAACCAAATGAAATACAAATATTTTAGCGACTTTTTTTTGACCCGGCAGAACAAACCTTTTTTAACAGCGATTGCCACACATAGAGAAAAAAGGAAAAGCCCCTGCGGACTTCTCCTTTCTCACACAAACATTCAATCAAAATAAACAACAACCTTATCAACCTACCATCGCGGCAGAAACAAACACAAAATCATTAAGAATCAATCCGAAACGCATCTCTTACGACATACCGGGCTCTTATTCCTAATTATATATAACCGACAAGCGCTTCCGGGTATCGTATTCGATGTACAAAAGCATCCCCGAATTTTTCATCCGTTTTTCCGGCAAGATTATCCGGAGTTTCTTGAAAAATAGCTGAGCGCTTTTGTAATAATAACGTCGAATGGTGTATTTTTGTTCGACAATCTTTATTTTTTATTTCGACTTTTTATTCAGACGCCATATGAAAAAAAGCACTTGTTTATCTCCGGCGCTGGTAACCGGACGGATAGAGGCCGGATGCGACGAAGCCGGGAGAGGGTGTCTGGCGGGAGCCGTTTTTGCCGCAGCCGTCATCCTGCCGGCCGACTTTTCCTGCCCGGAACTGAACGACTCCAAGCAACTGAGCGAACGCCAACGGTATGCCTTACGCCCCCTCATCGAGCAATCGGCCATCGCTTGGGCGGTCGGTACGGTATCGCCCCAAGAGATAGACCAAATCAACATCCTGAACGCTTCGTTTTTGGCCATGCACCGGGCCATCGAACAGCTGGGTACGATCCCGCAACACCTGCTCATCGACGGAAACCGGTTCAACGCCTATCCGGGTATTGGGCACACCTGCATCATTCAAGGCGACGGCAAGTTTCTCTCCATTGCAGCGGCCTCCATCCTGGCCAAGACTTACCGCGACGATTACATGAACCGGCTACATACCCAGTTCCCGGTTTACGGATGGGACAAAAACAAGGGATACCCTACCCGGGCACACCGGAAGGCGATTAAGCAATACGGGGCTTCGCCTTTCCACCGGATGTCGTTCCAACTGGTAGAACGGCAACTTTCCCTCTTTTAATGCAGATACAAAGAGGGCTTCCGGTCAACCCAATCGAAGGTTCCGGGAACAAGATTCCGACTGAATAAATCTGTTTTTCTTTTTCAGGAAAGTTTATTCCGGCGATCTGCCGAGACATAAAAAAATATCCCGACGCAATCGTCGGGATATTTTTTTTATGAGATTAATGTTTCGACTCTTCTTTGGTTTTAAAGGCCAAGGCATAGAGACGCATCTGCTTTACCATGGACAGCAACCCGTTGGAGCGGGTGGGCGAAAGGTGCTCGGTCAACCCGATCCGGTCTATAAAATAGAGGTCGGCACCCAATATCTCGTCCGGAGTATGGCCCGACAACACTTTTACCAGCATCGTTACCAGCCCCTTGACAATAATTGCGTCGCTATCAGCCCGGAACAGAACCTTCCCCGCTTCATAATCGGCTTGCAACCACACCCGGCTCTGACATCCCTCTATCAGGTTCGAGTCGGTCTTGTAGGCATCGTCCAGACTTTCGGCAGCATTGCCCATTTCGATAATCAGGCTGTACCGGTCCATCCAATCATCTATGGCCGAAAAATCGGCTATGAATTCATCTTGTTGTTCGTTAATTGTCATAATCTATTTCAATTTCCATTCAAAGCCCTCTTTGGTATCTTTGATGTCAAAACCTATTTCCGACAGTTTGTTCCGGATAAAATCGGCGGTAGCCCAGTCTTTCTTGGCCTTGGCCTCCATCCGGATGTTCAGCAACAGCTCTACGGCTTTTTTGTAGGGTTCGGTAGCCGACGAATCGGTTGCGGCAGCCTCCTCTTTGAGCCCCAAAATATCGAACATAAATATCTTGAACGTATCTTTCAACTCTGCCAAATCGGCTGCCGAGATGGTTGCTTTCCCATCCAACAGCGCATTGATACTCTTGGAGGCTTCAAAAAGCAACGAGATGACAATCGGGCTGTTCAAATCGTCGCACATGGCTTCGTAACATTTTTCCCGAAGCCCTTGCAACTGCACGGTAGATTCAGCCGAAGGGGTTATCTTTTGCAGGTTGGCCCAACTATCCATCAACCGTTGCAACGCCTTTTCCGAAGCTGACAGCGCCTCGCTGCTGAAATCGAGCGTACTGCGATACTGGGCCTGTAATATAAAAAAGCGGATGGTCATGGGCGAGAACGCCTGCGAGAGCAACGGATGGTTGCCGGTAAAGAACTGGTCGAGCGTAATGAAGTTACCCAGCGATTTCCCCATCTTCTGCCCGTTGATGGTAATCATGTTGTTGTGTATCCAGTAATGCACGGTCTCCTTGCCGGTAGCGGCAACCGATTGGGCGATTTCACACTCGTGGTGAGGGAAGAGCAGGTCCATCCCGCCACCGTGTATATCGAACTCCTCTCCCAGGTATTTCGTTCCCATAGTCGAACATTCCAGGTGCCATCCGGGGAATCCGTCGCTCCACGGCGAAGGCCAACGCATGATGTGTTCGGGAGCGGCTTTTTTCCACAACGCAAAGTCGAAGCTATTCCGTTTTTCGTGTTGGCCGTCGAGTTCCCGGGTCGTATTGAGCAGCTCGTCGATATTGCGTCCGGAGAGTTTCCCGTAATGGTAGTCGCGGTTGTATTTTTCTACATCGAAATAGACCGATCCTTCGCTGACATAGGCATATCCGGCATCCAGTATCCGTTTGATGTATTCAATCTGTTCGATGATATGGCCGGAGGCATGGGGTTCTATGCTGGGCGGAAGTACGTTCAACCGCTCCATCGCCTGGTGGTAACGGTTCAGGTAGTATTGTACCACCTCCATCGGTTCCAAGGCTTCCAGACGAGCCTTTTTCGCAATCTTGTCTTCGCCCTCGTCGGCATCGTGTTCCAAATGCCCCACATCGGTTATGTTACGAACGTAACGCACTTTGTATCCTAAATGCTGCAAAAAGCGGAAGAGCAAATCGAACGTGATGGCCGGACGGGCGTGTCCCAAATGGCCATCGCCATATACCGTAGGTCCGCACACATACATACCCACACGGTCGGGGTGGATCGGTACAAAAAGTTCTTTCTTACGGTGCAACGTGTTATAGACCGTCAATTTATTCTTATAGGGATTTTCTGTTGCCATCTGTTATCATTTTTACATTCTCGAAATCAGGAGCACAAAGGTAACAAGTTTTTTGGTATGAACAAGGTCGTCGCGATTCATTCGTAACGGCGTTTGGGCCGGTTTCCGAACGATTTACAACAAATCCGGTCGGCTTTTACCTTCCAGATAGATACATTATTGACGGCTGGCACACCGTATTTGAACGATCTGCCGGTGTAGTGTTGCATGATGATGTTCAGGGCCTCTCTCTTTTCGTCGAAATCTTCTACAAAAACGGCTTCGCCATGGGCCACGATACTGTGCGATACCATACTGTAACTGCACGCTACATCGGGATGCTGGAAGATCAACGACTCGCCGTTGTTCAGCGAGATGCACACGTGCGGATTTCGGGCAAGTATCTCCAATTTAGTGCCCGTATTTCCCGAATGGAAATAAAACGTGTTCTCCTTAAACCCGAAACACATCGGTATAACATACGGCGTTCCGTCCGGTTGCGACATACCCAAAAAACAGATTTTACTGTTGGCAATGGTCTCTTCGATGATCTGCTGATCGGTTACAACGAATGTTTTCATATTTTTTACGCGTTTCCTTTGGGCCCGAAAAAGGGAGGAACCAGCGGGTTCCGGTTCTCCTGAATGGGGCCGAACATTGATTCATATTTGTCGATAGAGTCTTTTAACACCGCCAACAGCCGTTTGGCATTTTCGGGGGTCAGTATTACCCGCGATTTTACCGGAGCCTTGGGCATCCCCGGAACGATGCGGGCAAAATCCAAGACAAAGTCCGATTGCGAATGGGCCACGAATACCAGGTTGGCATAAGAGCCTTGTGCCATTTCGGGCGAGATCTCTACCTGTATCTCTTGTTGTTTGTTATCCATTATATGCTGTTTTTAAGTTATTCCAAAGGAAAAATAAAACTCTTCTCTCCGTAGTTGGAGCTGTTCAACCGGACGGAGATCACCCGGTAATTTGCCTTTTGCCGTTCAATACTGTACGAAAAATAATCCGAGTCGAGATAGCCCGGCAAGTCTCCCCGTTTATCATGCCTCAGCTCCATCTTCAACGTATCGTTCGATATTTCAGGTATATAAAACAGCCCTACCGTGTGAGAGCAGCTGTTTACATCGAGGCTCAAACGAATATTGACAAAATCGCCCTCCTGCCAAATGCTGGTCAGGACAAGGGGGTCATCGGGCATCCGGCTCAACTCCTGCTCCGTGATGGCGTACGCCGAATCGCAATATATCCGGGCATAGCTGTTTATTTTTATCTCCCGGCGTTTTTCTCCTGCGGCATCGTCTCCGGCATATTCGTACAGCAACAGGCAGCGATCGTCGTCCGACAACAGGGAAAGTGCCGCCAACCGGCTCTCGGGGATCAACGCCACACCGTTATCCAATACAAACTGCGGCTCCGGCATGGTTTTGAAGGTAGCCAGATCCATCTGGTACTCCCAATCGTTGTACGGGAACTCCTCTTCGCACCCGCCCCACAGGAGCGAGAGCAACAACACCACTACCGAAACAACCCTCACCCGTCTCATCTTCACCTCGTGCTACAAAATGACACCGTCTTTCATGTGAATCACCCGATCGGTCGTCCGGGAGAGCGACTCATCGTGAGTAACGATGACAAACGTCTGGTTAAATTCGTTCCTCAAATCGAAAAACAGCTGGTGCAATTCCAGTTTGTTTTGGGTATCGAGGCTTCCCGACGGCTCGTCGGCAAGGACAACTGCCGGTCGGTTGATCAATGCCCGGGCAACGGCGATGCGCTGCTTCTCGCCTCCCGACAACTGAGCCGGTTTATGGTTTTCCCGGTCGGACAATTTCAGAAAAGAGAGTATCTCTTTGGCCCGTTTTTCAGCAACAGTCAGTTTCTCTTTGGCGATAAGGGCCGGAATCATCACATTCTCCAATGCCGAGAACTCCGGTAACAGCTGGTGGAATTGGAACACGAACCCGATATTCTTATTCCGGAAGAGCGACACCTCCTTTTCCGAGAGGCAGGTAACATCCACCCGGTCGTACAACACCTCTCCGGAATCGGGCTTGTCGAGCGTCCCGACAATCTGCAACAGAGTGGTCTTTCCGGCTCCGCTCGCCCCGACAATGGAGACGATCTCGCCCCGGTTAATCGTGGTAGATACCTCTTTGAGCACCTGCAAGGGGCCAAAACTTTTACAAATATTCTTTATTTCAATCATACTCCGGATAATTTTTGAATGACATGAGCGGCTAAAAAACAACCGAACAGGGGAGGGAGATACGAGATGGTACCCACGGTCGATTTTTTGTTCCGTTCATCGTCCGTAACAATAATGGCTTCGCGTTTTACCTGTTCTGTGGAAAAGACCACCTTGACCCCGCTGTTGATTCCCCGCTTCTGCAACTGCTTACGCACGGCCTTGGCCAACGAGCAATGGTAGGTTTTGGAGATGTCGGCATATTGAATCTTTGTCGGGTCGATCCTACCTCCGGCACCCATCGACGAGATGATCTGCTGTTTCAACCGCTTGGCCGTACAGATCAGCGCCACCTTGGGAGCCAACGTATCAATGGCATCTACAATGTAATCGAAACGGGATTGGGTCAACAGACGGGTAATCTCCTCCTCATCGAGAAACAGTTTGAGCGCCTGCAACCGGAGCTGCGGGTTGATCTCTTTGAGGCGGGAGGCCAAGACCTCTACCTTGTCCCGACCGACCGTACCGTGCAAGGCAATCAACTGCCGATTGATGTTGGAGAGCGAAACCGAATCGGCATCCACAATCGTCAAATTCCCGACACCGGCCCGGACAAGCATCTCGGCGGCGTAACCGCCGACGCCCCCCACTCCGGCAACCAGCACCGACGCCTGTTGGAGCCGCCCCATCTTTTCTTCGCCCAACAGTTGTACCGTCCGACTCAGCCATGCTTCCATTTGCTACATCTTTTTGAATGACGAAGATACGGTTTTCTTCTCTTTATCGGGAAGTTTTACCTGAAATTTTTCAGCTTTCGCGGCAGATATTTTACACTTCGTAAAGAACTTTTGCATAAAGGCATTTAGGGATAATTAGGAGCTATTGGGTTGTTTGCGACGGACAAACGACGATATTTGCAAGGTAACTCAAAAAGAATGACAGATGAAAAAAGGATTATTTTTCATGTGCATGGTCCTCGCCGGCATTACCGCTACCGGGGCCATCGCCCAGACAGAAAAGAGAGAGAAAGCAAAAAGCGAATGTTGCACGCCCAAATCGACCTGCAAAAAACAGGCAGACTGTCCGGATAAAAAAAGGAAAGATTGCGATTGTCCCCAAAAAGCGTGTGTCAAACCTGCGCAAAAAAATCCGTCTAAAAACCAATAGACACAGGCCAAAACAAAAAGCCGAAGAAAATCATCTTCGGCTTTTTCTATGTTCGTATCTTGGCTATTCCTGCTCCTTAAATACTTTCTTGACCGCCTCCAAATAACCGTATCCAAATACATTGCACGGCATCAGGTAACTGGTTTCGGTCCACTCGTTCCAGCTGTTGATGGTAACCAGCGGAGCCTGGTCGGGATGGCGATCAACATAATCGCGGGCCATGCGCAACGCCTTCTCGAAATTCTCCGGCGTATTGTTCTTGACCACTGCACTGCGAACCGTACGGGGGCTGTTGTCCCACCCTACGCTGATATGCGGATAATATACCAGGTCGAATACCGAATCAATCCGCGCCCACTCCCGTTGAACCTGTTCCATGATTTTCATATACTCTTCGTCCACATTGGCAAAATGGGCAAACTGGTAATGTGTCGCGCTGGTGAAGCCCAATTTCTTTACAAAATCGTTCTCCGGGTTCTGGGTTTTACTACCATCGAAGCCACTGTAATTGACGTTGATGCTCCACATGGTCAGTTGCAGCTCCAATCCCGGGAATCCGGCCCGCTTCACCTCCTCCTTAAACCATTTCAACGCATCGGCCGTCTGCTCTATGCCTCCCAGCCCGGCAATCAGCTGGGGAATATCGTATATCATAAAAACCGGCTTCCCGTCGATTTTATAATATTGCGGATGTTTAAAGTATTTTTCGATATTGCGCTTGCAAATTTTTTCAAATTCATCGCGGTCCACCTTTCCCGTCCAAATGACGTTATCCTCATTGAATTGAGCCAAACGGGTATCCCAAAGGTTCAACACATCGTGGTTGGCCCACATCAGATAAAACTTCATCTTATCAACGTTGTCGGCTTTCAGGAATCCGTTGTTCAGAGTGGTCTCCATAAACGGGCGACCGTCGAACCAGTACCAGTCGAAAATAAAGACATTGACGCCATGGCGGGTAGCCTGTTCTATCTCCATCGACATGACAGCGGGATCCGCCTCGTTGATATAGCCCCACAAGGGTTTGCGGTTCCAATAGTGTCCCGGATTGCGTTGCTGCATGGTCATCACGGTCTCCCATTCGCCGATACCCATGGGCCAGAAAGGCCTCAACCGGGGATCGTCCGAAGCATAGGCCGGATACAAAAAGGCCGCTACATCGTACTGTTTCTTTTCTTTTTGTGCAAAGAGAGTCAGACAACAAAGGAAAGTAACCAATGCTGTACACAATCGTAATTTCATCATGGCAAACTCAATTTACTAAGGTGGCTAAAACAATTTATTTTCTGAGATTCTTGTAATCTTTATTCTTCTCAAACGGCCACTTCAACCATTTGAGGTATTTCCGTATCCGGATGCTTCCGGTATAGTCATGTTGTATATCCATCGACATGGGATCGCTGAAAAATACCGCATCAATGTGCGATCCGAACTGTTCGGGATAGACCAGCAACAGGTTGTTATCGGCAAAATAGCGCGACAGTTGTACCGGCAAATTGTCAAACTCCGAATTGTACGAAATAGAGGTGTGGCGTGCACTTACCACCACAAAAAGGTCGTCGGGCAGCACCACGTTGGTAAGCATCAGCAAATCTTCCCACCTATCAAGAATCTCAAACTCATTGCGAATACGGTAGTTTCCCTTGATAAGTACCAAGCGGATACGTTTCAAGGTTTCAATCGGGGCGTAGAAAATGGCCCGGCATCCCACCTGTTTGGCGATATTGGCGATACGGTCCACCCACTTTACAAACCCGGTTTCATATTCAGCCTTTTCCGGGACGGCAATCACGATACGGGTAAAGGTCCCCGCCGGGATAACACATTTGGAGATGAATACCATCTTGTTGGTACCTTTCAGCAAGGCCTCAGTCTTGGTTCCGAAGAAGGTATCCACGATGTTGGTTTTATGGTGTAACCCGATGACAATCTCCGAAATACCTTTTTCCTTGATGGTATGCAAAATACCGCTGGCAATATTCAAATCATAGCGGGAGATGGTCTCTATCGGGTTATCGGTAGCCGAAGCCACTTCGGCAGCTTTGCCCAGAGCATATTTCGCACTGTAATTTTTATCGTTCTCGTTCTTGTTGTCATCCGTTACAAACAAGGCATACAGGGGAACTTTCTTTTTGGGTTTCTTCAACAGCAAGGCCAAATTGACCAGGTTTTCTATGGTCGAGGGATTGGCCACCGGAATCAGTATCCGCTCTTCATCGGTATCGACCGTGTTGTTTTTCTCCTGGTTCTTCTGTTGGGTAACCAACTCCCTTGCAGCCTTCTCGGTAACAAACGAACTGATGGTACACGTTACCAATATCATGATAATGGTACCGTTCAACACATCGTCGTTCAACAACCGAATGGGAAGCCCCGACTCATCCGTCCCGATAATGATTGCATGACCAATCAACACGGCGGCCAACGTAGCAGCCGCCTGTCCGTTGCTGAGCCCGAAGATCATATTCCGATCTACCTTGGGCAACCGGAAGGTCTTCTGTGTCATCCAGGCGGCTATCCATTTGGAGATCGTCGCCACAATAGACATATTGGCAGCCACGATCAATGCCTGCTGGCTACTGAACAACACCTTCAAGTCGATAAGCATCCCTACCCCGATCAGAAAATAGGGAATAAACAGCGCATTCCCCACAAACTCTATCCGGTTCATCAACGGAGAGACCGCCGGGATAAACCGATTCAAGACAACCCCGGCCAGAAACGCACCGATAATGCCCTCCAATCCGGCCAGCTCCGCCAAGAACGAAGCACAAAAGACCAATGCCAGAATAAAAATGTATTGGGCGACATTATCGTCGTATTTTTTCAAGAACCACCGGGTAATGCGGGGATAGGCAAAAATAACGAAAGCACAATAGACCGATATGGAGATAAACAGCCGAATCCAAAACAGCTCGTTGATCTGCCCGTGATACATCCCCGTAATCACCGCCAAGATAAGCAATGCCAGAAAAACGGTGATGATAGTTCCGGCTATCGTAATGGTTACAGAGGTAGTACGCGAAATACCATACCGACTGACAATCGGATACGCCACCAATGTATGGGAGGCATACATACTGGCCAACAGCACCGAAGTAACCAGCGAGAAATGGAGCATATAATAACTGATAACCGTCCCCAGGAGCATCGGTACCAGAAAGGTATATATCCCGAAGGTGATGCCTTTCGCCTTGTTTTTCTTAAAATCATTGATGTCCATTTCCAACCCGGCCAGGAACATCAAATAGAGCAACCCCACCTTCCCGAAGATTTCAAAGCTGTTATCCCGCAAGACAAGGCCCAAACCGTTGGGCCCCACCAACATCCCTGCAATAATCAACCCGATGATGTGCGGGATACGCAATTTATTCAACAACAACGGGGCCAACAAAATGATGGTCAATACGATGAAAAAAATCAACACCGGATTGGTAAACGGAATGGAGGGTAATATGGCGAGTAAATTCATGTCTTCTATTTAAAATAAGGGTTATCCTTCTCCTGTTTGCAAAAATAGCAAAAAATAACCGTCAAAAAGCACGGGATGTTTCTTTTTTTAAGAATCTTTTCCATCTCGGGAGTTATCCCCCTACAAGCTATTCAAAAACCCGTCCGTTTTTATCCCGCCCGTTTAAGCCTTTTTCCGTGTATATCCAGGAATCCCGGCATTTTATTTTCGTCCAGACACCGTCTATTCGACAACCATATCAAACTGATCGCAAGCCCCGGTACGGTGTGCCAAATGTTTGGTCGATGGAGAGATGCCGAAAAGGGGAGAATAGGTTCTTACCTTGATGGTTTTCCCATCCGGCATAAACTCCAAGATACGCAACCAGCCATCTCCGCCGTTGCCTTCCCATCCTCCGCCGAGTACCTGAACGTTGAACATCATCTGGTGTACCGGTTTCCCCGCCGAGTTTTTATCGACCCGGTAAGCGACCGACTCTTCAAAGTCTCCGGGAGTCCCCGTATGGCCGCATATTACCAGGAAAATATTGGATGACGGCTCGATCAGTTTCTTCCAAATATCTTCACCCCAATTTCTGGGAGATATCGTATATCCCTCCTGCGTTATCCTCTCGGCCGTTTTGTGCCGTAAAAACGAATGGGTCATAAAGATGACCTTGTGATCTTTGTATTTCTCGCTGGCTACCAGCTCCCGGGCCCAATCGAGAACCTGATCGCGCGGAGCGAACTCCGAGGTAATAACCAATAGCTTTCCCCAATGGGGATCGTCAAACTCAAAAGCGGCATTTTCCAACGATACCACCCCGCTGCGATTCGGGATAGCACTCACGCAAATATCGCGCCATGCCGAATTCCGCTCGAACGTTATGTACTCGGGGAAATGGGTCATTCCGTTCTCGGCCTTTTTATAACCGTATTCGTGATTTCCGGCCGAAATAATATAAGGCACCTTGTTATCCAGCCTTGCCAAGGCACGGGAGGCAGCCTCCCACATCTCCCGGCTGGTCTGGTTGAGCATACGGCGGTCAAGCACCATGTTTTCATTCTGCTCGACAAGGTCGCCGGTACACAACACCGCCTTGATACGGAGTTGGTCTATATTGTCGGCAATCCACGCCGTACACAACTCGAACAAAGGCTGGTTAATATCATATTTGGTATATCCCTGAGGATCGCCCAGCAGAATCATGGAGAAAGCGTTTTCATCGGTCAACGACTGCCGGTCGGCCCGGTTCTGAGCAAAGGAAAAGACAGAACAAAAAAAGAGAATACAGAAAAGGGGAAATGTTTTCATACGAATGTTTTTGTTGCAAAATAAACAAATATTTCCAAAAGCGTATTTATACATATACTTTTGATACAAAAATTCTACACCGATTCCCTTTGCTTTTGCAAAATTTAAACACGGAATGGCAGATGTATGGCAAAATGTTGTATTTTTGCACCCTGAAAATATTCAATATCAAAACAGAAGACTCTCTTTCACCCAAAGAGCATTTATTAATTCATTCAGAAAAAGGAAACATGAAAGTAGCAATTGTTGGCGTTAGCGGTGCGGTAGGTCAAGAGTTCCTCCGCGTACTGGACGAAAGAAATTTTCCGATCGACGAACTGGTCCTTTTCGGTTCATCCCGCAGTGCAGGCAGAACCTATACCTTCCGGGGAAAAGCGTACGAAGTAAAAGAGCTGAAACACAACGACGACTTTAAAGGCGTGGATATTGCCTTTACCTCTGCCGGGGCAGGTACCTCCAAAGAGTTTGCCGAAACCATCACCCGATACGGCGCCGTTATGATAGACAATTCGAGCGCCTTCCGTATGGACGAAGATGTTCCCCTGGTCGTACCCGAAGTAAACGGCGAAGATGCCAAGAAACGTCCCAGAGGGATTATCGCCAACCCCAACTGTACCACCATCCAGATGGTAGTAGCGTTGAAACCGATCGAAGCGCTCTCGCACATCAAACGCGTGCACGTCTCCACCTACCAGGCAGCCAGCGGGGCCGGAGCATCGGCCATGGCCGAACTCGAAACCCAATTTGCCCAATTGCAGAAAGGCGAAAAACCGACGGTCGAAAAATTCGTTTACCAGTTGGCATACAACGTCATCCCCCAGGTAGATGTATTTACCGACAACCTCTATACCAAAGAGGAAATGAAGATGTACAACGAAACGCGCAAAATCATGCACTCCGACATCCAGGTGAGCGCCACCTGCGTACGGGTACCCGTTATGCGCGCCCACTCCGAAGCTATCTGGGTAGAGACCGAATCGCCCGTCTCGGTAGAGATGGCCAAAGAGGCCTTTGCCAAAGCCGAAGGCGTTGTATTGATGGACGACCCTGCCAATAAAATCTATCCGATGCCGTTGGAGATTGCCGGAAAAGACCCCGTTTACGTGGGACGTATCCGCAGCGACATCAGTCAGGAAAACGGACTGACGTTCTGGGCCGTAAGCGACCAGATTAAAAAAGGCGCCGCTTTGAACGCCGTCCAGATAGCCGAATATTTAATAAAAGAAAACGCCCTTTAAGAATAAAATCAGACAGATAAGACAGGGATGCAGACCAAATCTGCATCCCTGTCTTTTTATTCCCAACCGAGAAACCCCACCGGTATTTAGGAATTTCGGCCAAAAATATGTAGGTTTGCAAGCAGGAAATAGCACGGTTATGACGATTCCAGACAAACTAAAAGCAGGAGACCAGGTAGTATTGTTATCCCCCTCCGGGAAAATCCAGCCCGAACTGTTGGACGGTGCCGAACAACGGTTACGCGGCTGGGGGCTGAACGTCATACGCACCCCCCATTGCGCAGGTAGCTACGGACGATTCTCCGGGAGCGTACAAGAGCGGTTGTCCGATATCCGAGCAGCCCTTTCCGACCCTTCGGTAAAAGCCCTCTTTTGCAGCCGGGGCGGATACGGCGCCATCCACCTGTTGCCCTGTCTGGACGAACCGGCCATACAGGCTCGCCCCAAATGGCTCATCGGATACAGCGACATCACCGCCCTGCACGCCCTCTGGAACCGGTGCGGCATCGTCTCGCTGCACGCCCCCATGGCCCGACACCTGAGCGAAGAGCCGGCCCAAGACCGGACAACCGAATCCTTGAAACAACTCCTGTTCGGGGAGAACGTTTCATACGATCTCCCTCCACACCCGGCAAACAAACCCGGCAACGGCACGGGCAAGCTCGTGGGAGGCAACCTCTCCGTCCTATACGGGCTACGGGGAACCCCCTACGAATACCCGTGGGAAAAGGCCATCCTCTTTATCGAAGATATCGGCGAACGGGCCTACCACATCGAACGGATGTTGTACAACCTCAAATTAGGCGGAATCTTAGACAAACTCTCCGGCCTGATTGTGGGCCAGTTCACCGACTGTCCGGAAGACCCCCAGCTGGGACATACCCTGTACCAGGCCGTCGCCGAACTGACCCGGGAATACGACTATCCCGTACTGTACAACTTCCCGACAGGACACGTCAAAAAGAACCTGCCCCTCCCCATCGGGATGGAGGCCACATTGACCGTAACCGCCGAAGGAGAAGGGAAGTTAACCTTCCCGCCACTTGCAGAATCATCCCGCTTATCCGGATAAATCCAAAAATAAATTGTTATTTTGTCATCGAAAAAAAAATCAACCCACATGAAAATGTTCCTCGCCATACTCCTATCTACCCTTTTATGCGCTTGCGGAAGCAGTACCCCGGCATCCGAACCGGAAACCTCCCCCCAAAAAGAGCCGGTGTTCGTCCCCGTTTTCAACGCAGACAGCGCCTACTGCTACATCCAGCGCCAGGTAGATTTCGGTTACCGGATACCCAACACCGAAGCCCATGCCAAAGCCGCCCAATATTTAGCCTCGGAATTGAAACGTCACGGAGCGGAGGTCATCGTACAGGAGGCTCCGGTAAAAACCTACGACGGGACGCTGCTAAACGGCAAGAACATCATCGCCACGTTCGACCCTGACAAAAAAGAGCGGGTACTGCTTTTCGCCCACTGGGACAGCCGTCCGTATGCTGATGAGGATGCCGACCCCGCCAACCACTACCAACCCATAGAGGGCGCCAACGACGGCGGCAGCGGGACAGGCGTACTGTTGGAAATAGCCCGCCAGATCAGCCAGGCCAAACCCCGCATCGGTATCGACATCATCCTTTTCGACGCCGAAGATTACGGGCGTCCCTCGTTCCTCGAAGAGCCGGCCACCGACAACGGCGAAACCTGGGCGTTGGGCTCGCAATACTGGGCCAAACATCCGCACAAACCGGGCTACAAAGCCAAATACGGTATCCTGCTCGATATGGTAGGCGGCACAAACGCAACATTCCACCAAGAGGCATTCTCGCTCAGATTTGCCCCCTCGGTGGTCAAAAAGGTATGGGAAACCGCCCAAACGATCGGATACGGTTCATACTTCCCCACTACACCGGGAGGTGGAATCACCGACGACCACCTGTTTGTGAACGACGCCGGTATCCCGAGCATCGACATCATCGACCTGCGTCCGGACAACTCCGAAACCGGATTCTACGAACACTGGCATACGGTTAACGACACGATGGAGAACATCGATCGCGCTACCTTAAAAGCCGTAGGACAAACCGTCCTGACAGTCATCTACAACGAATAGACGTCCTGCTGACGGGTCGTTCGACACAAATGCCGCACAAATGCCGCAACAAAACCATAACAACCTCAAAGACCTTGTCCCTACTTTTGCAAAGAACTTAAATTCTTTACAACAATGACAACCATAGGAAACCACGTCGCCTTTTTACGGAAACAAAAAGGGCTGACACAAGAGGCGCTGTCTGAACAGGCCGGCATCAATTTGCGAACCCTGCAACGAATCGAAACAGGCGAAACAGAACCCCGCGGATCTACCCTGCATCTGCTCTGCCAAGCATTGCAGGTACCCATAGAAGAGTTAGCCGATTACGGCAAGACCGAAGACCGTTCCCAACTCATTTACCTGCACCTGTCCGTATTATCCGGAATCTTCATCCCGATGGGACAAATCTTACTGCCACTCATTCTGTGGATAACACAAAAAAACAAAATAAAAGATTTCTATACCCAGGGAGCCAACATCATCAATTTCCAGCTATGGTGTACCATTCTCCTGTTCGGGTTTATGGTATTGAGCCTTGTCCTAACGATGCCCGAACTGCTGATTAACGTCAAATTAGGTTTCGGAATATTGACCTGTTGGTGTGTCGTCTGCGTGATATGGCCCATCATCAACGCCATCCGGATACTCACCGGAGCCAGGATAAAACCCTTCTACCCCTGGATTATCCGCCTTATAAAGTAGCCGATTATTTGCCGGTTGTTTCAAAAAATTGTAATATTGCATTTCGTAAACCTAAACATAGTACAAAAATGATGAAACAATCTTACCTTCTCGGCCTGTGCGTCGTTGCCCTGCTGGTATCGGCCTGTGCATCACGGCCCAAAGAATTTTCGAAGAACCCGATTGTAGAGGGATGGTACGCCGACCCGCACGCCGTCATCTACGACGGTACATACTGGGTATATCCCACCTACTCGGACAGTTACGAAAAGCAGACATTCCTGGATGCCTTCTCCTCCAAAGACCTGGTTCACTGGGAAAAGCATCCCCGCATTATCGATACCACCGAGGTCAAATGGGCCAAAAAGTGTATGTGGGCCCCGGCAGCCCTCTATAAAGACGGCAAATATTACCTGTTCTTCGGCGCCAACGACGTACACGAAGGCGAAATAGGCGGTATCGGCGTAGCCGTTGCAGACCGTCCCGAAGGCCCCTACAAGGACCTGTTGGGCAAACCGCTCATCAACGACATCGTAAACGGAGCACAACCCATCGACCAATACGTCTATGAAGAAGACGGACAATACTATATGTATTACGGTGGCTGGGGACACTGCAACGTGGTAAAACTGAAAAACGACTTTACCGGCCTCGAACCCTTTGAAGACGGCAGTTACTACAAAGAGATCACTCCCGACAAATACGTAGAGGGATCGTTCATGTTCAAAAAAGACGGGAAATATTACTTCATGTGGTCAGAAGGCGGTTGGGGAGGCCCCGACTATTGCGTAGCCTATGCCATCTCCGACTCCCCGTTCGGCCCATTCAACCGCATCGGGAAAATCCTGGAACAAGATCCCAGCGTTGCCAGAGGCGCCGGCCACCATTCGGTTGTCAACCGCCCCGGTACGGACGACTGGTATATCTTCTACCACCGCCGTCCGCTCAAAGAGAGACACCACAACCACCGCGCCACCTGCGTCGATAAAATGGAATTCGACAAAGACGGTAAGATCAAACCCGTTAAAATCACCTTTGAAGGCGTAGAGGCCAAGAAAACAAAAGGCTTCTTCCCCGCCGTAAAAAAATAGAACCCGTATGGAAAATACCGACTATATCGAATTCTTTAAACAAGACCGGTTTGCCGTTTCATCAGGCATCCGCCTGACCGAGGTAAAACCGGGATATGCAAAAGCCGAGCTGACCATCGCCGAAAACCACCTGAACGCCGGCAACGTGGCCCAAGGAGGAGCACTCTTCACACTGGCAGACCTGGCCATGGCTGCGGCCGCCAATGCCAACGGACGGCTGGCGTTCTCCATCCAATCGGACATCCGTTTCCTGCAAAGTGCATTCCTGGGAGAGAAGCTGTACGCCGAAGCCCACGAAGTGCTCCTGCGCAAAACCATCTGCCACTACCGTGTAGAGATTAAAAAGGAGAGCGGAGAGCTGGTAGCCGTCTGCGACGGAATCTGCTACCGAAAATAAAAAACGTCACCTTAATTATATAAAGAATCAGGCCTCTCCGTAATCGAGAGGCCTGATTCTTTTATCGCCCAATAATAGCATCTACCAAACCGCTATTCACCCGTATAAAGCGCTTTCAAAGCCCCCAAAGGCAAACGGCCCTCTACCTGCAAAGGAATCTTGCGGCCGTCATCGCTGATCCAGGCCGTAATATTTTCCGTCTCCGAGGCACCGTTGTCGATAGAAAAACGGAGTTTTATCTTAAACGCATTAAACACCCGTTTAGAGGGGGCATTAAAAACGGTTCGTCCCAAGTACTCGATCGAGAGGTTCTCCACCTTCTTCCCCGAAAATATCTTTACCGGGAAACGCTGGTACATCTGCGCATTCTCGAAATCCAACGTACGGATATAATAAAAGACACTCATCATGTCAAACGCATCTTTTTCCGCTTTCAACACATACGACTCTATGGCGTTGCGCTTGGGCCGATACAACTTGGTAATTCCCTGAATCCCCTCGTCCGAATAGTGGTAATAGACCTCATCCTTGCGGTAGGTATTGTCCTCATCGGCAATCTTGGCATAATAATAGGGCCGCATATCCGGGCCTTTCATCACTACATTCAACGTATCGCGTACCCTGAAAATTTTATCGGCAAAGGCCAATGTGCGAGCTACCAACTGCCCTTTATAGACAGCCGTACGCCCACCTGGGAAATATCCAACGACAAGGTAGCCTCGGCCGCCTTTTTCCAGATCACCCCCCAGTGATAGACCACCTCGTACGTCAACTTTTCCGGTACGGGACTATACGAATTGCGACCCTGTACACCCGAAGAGCACAGGAAGCAACACAACAGCACCCCCAGCCGGAGCAGATTAGAACCCGAAAGAGGAGGCATTTGGGAAACCGCCCATCGAAGAGGAACCCGTAACGTTTTGATTATTGTTGTTTGCATTTTTATTTACTTTTTCAACCGGTTTGTTTTTCGTAATGGCTTTGGGCTTCTGCCGATACAACGGCAACTCTTTCAAATCCCACGGCTGGGTAACATCCCAGTTGGCCCGCAAGGATAACTCGCCGGGGAAATAATAAACCTCCTCGGGTTGCCGCTTTTCCAGATAATTTCCCGGATCGAAGCGTCCGTTTTCATTGCGATCCACCACCAGCCTCATATAATAGTTCCCCGGTTCCAGGTAAAACAACTTGGCCGAAGAGTTTCGGACAATCGCCTTGCGAACCGGAGCATCGCTTCCGTTCAACAGTTCAATATAGGCCGGCCCGTCCAATCCCGACACATCCACAATCATATTGGCATACTCCTCAACGGCCCGTCCCTTGAACGAAGACTCCAACTTGTCGTTGTGTTTCCCGTATATGCTGACGGCAGCGGCAGAATCTATCCGAACCTTGTAGGAGGCTCCCGAGCGCCATTTGGCTTTCAATATATAATTGCGGATATACAAACTGTCCTGTTCAAAGGTGAACTCTGTCGGCGTCCAGACAGAATCTTCCATGACCACCAAAGAAACTTTCGACATATCAATCGTATCCAAAGGCTGGTCAAACTCAAAGACAATAGGCGAATAGAGGTTGATCGACTGCGCCACCGAAGATTTTACCTTCATAAACTGGATGGCAGGCTTTTCCTCCTCTTCATCCTCTTCCTTTTTCCGACGTCTCTTCTCCTCTTTTTTCTCCGATACCTTGGGACGGCGATAAATCATCCGTACCGTATCGACAAAGGGGGTCTGGCGGTAATTGGTATCAAGACGCAGGTAGGTCAGCTCGAACTGCATGGTATCGATCTTCATAATGGTCGTATCCTTGAACCAATAGGTAAGCGTATCGTAACGGGCGCTTTTTTCCACAATTGCCCAATCGAGGGTATCATCGAACGACAAAGGCCGGACAACAGGCATCGAATCGGCAGGAGCGGCAAAATAGAGCGAAAACTTGTTTTCATCCATCCTCGCACTTCGTTCCAGGTATTGCGATTCGAGTTTTTCATTAAACGATCTCAATACGATGTCGTCCGGATAGTAATGAGGTAAAAACTCCATAACAACCGTATCCAAAGTCAAGCTGTCCAACCAGAGCGAATCGGCATGCCATTTCATCTCCATATAGGGCGTAATGACCGACTCATCGAAAGCCATATCTTCGGTTCGGCTAAAACGGTAATTCCGGTCGATATCTTTGAGGGCATATATCCGATAACTGCCCGGTGCCACATTTTTGATATTAAAGCGCCCGCGGGCATCCGTTACGGATAATCTCTCCAACGGCCTCTTCATAAACGAAGAATCCACTCCCACAATTACCGAGTCGGGAGTGATCCGTTGCAATCCCACCAACATCCCCGTAATCGGTTCCAGATCCTCGGCATTGAGCACATATCCCGATACCTGCATGGTATCGATGGCAGAGCCGGTTGAAAACGAAAGGCTGAAATTATTCAGCACATTCCGTTCGTTGTTATCCACAACTGCGTCGGTAAAATCGAGCGTATAGGTCGTATTGGGCAACAACGAATCAAGCAGCTCCACCGTAATTTTCTTCCCGTTGGCCTGAATCTTGGGCTGCTCCTTCTGGGCCGGCGATACCACGATCTTTTCCGTAGGCTTCTCAATCTGGACCACCTCGTCAAAAAGAATCTCAATTTTATTTTTCTTGAAATTCAATTCATTGGGGAGAGGGGTACTCTTGACATAAACCGGCGGGTCCATGTCGTACGGGCCGCCTCCGGGACGTGCCATATTCGCGCACGAATAGAGAACGGCCGCAAGCATCGTGGCCACAATACCCCTTATTAACATAGCATTCGACATCTTTATCTTCTGTTTTTTAGTTCCAGGTACCACCCGTAAAACGGGCGTAAAGATACAAAAAAGTATCTTTCCCAGGTAAAGATAACCGATTCAGGTAGATTATCAGGCATAAAAGCATAAATAAATAAAACATTTTGCAATCCGAATTGAAAAAAAACATATATTTGCACCTTGATAAAAAAATCGATATTAATCAAACCAAATTCATAAAGTAATAAACAGATGCAAAACAAAGGATTCGTAAGAGTTTTTGCGATATTGCTCTCACTTGTGTGCCTGTTCTACCTGTCGTTTTCGGTGGTATCGAACCGAGAAATGAAAAAGGCAGAAGCATTCGCAAATGGCGACAACACCAAATTAAATCTCTACCTGGACTCCATATCCAGCGAAAAGATTTGGTTAGGCTACACATTCAAGCAATGCCGTGAAATGGAAATCGGTCTGGGGTTAGACCTAAAAGGAGGGATGAACGTAATACTGGAAATCTCGGTAGCCGACGTTTTGAAATCACTATCGGACAACAATCCCGACGAAAACTTCAACAAGGCGTTGGCCGAAGCTAAAATCAAGCAAGCCGGCACAAACGAAGATTTTATCTCTTTATTCGTTGCCGAATACAAAAAATTAGACCCCAACGCAAAACTTTCAGCCATATTCAGCACCTTCGCGCTGAAAGACAAAATCACGCCCAATTCAACCAACGAAGAGGTTATCAGCGTCCTGAAAAAAGAGACGTCCGATGCCATAGACAACTCGTTTAACGTACTTCGCAACCGTATCGACCGTTTCGGTGTCGTAGCTCCGAACATCCAGAAAATGGCCAAGGACGGACAGATATTGATTGAATTGCCGGGGATCAAAGAACCCGAACGCGTACGCAAATTGTTACAAGGAAGCGCCAATCTCGAATTCTGGGAAACATACAACCTGACGGAAATATATCCCCAGCTGGCCAAAGCCAACCTGATTATTGCAGATATTGAAAAAGCAAAAGCCGGAGAGAGCCAATCGGATACGACGCAGACTGTTACGGAATCCGTTGTAGCAGAAGTTACCGGCGATAGCACCCATACCGGCATAGACAGCTTGTTGGCAGAAGCAAATGAACTGAAAGAGGCCGAAGATACGAATAAAGACGTGGCCGAATGGATGAAAAACAATCCGCTCTTTGCCAAACTCCAAATCAACCAATACCAGGGACAAGTATCAGAAAGCCCTGCGGTAGGGGTAGCCCACTACGCCGACACAGCACTGATCAACCAATACCTGAACCTGAAACAGGTAAAAGAGGTATTGCCCCGTTACCTGGTATTTAAATGGACCGTAAAAGCCATCGACGAAAAAGAACAATATTTCCAATTGGTAGCCCTCAAAGGAAGCAACCGCAACGGTAGCCCCGCATTGGCCGGCGACGTGGTAACAGATGCCAACGTATCTTACGGACAAGGCAGCAAAATGCCGACCGTAAGTATGCAGATGTCTCCGGAAGGAGCCAAAACCTGGGCACGCCTCACCAAGGAAAACATCGGCAGATGCATCGCCATTGCTCTGGACGACTACGTTTACTCTTTCCCGGTTGTCAACCAAGAGATTCCCGGCGGAAGCTCTGAAATATCCGGGAACTTCACCGCCGAAGAGGCCAACGACTTGGCCAACGTGTTGAAATCCGGTAAAATGATTGCCCGCGTACACATTGTACAGGAAGATGTCATCGGCCCCTCTCTGGGGAAAGAGGCCATCGAAAGCGGTATCTGGTCGTTCGTATTTGCCCTGGTCATCCTGATGATCTACATGATTTGCATATACAACGTAGTACCGGGATTGATAGCCAACATCGGGCTTATCATCAACATATTCTTTACCATGGGCGTTCTGGCCTCGTTCCATGCCGTACTGACTCTCTCCGGTATTGCCGGGTTGGTATTGTCGTTAGGGATGGCAGTAGATGCCAACGTACTTATTTACGAACGTGCCAAAGAAGAATTACGTGCAGGCAAGACCTTGCGCAAGGCCATTGACGAAGCCTACAAAAATGCTTTCTCGGCCATCTTCGACTCAAACCTGACCTCTATCATTACCGGCGTGGTACTGTTCTACTTCGGTACAGGCCCCATCAAAGGTTTTGCTACCACATTAATCATCGGTATCATTTCATCGTTCTTCGTAGCCATCTTCCTCTCCCGCATGGCATTTGAAAGAGGTATCGAACAAGGCTGGTTCAAGAACCTGACTTTTACCACCTCCCTGACGAAGAAATTCATGACAAACTGCCGTTACGACTTTATCGGGTCCAGCAAAATCGGACACATCATCTCGATTTCGGCCATCGCTATCTGCACCATCTCTTTCGCCGTGAGAGGATTGAACCAAGGTATTGACTTCTCCGGAGGTAGCAACTACATCATCCGGTTTGAACAACCGGCCAATACCGTAGAGGTAGCCAATATGTTGAAACCGCAATTTGAAGGAGCTTCTCTTACCGTTATCACCATCGGTACAGAAAACCAGGTGCGGGTATCGACCAACTACAAGATAGAAGATAAAGAAAACGACATCGACAAAGAGATCAAAGAAAAACTCTATGCAGGGCTGAAACCGATGTTAGGCAACAGCACCTACGAACAATTTGTCGATAACAACATCCAGAGTTTCCAGAAAGTAGGGCCGAGCATCGCCGATGACATCCGCACCGGAGCCATCTGGGCCATTCTGTTCTCCTTGATCGGTATGGGATTGTACATCCTGATACGTTTCCGCGACATCGCTTTCAGTGTGGGAACCATCACCTCGGCAGCCTTCTCAACGTTTATGATCATCGGATTCTACTCCTTGTTCTACGGGATATTACCCTTCTCGATGGAAATAGACCAGTCGTTCATCGCCGCCATTCTGACGGTTATCGGTTACTCGGTAAACGACACGGTGGTTGTATTCGACCGTATCCGCGAAGTAAACTCCCTCTATCCCACACGCGACAAGAAAGCCATTATGAACGAAGCCATGAACAGTACCCTGTCCAGAACCTTCAACACGACCATGAGTACGGCCATCGTTCTTTTGTGTATCTTCCTGTTGGGAGGCGACACCATCCGCAGCTTTACCTTCGCCATGCTGTTCGGTATCATCATCGGTACCTATTCAACCCTGTTCAATGCAGCACCGATTGCCTACTCAATCCAGATGCACCGGTTGAAAAAAGCAGCCAAGAAATAGACCTTATTATACAACAAGTTTCTCATAAAAAACGGATTCTGATTCAGTCAGAATCCGTTTTTTTTATTTCCCTTGCCGGGAAATGCCTACCACCGACCTACCTCTAAAAACACTATCGGGCAGATAAAACGCACATCCTCCTAAAAAACATCTATAATAAAAAAGGAGAACCTCGTCCGCGAGACTCTCCTTACCAAACATCGTACCCTCGCCGGGAATCGAACCCGGATTTAAAGTTTAGGAAACTTCCGTTCTATCCATTGAACTACAAGGGCATCCAAACAAGTCACAAAAGTACAACAAAAAAGCGGACTTACCAATAACGAAGAAGCAGAATAATTAATCGAACAACGAACGCAAAACATCCAACGAGCGCAACGTCCCCAACCCCGGATGATGCAACCGGAAATAGGTGATAACACGCTCCAAAATCTGCCATCGCTCCGTACGGGAGAGCTTGAACAGATGCAAATTCTGATAATTCATCCGCATCAACAAGGCAAAATATCGGGCCTCCTCCGGATAGAGGAAATAACCATGCCCGGGTAGGGAGGAAGTAAAAATACCGTTCATCATATCGAAATAATCCCCCTCCTGATACCCCTCTACGTTGGGATAGAATCCCAAGAAATTGGAGTACTGAATCAAAAAACAGAGATGGAAATTGGCCTTTCCCTCCTCCAAATAGTCCAGAATCTGGATGGAATGGACCAGAAAATCAAAAAAAGGAAGATTGGCCTCCGGCTCCCGGATCGTCCGGGCCAGAAATTCCGACAAGAAGAGGACCAGACTCCGTTTGGCCTCATCATACGGCAAATGTTGAAACACCAACAACGGTTGTACCTCCCGTATCCGCTGCAACTCCCGTCCCGGCTTATGCTCCACCTCCATCTCCAATACCGAGAAAGGCGAAAAAAAGGTCCGCAAACGGGCCGACCTGCGCGAAGAAGAGAGCGAAACGGCATAAGCCGTCCGTCCGAACAACTCCGTATAGATATGTACAACCGACAGCTTATCGTTATAAGCCGTCGTGTATAGCACCACCCCTTTTGTCTTTTCCAACATAAAACAAACACTCCTTAAAGCAATACAAAAATAGATGATTCCCCGGAAAAGTCGCCCTTTTCTCTCCCAAAAACAGCATCGTCCCCATCCCCTCTTCCTCCTCAGAGACAGGTATCGCCCAAAATAAAAAGCACATCATAACATTTTTCATCAAAAAGTTTTGCCAATTCAAAAAACTGCTCTATATTTGCACTCGCATTTAAGGGGTCCTGTATTATTCAGGCTCGTGCAAAACAGGATGGCCCATTCGTCTATCGGCTAGGACGTCAGATTTTCATTCTGAAAAGAGGAGTTCGATTCTCCTATGGGCTACAAAGAATAAAAAAACAGAAAATTTAAAAGGAGATTAGTTGCAATGGCAAATCATAAATCATCTATCAAGAGAATCAGACAAACTCGCACAGCGACGTTACGTAATCGCTATTACGGAAAAACCACCCGTAACGCCGTAAGAAAACTGCGTGCCCTCACCTCCAAAGAAGAAGCCGTAGTTTTATACAAGAAAGTATCTGGTATGCTTGACAAACTGGCAAAAAAGAACGTTATCCACAAAAACAAAGCCAACAACCTGAAATCAAAATTGGCTTTGCACATCAATAAATTATAATCGAAAGGTTATAACAAGAAGCGAAAAACGTTTCAACCGGCCCATTCGTCTATCGGCTAGGACGTCAGATTTTCATTCTGAAAAGAGGAGTTCGATTCTCCTATGGGCTACAAAGTACCGACAATGTCGGTACTTTTTTTATTCCCTCTCCCCCCTGTTTCTCTTTTCTAAAAAAAACAAAACAGGCTCCCATATTCCAAGAAATTTTGTTATCTTTGTTTGCTTTCGACGCACAGGATCGAAAGCAAACAAAAAAGCACAGAATCAATAAAAAACACCCAAAATGTCAGAAGAACAACTTACAAACGGCATCAACTCATATTCAGCAGACAGCATCCAGGTATTGGAAGGATTAGAGGCCGTTCGCAAACGTCCTGCCATGTATATCGGAGACATCGGCCCCAAAGGATTGCATCACTTGGTCTATGAAGTAGTGGACAACTCCATCGACGAAGCGCTGGCCGGTTATGCCACCCACATAGAAGTAACGATAAACGAAGATAACTCCATTACTGTAACAGACAACGGCCGGGGTATTCCGGTAGATATGCACGAAAAAGAGCACAAATCGGCCTTGGAAGTAGTTCTGACGGTGCTCCATGCCGGAGGGAAATTCGACAAGGGCTCCTACAAGGTATCCGGAGGGTTACACGGCGTAGGGGTATCGTGCGTAAACGCCCTCTCTACTTACCTGCGGGCAGAGGTACGTCGAAACGGGAAAATCCATATGCAAGAGTTCTCCCGGGGAAAAGCCCTGCACGACATCGAAATCATCGGAACGACCGAAGAGACCGGGACCACGATCCTCTTCAAGCCCGATGATACCATCTTCTCGACCACCGTATATGACTACAAGACCTTGGCTACCCGTCTGCGCGATCTGGCATACCTGAATGCCGGCATCACCCTGACGCTGACCGACAAACGGGAACTCGACGCAGAGAACAATCCCAAAAGAGAGGTCTTCTTTTCGGTAGAGGGGCTGAAAGAGTTCGTCCGTTACATAGACGGCGCCAAAGAGCACCTGATTGAAGACATCATCCACATCAACACCGAAAAACAGGGAATCCCGGTAGAGGTAGCAATGACCTACAACACCTCGTACAACGAAAACATCTACTCATACGTCAATAACATCAACACCATAGAGGGCGGTACCCACCTGGCCGGGTTCCGCCGGGGGTTGACCCGTACCCTGAAAAAATATGCCGAAGACTCCAAACTCCTCGAAAAGGTAAAGGTAGAGATCAGCGGAGACGATTTCCGGGAAGGATTGACGGCCGTCATCTCGGTCAAAGTGATGGAGCCCCAATTTGAAGGTCAAACCAAAACCAAACTGGGGAATAACGAAGTAATGGGAGCCGTCGATATGGCCGTAGGCGAAGCGTTGAGCAACTACCTCGAAGAGAACCCCAAACAGGCAAGAGCCATTGTCGATAAGGTCATTCTGGCAGCCACTGCGCGGCACGCCGCCCGCAAGGCCCGGGAGATGGTACAACGGAAAACCCCGCTTTCGGGAAGCTCCCTGCCGGGGAAACTGGCAGACTGCTCGTTGCGCAACCCCGAAGAGTGCGAAATCTTCCTGGTCGAAGGAGACTCTGCCGGGGGATCGGCCAAACAGGGACGCGACAGAATGTTCCAGGCCATCCTTCCCCTGCGAGGTAAAATCCTAAACGTAGAAAAGGCCATGCACCATAAAGTGTATGAAAGCGAAGAGATACGCAACATCTTCACCGCATTGGGCGTAAGCATCGGAACCGAAGATGACCCCAAGGAGACGAACCTCTCCAAACTGCGTTACCACAAGATCATCATCATGACCGATGCCGATGTGGACGGAAGCCACATCGCTACCCTGATTATGACCTTCTTCTTCCGGCACATGCGTCCGCTGATCGAACAAGGATACCTGTATATTGCCACTCCCCCGCTATACCTTTGCAAAAAAGGGAAAGTAGCCGAATATTGCTGGACCGATCAACAACGGCAGCAATTCATCCTCAAATACGGCAACGGAAGCGAAAACCAGATACATACCCAACGCTACAAAGGGTTGGGCGAGATGAATCCCGAACAGTTGTGGGAAACCACCATGGACCCCAAAAACCGGATGCTCAAACAGGTTACCATCGACAATGCCGCCGATGCCGATCTGGTATTTTCGATGCTGATGGGCGAAGAGGTAGGTCCCCGTCGCGAATTTATCGAAGCCAATGCCACCTATGCCAAGATCGACGCATAAAGCGTTATCCGAATAAAAAAGAGATGGGCGGAAAGGCATCAACCTTTCCGCCCATCTCTTTTTTACAAATCCAGCTCTCCACAGACAGGACAATCACTCCCGTCTCCGAGGGCAAGGCTAACCCTCTTCTTCCGGTTCATCCTTATATACCAGCAGCTTATCTACCCGGCTATTGTCCATATCCATCACCTCGAACCTCAAATTACGGTACGAGAACGTATCGCCCTCTTTGGGGATACGGCCCAAAAAGAACATCGCCATACCGCTTAACGTAGTAAAACCTTCCGATTCGAGATCGTCGAAATTCAGGACAGCCATTTCGTCCATAAAATCATCCAGGTTCATACTACCGTCCACCAAGAAAGAACCGTCTTGCCTTTTAACGATCTCCGTCTCAAATTCCTCACCCTCTTCGGGTATCTCCCCGAAAATACTTTCCGTCAGGTCGTGCAAGGTTATAATCCCCTCGATACCCCCGTACTCATTAACCACTACACCAAAACTTCGTTTGTTGGTTTTAAACGCCTCCAACGTACGAATGGCACTAAGCGTTTCCGGAATATAAAGAGGTTCCTGTACGATTTTAGTCAAATCAAAAGGCGTATCGCCCGAGAGCAAGAGTACAATATCCTTCACCGAGACCACCCCCAGACACTCATCCACCGACGAGGTTTCATACAACAGATATTTACTGAAATGTTTGGTCTCTATCACCGACAGCACCTCCTCCCGGGTTTGATCGGTATATAGATTGACAACATCCGTTCTATGCGTCATCAATTCGTTTACACGTTTATCTCCAAAACGGAATACATCCTTGATCATCTCCGTCTCTTCCTTGTTGATAACCCCCTGTTGGGAACTTTGGTGCAGGATAAATTTCAACTCATCTTCCGTAATAGGACGTTCACCGGTACTGTTGATTCCGAAAAATTTAGACACCAGTTTGGTAGAAGCGCTCAACAGCAGGACAAAGGGATAGGCAACCCGCGTAAGAAAGCGCATAAACGACGACAAAAACATCGCTATCCGTTCCGGGTTATTCAAAGCCAGCGTCTTGGGTACCAGCTCGCCCACAATAAGCGACAAATAGGTAATACAGGCCACCACGGTAACCATGGCCAGTTTCCCGGCATAAGGCTGCAACAAGGGTACCGACGCAAACAGGGGTACCAAATCATCTGCCAGAGCAACTCCCCCGAACGCACCCGAAACGATCCCGATCAAGGTAATCCCCACCTGGATAGCCGAAAGCGTCTTTTCCGGCTCTTCCTTTTGACGCAGCACCTCGCGGGCTTTACGACTGCCGGCAGCAGCCTTCGTCTCCAAGGTTGCCTCACTGGAAGAGACCAGCGCAATTTCATACATGGCGAATATGCCGTTCAATAACAATAAAATAAGGATAATCAGAATTTCCATACATTTAATTCAGGTTACACATCCCCGCGAAAATAATAAATATTTCTTACTCCAAGAAATAAAATATAACAGTGCAAAAAGTTTACATAAAATTTCCTCCGAGATTCACACAAAAAAAGATTTTCGGGAATAAATAAAAACTACTACCTTTGCACGTTTTTTTAAGAAAAGGAGTATCAACCAAACGAAAATAGCATGATTGGGAAAATAGAATTTCGACCAAAGCTGTTTAGCGCGTTACAAAGCTATTCAAAAGAAAAGTTTTTTGCCGACCTGATGGCCGGCATCATCGTAGGCATCGTAGCCCTGCCGCTTGCCATCGCTTTCGGTATTGCATCGGGGGTAAGTCCTGAAAAAGGATTGATAACCGCCATTATCGGCGGGTTCATTGTCTCGTTCTTAGGCGGTTCATCCGTACAGATCGGAGGCCCTACCGGGGCATTTATCGTCATCGTATTCGGGATTATCCAGACTTTCGGCATAGAGGGGTTAGTCATCGCCACCTTCATCGCCGGGCTTATCCTGGTTCTGATGGGACTCTTCCATTTAGGGACTGTTATCCGCTTCATTCCCGATCCCATCGTAGTAGGTTTTACCAGCGGTATCGCCCTGACCATCTTCACCACGCAGATGAAAGACCTGTTCGGGTTAACGATGGAGAAGGTACCAGCCGATTTTATCTCTAAATGGATTGCCTACATCCAACACTTCGACACCATCAACCTTTGGGCCACAGCCGTAGGAGTTATCAGCATAGCACTCATCGCCATCACCCCCAAAATATCGAAACGAGTTCCCGGTTCCTTGGTAGCAATTATCGTGATGACCGTCGTGGTTTACATCCTGAAAAATCATTTCGGCATCACCGGCATCGAAACCATCGGCGACCGTTTTGAAATAAACGCCACCCTCCCGGATCCCGAGCCGTTGAAATTCAACATCGAAACCATCAACCTGTTGCTGCCGTCGGCATTTACCATCGCCATATTAGGCGCCATCGAGTCGCTACTATCGGCCACCGTAGCAGACGGGGTCATCGGCGAACGGCACAACTCCAACACCGAGCTGATGGCACAAGGTGCCGCCAACATCATCGTACCGCTCTTCGGAGGTATCCCCGTAACGGGAGCCATCGCCCGCACCATGACCAACATCAACAATGGCGGACGTAC
This sequence comes from uncultured Bacteroidales bacterium, assembly GCA_949300615.1. Lineage (GTDB taxonomy): Bacteria > Bacteroidota > Bacteroidia > Bacteroidales > CHK158-818 > Gallibacteroides. Next base: position 49,306 of record CASGEW010000011.1, read on the forward strand.
CCCCATTGCCGGCATCATCCATGCCGTAGTGTTGCTGCTGATCCTGTTGTTCTTAGGTCCGCTGACCAAGCACATCCCCATGGCCTGCCTGGCCGGTGTACTGGTGGTAGTCTCCTACAACATGAGCGAATGGCGTACCTTCCGGTCGTTGTTGAAAAACCCCAAATCGGATGTAACCGTATTGCTTATCACGCTCTTCCTGACGGTCATTTTCAATCTGACCATCGCCATCGAAATCGGGTTGTTACTGGCCATCCTGCTGTTCCTGCGCCGTGTCATGGAAACCACCAACATCTCGGTATTGCGTAACGAACTCGATCTGGACAAAGGCAACGACCAAAAGACAACCAACGAAAAACTGAACATCGCCCCCGGAGTAGAGGTTTACGAAATAGACGGCCCGTTCTTCTTCGGTATCGCCAACAAATTCGACGAACAGATGAGAAACATCGGCGACAGGCCCTTGATCCGTATCATCCGTATGCGGAAAGTCCCCTTTATCGACTCCACCGGATTGCACAACTTCGAGATATTCTTCCGTTCTTCCCAACAAGAGGGAATACACATCATCCTCTCAGGGGTAATCCCCTCGGTACGAGCTACGCTTCACAAGGCCGGGCTCGACAAATACATCGGCGAAGAGAATATTTTCGACCACATCAACGGAGCCGTTGCCAAAGCCAACGAACTGGCATCCAAGCTACAATCCCGCCGGAAATAACCATCCGGATTCACATAAAGCAATTTACCAGGAATATCCCCGCACTTCCCTCCCAGAAGATCGGGGATTTCTTTTGCCCGCAGGGCAGAAAAGAGAAGCAGAAGTTCGGCTTATCTCGCAAAAAATTCGTTTCTTTGTATAAACAAGCAAATAGAAACAACCCTGATATGTCCCGAAACAAAGAAAGCAAAAGCCGCCTGAAAAAGGAGGAGATCATCGCCCGAACGATCGACCTGTTCAATGCAGAACCCACCAAAGTATTCAACTACAAGCAAGTATCAGCCGCCATCCACGCCGTAAATACGGCACAAAAACAGATGGTTATCGACACGCTGGACGACCTCCAATCAGAAGACTTCCTGGTTTTAGTATCCCCCGGCCTCTATAAACTCAACAACCGGAGTATCAATATGGAGGGCATCTTTGAACGAAGGAGTAACGGGAAAAACCGGGTCCTTACAGAAGAGGGTTACCCCATCTTCATAGCCGAACGTAACAGCCTGCGGGCCATGAACGGCGACAAAGTACGCATCCAGCTCTATGCCAAACGGAAAAACCGCCAACCCGAAGGCGAGGTGATCGAGATACTCGAAAAAACCCCGCAAGTCTATGTAGGAACCCTCGACGTACAGCCCAAATTTGCCTTCCTGGTAACCGACAACAAAATATTGGCCAACGATATCTTCATCCCCAAAGAGAAACTCAAAGGCGGTAAAGATGGGCAAAAAGCGGTAGTCCGCATTACCGGATGGCCCGAACGGGCCAAAAACCCGCACGGCGAAGTAATCGACGTCTTAGGAACCGCCGGCGAAAACAATACCGAGATACACGCTATCCTGGCCGAATTCGGCCTGCCGTACAGCTATCCCGAGAACGTGATAAAAGCCGCCGAACGCATCCCCGAAACCATCCCGGAGGAGGAGATCAAAAAACGCGAAGATTTCCGCGCAGTTACCACT
>CASGEW010000012.1 GCA_949300615.1 uncultured Bacteroidales bacterium
AACTGCTTCGATATGTCTTGAGTCCACTCAGAATTTAGAGTGCAAGAGAGCTCCTGACTAGACAATATGATCTCATTATGTAACTTTGTCACCTAGCTCTTAGAGGGATCCACGGGAATACATGAAGTGGAATCATTCTTTCATTAACAAACGTTGCTCCATCTGCTTTTTCCTCCAGCCACTTATCCAACTGAGTTGAATCAGTGATTTTGGGCTCTCCAATTCGTGGAGCGTGTCTATATCCTATTTGTCATATTCCTCTAATTCAAAAACCATATTGCTGCAAACGGTCAAAAAGGGTTGAACAACGAGATTCCAATCTTTCTTCTATTGTGACATAAGCATTCTTGTAGCTTACCGATGCGATGTATACAGGTCTGGAGCTCATCCTTTACCACCCCAGGACTTAACTCAGATAAAAGTTGTTTTAGTTTATCTAGCTCTTCTTTTTGTTCTATAAATGAAAAAGTATGAATGGGGATAAACGAGAGTTGTCCATCTTACAATAATGAAGTCAAAAAACACGATGTTCACAATCTCACTTTGGAACTAGTGATCAATATTTTGAAATAAGAATGTGAGTTCTGCAAGAATATAAACACGATTTTTCATTCTACTGATAATAAGTATATTTAAAATTGAATAGAATGGCTTTGTGATAATTGGAAAGAAGCAATACAGATAGTTCTGATCAACAATAAAGGATTCGTTTCAAAAAGAGGATCCACTTGAACACTCTTGTTTTTCCAATAAACACACGACTATACATTTTCTATGTTCTTTATAGAGTGTGAATAAAGTACAAATATCGTTCAGTTTCTGACATTCAAACCATGAATTATATACGTTTTAAGCACTTTTTTACAAGTCCCTGTATTAAGCAATCTCCGGTTTCCCAAAAGTATAGACAAGTGATCATGGAGAAATAAATACAGCAAACTAAGCATACTATAAAAGTTACACTTCCCTTCTTAGATAATATTGTTAGTAAATTGTATTGGATAATACCAAATAATAGTTTAAATAACAAAATACCCCAGCTGTAATTTCCTTGTCAAATCTTAAAAAATCTTGGTTATGTTAGATTTTCGTTGCCGTTTAACGAGTTTTGTTGTTTATATACAATTATAATAGATGTTTATAGTTAAAAGAATATCCTTTTATAAGTTAATTTGTGAGCTGTATTAACAACTAAAATGTCGTTGGGTATAAATTTTTCATATATTTGCAGGTCGAATAAAGACGAAATATTTATCGACGAATAAGGGACACGCAAATAATAGGTTGAATAGGTATGAGAAGAGATAGAAGAAAATTTATTTATGATATGAGACGACTGTTTGCGGGGTTGTTCTTGTGTGGAGCAATTACTCTTGTAAGTTGTTCCGAACCATCTCAAATAGAATTGGATAGAGCCGATATAACACAGGTAAAAGTGATTGGAAACTATACCGGGAAAGTCCGTGCATATCGGACCGTAGAGCTTCGGGCACGCGTAGAGGGATATTTAGACCGGATGTTGTTTGACGAAGGCCGGAAAGTAACCAAGGGAGACCCTCTGTTCCAAATCAATGCTGAGCGTTATAAAGCCCGTGTAGAGAAAGCCAAGGCTCAATTGAAGAAAGACGAAGCCCAGTTGGCCCGGGCTAAGCGGGATGTAGGGCGTTTGCGTCCGTTATATGAACAAAATGCCGCCAGCCAGTTGGATCTGGACCACGCGATGGCCGAGTTGGAATATGCCGAAGCCAATGTCTCAATGAGCAAAGCCGACCTGTATCAGTCGGAGTTGGAACTGGGATATACCACCGTTTATGCACCATTGACCGGATATGTCATTGACCGGACAGCCGACATAGGAGCGTTGCTGGTAGGAGGAAACTCTTTGGCTCACATGATCGATGTCGATACCGTCTATGTAGATGTAAAACTAACGGCACTCGACTATTTACAGAGTATGCGCCGTAAAGTGCGTTTGGGAGAGACCGATTCCGTCCGTTTATGGCAACCCTCTGTCCAGGTAACGTTGGCCGATAACAGCGTATATCCACAAGAGGGGATCATTGATTTTGCCGCACCCCGGGTGGATGAAGAGACCGGAGGATTCTATGTTCGGGCAAAACTCCCCAATCCCGAAAATTCATTGCTCCCCGGACAGGTGACCAAAGTGAGGATGTTGTTGCATTACTATCCCGCAGCGATGATGATTCCGCTTTCAGCCATTTTGTATGAAAACGGCGAGACATTTATATTTATCGTTCAGAATCATAAACTGGAAAAAAGAAAAATAACGAAAGGTCCCGAATATGGGAAATACGTAGTTGTCGAGTCCGGATTGTCTCCCGACGAGACGTTCGTTGCCTCCGATGTAAAAGAGGTGCGGGAGGGGATGAATGTAAACACTACTTTCAGGCGAGGATTCCGCAACCTTCCCGAATCCATTATCATTGAACATAAAAACGGGTAAGAAGATGATTCGTTATATCGTAGTATTGACTCTTATACTGGGATGTTTTTCCTGTCAACTGGGGAAAAAATTTCAGCGTCCCGAAGTCGATTTGCCACTCTCGTTCAATAATCCGGACAGCATCGTCTCGTACGGTTCGGGAATGTTTAACGATACTTTGCTGACGTCGTTGATAGATCGGGCACTGACCCATAATTTTGATATGCGTATTGCCTATGCCAAGATTCGGGAGATGGCCGAGCAGAGGAAGGTTTCCCGGTCGGAACTGTTTCCGCAGGTAGATGCAAGGATAGGCGGTGAGAAGAAGACAGGCCATTCGGCGGGAACCCCGAAACTTTTTGCTCGGGGGGAGGTCTCTTGGGAACTCGATTTTTGGGGAAATATCCGTTGGCAGGACGAAGCCGCATTGGCCGCTTATATGCAAACGGTTGAGGCCGCTAACGTGGTTCGTTTGTTGCTGATATCAGATGTAGCTCAAACCTATTACGAACTGTTGGCATTACGGGAAGAGGCGGCTATCGTTTCGCAGACACTGGAAATACGCAAAGAGAGTGTCCGGTTATCCAAATTGCGTTTTGAGGGAGGTTTGACATCCGAAACCTCTTATAAACAAAGCCTTGTCGAAATGGCCCGTACTAAAACCTATTTACCGGAACTGGAAAAGAAAATCGCATTGAAAAAATCGGAATTGGCGTTTTTGATAGGCGAATACCGTTTTGAACTTCCCGATATGGAAATTGACAGTTTACAGCGGCCGTTCTTTATCGAGATACCGGTGGGGCTGCCCTCTACGTTGTTGGAGAGACGTCCCGATATTCGCCAGTCGGAGCAGGCCCTGCGAAAGGCGTCGGCTATGGTAAATGTCCGTTATACGGACCGTTTTCCCCGTTTCTCCTTGACAGGCCAATACGGGTTGGCAAGCGGTTCGTTAAAAGATTTTCTGTCGATACCTACCTCTCTGATATCGGGAGGAATTCTGGCCCCTGTTTTCGATATGGGGAAGAACAAAGCGGAGCAAGCAGCGGCACAAGCCGTTTATGAACAAGCCGAACTTTCGTACAGGGAATCTGTTGTGGCAGCTTTTCAGGAGGTAGATGATGCATTGGTCAGTGTACGAAAAGCGGGAGAGATAACCGAATCTCAACAGCAGTTGGTAGAGACGGCTATCGACTATTTGCAGTTGGCCAACTTACAATACCTGAATGGCGTAGTGAAATATTTGGATGTATTGGATGCACAACGGCAATTATTCGATGCCCGCATCGCCTTGAACCGGGCAGTATTGGATGAGCACCTGTGTTTGATACAACTTTATAAAGCCCTGGGTGGAGATTCTTAATTGATTATTGAATTTTCCATGATCAAAAAAATACATTTGTTATCCCTTTAAGATGGGGGGTCAGATAAAAGAAGGAAACCGTAAATAACATATATATAAATAGTTATTTACGGTTTCTCTTATCTATTTATGTCTTGGTGACCCCAGCAGGACTCAAACCTGCGACCTTCAGAACCGGAATCTGACGTTCTATTCACTAAACTATGGGGCCAAATGCAGTGCAAAAGTAAGAAATATTTATAACTTTGCAACAACATTGAGCCTTTAATTTATTACATCGCTTATGAACGTCCGAATAGACGATAGTTGGAAAGTGCAGCTGCAACCAGAATTTGAACAAGATTATTTCCGGGATTTGGTAAATTTTGTCCGTTCAGAATATGCCTCTACTACGGTATATCCTCCTGGAAGTCAAATATTCCGGGCGTTCGATCTCTCTCCTTTTGACACGACCAAGGTGGTTATTTTAGGACAGGACCCCTATCATGAACCTGGCCAGGCACATGGTTTGTGTTTTTCTGTCGATAAAGGTGTCCCGTTTCCCCCTTCGTTGCAAAACATATACAAAGAGATACGGGATGATGTCGGGACGGTTGTCTCTTCGCAAGGCGATTTAAGCGATTGGGCTCGACAAGGTGTTTTGTTGCTCAATGCTACGCTTACGGTCAGGGCACATCAGGCGGGATCCCATCAAAACAGGGGGTGGGAGCGTTTCACCGATGCCGTCATACATCGGTTGGCCGAGCAGCGCGAACATCTTGTATTTATCTTGTGGGGAGCCTATGCACAACGTAAAGGAGCTTTTATAGACAAGAACAAACATTTAGTCTTGCAGTCACCCCATCCATCTCCGTTGTCTGCGCATCGCGGTTTTTTCGGTAACCGGCATTTCAGTACGGCAAACCGTTATTTACAAGAACACGGTATGGACCCGATCATATGGTAAATTATTTTAACAACGATAATCATGGAGTTTAATATAGAAGAACGTGTAGAAAAAGCCGAGCAGTTGTTTCGCTCGGGACATAACTGTTGTCAGTCTGTATTTATGGCATATTCCGATTTGTTCCGAATAGATAAAACGTTGGCCGCAACCATCTCCGCCCCGTTGGGGGGAGGAATGGGCCGTTTGCGCGAAGTTTGCGGTACGGTAAGTGGTATGTCCTTGTTGGCCGGTTTGCAGTATCCGGCACCGGAAGCAGCGGTAACCCCCGAAACCAAAGCCGCCAAAACACGGTTATATACCGTTGTTCAGGAATTGGCAGAAAAATTCAGGAAAGAAAATGGGGCTATTGTCTGCCGCGATTTGTTGGGGTTGGCCAAACAAAAAGACGATCCAACGCCCTCGGACAGGACCGAAGCCTATTACAGACGGCGTCCTTGTGTGGAATATGTTAAGATAGCGGCCCGTATTGTCGGAGAAAAATTACAAGAAGAAAATCAACAATAAATTTACAAGAGAGATGAAAAAGTTTTTTGTATGGATGGCGATAGCCTGTGTGGGTAGCGGTATAGCTGTTGCCCAGGATAATAACGAAGGGTATAAGTTTACAGACCAGAAAATCTTGAAATATACCCCGGTACAGAATCAAGCCAGCTCGGGAACCTGTTGGAGTTTTTCCGGAGCAGCGTTTTTAGAGAGTGAGATACTTCGTTTGAAAGGCGAAGAGGTTAATCTTTCGGAAATGTACATTGTTCGCTGTGCCTTGTTGGATAAGGCCGAAAAATTCGTTCGGATGCATGGCAAGTCAAATTTCTCGGCAGGGGGAGCTACCCACGATGTGATGAACATGATTAAAAAATACGGAGCATTGCCCGAAGAGGTTTATACCGGATTAAATTACGGAACCACAACACATCGCCACGCAGAGATGGAAAAAGTGCTGGAAGGGTATATAAATGGCGTTATTGAAAATCCGAACCGAAAACTGTCAACAGCCTGGAAAGCTGGATTTGAAGGAATTCTGGATGCCTATCTGGGTAAAGTTCCCGAAACATTTACCTACAAAGGCAAAGAATATACACCGATGACGTTTGCCGAATCGTTGGGCTTGAATATGGATGATTACATTTCATTCACCTCCTTCACGCACCATCCGTTCTATGAACAATTTGCCGTAGAAGTGCCCGACAACTGGGCAGGTGGCTTATCTTACAACGTTCCTATCGACGAATTTGCCCAACTGTTCAGCAATGCCATAGAAAAAGGCTTTACGATTTATTGGGCTTCGGATGTCAGTGAAAAGGGATTTGCCTACAACAGAGGTTTTGCTGTTGTCCCCGATGCCGATATAACGATTATGAGCGACTCGGAAAAAGCCCGTTGGACAGCCTTGACCGAAAGCGAAAAACAAAACGAGTTGTACAAACTGGATAAACCTGGAACAGAAAAGAAAATTACGCAAGAATTGCGTCAGGAAGCCTTCGACAATTATGAAACCACCGATGACCACGGTATGCAGATTGTAGGTACTGCCACCGACCAGATAGGGAATAAATACTATAAGGTGAAAAACTCCTGGGGAACCGAACAGGTTTATGGCGGATTCTTCTACGCCTCTGAACCTTTTGTACTTTACAAAACCACCAATATGGTAATCCATAAAGATGCCATCCCCAAAGATATTCTGAAAAAATTGATTGAAAAAGATAAAGAAACCAATCCGTTGAAATAAAAACAATAGAATCAATTAATCGTATAACAGGCATTGTCCAACAGACAATGCCTGTTTTTTTTAGTTGTCGAATGAAATGTTCATTTGATTAAAATCGAGTGTAATATATTTGAAACGGTAGAAAAAGTCGCTGCCGACCAGTCCGTCATTGGGCATCTGTTGGAATCCCGGAATGATTTGAGTAAAAACATCGATCGGTCCTATCTCTGTTGGTCGGTTATCGATGTCTATGTAAAAATGCGTTAAATCAAAAACGGTGTAGTATTGAGAGCCTCCCAATCCGGCCAGTTCCCGTTGGACAGGATTGGCATGGGTAATGATGTACGCTTCGTTTTCCCGGTAATATTTTTCGGTTAGCCAGGTGGCGGACGATCCGCAATCCAATACGAATGTCAGCGGTCGTTTTTCGCTGTACAGCCGTATGTATGGACATCCGTTTACCGACAACATATTGCATGGCCGCTTTTCCTTTGAGGGATTCAATACCTCTATTGTCTGTTCGTCCCGGCATATACGGAGGTGCTTTAACGCCGATATAACGGGAAATCCTATGACCATTTCTATTGGATCTGTTTGGTCATTTTCCGGATGTTCAATCGGGTCGATAATCAGAAACGGGATATTTTTTACGGATATATCTCCTATCGTGAGTTCCTGGGCAAGAGCAACTGGGGCCCACCCCGCATTGTTTACCGTTCCGCTAAGCTGTACCGAGTCATTTAATATCTTCATCTTCATCTGCTTGGCCATACGTAGGGAGACTGCGTTCATGGTTGCTCCCGTATCGAAAAGGGCTGCAACCTCTTTTTTCCTGCCTTTTACCGGAACAAAGATACTTTTTTCGACGTATTGAATCGGAATCCGGTTTTTGTTTGGTTGCCATTCTACGGCGATGGCCGGATAGTCGGGCGAATACATTTCGACCATTTTATAGCGGTTTATTTCGTTGATCTCCTCTCGGTTCTCTCGGTAGCTTAAATCTTTCAACAAGGTGTTATACGTTTGGATGGCTTCGCTACGACATTTCATTCCCTTGTAGTTCTCGGCTTTTAGCATGGACATGACAAAGCGCGTGTCGAAATCAACTGTCTGATTGTTCAAGACCGAATCGATTGCTTGGTTGGATAACTCATATCGCATGGTGTAATGCAACGTGATGGCTTGTCCGATATGATAAACAAGAGGCGTAATAGAATCTTTATAGTCGGGCAAACATTCCATTAAGCTCAAATAATCTTCTGTATTGATAAGCTTTTTTATCTGTTCGTCCGGCGTTTGAGCATGAACATATCCGGTCAAGAGAAACATTGAACATAAGGAAGCAAAGATTTGTTTTACCATAAAATGTGTCTGAATAATAGTAAAATCCGTATCGTGTTTGTTTGTACAAATATACGATTAGGAAGAATACAGATTCAAACGAGAAATATATAAAAATTAAAAATAACGGTGTTTTAGTTTATTTATGAGTAGAAGAATGGATCGAAGATTTTTTGCTTTACTTCCCTCAAAAATCAGATAAAAGGTTGGTATTTACATACAAATGTAAACAGTGCCATTGTATTGTGCAAGAAAAAATAGATAAAAATTTTTATGAATTATATATGAGGTCGTTATAATCCAAGTTTTCCCTTATGATTGCTTCTTGTTAGTGCAGATATTAATATTAAGAAAAAAACCAACGTTTTTTCTTGATCTAAATTGAAATATATGTAACTGTATAACAATTCTATATCTATTTTGTGAATTAACTGAATATGAATTTTATAATAATTTTATGGTTTGAATAAAAAAATCACTATATTTATATCGTTATAAATCTTCGATAAAAGGGGGATTGTCTTTTAATATTTAGTAATCAGGAACACCACAATATGGGGGGGTGAAAACAAATTGTTGTCCAAATGAGAATATTGTGTAAAATATGTATCTGCGTAATCTTCTTGATGGTCAGTAAGCCTTTACCAGTTCTGTCGCAAGTTGATTCCTTGTGTATTTATTTCCAGCGCGGTTATGCCGTGGTAAACTTGTCGTTACGAGAGAATGATACGACTTTCAAAAATTTGATTGAGATTCTACAAAATCATAAAGAGGATGTTAAGTTGCAACTAACCGGAAATGCCTCTCCCGACGGCTCAGCTTCGGCCAATATGCGATTGACCCGGAAGCGGGTTGCCGCCGTATTGAGTTATCTTCGCGAGTATGTGCCAGTTTCAGATTCGTTGATAACCGTAAAGGCAAAAGGAATCGATTGGGATGGATTGTCTGCTATGGTAGAAAAAGATGCCAATTGTCCTGCACGGGAAGAGGTACTGGTTATTTTAAAAGAGCAACCGGAATGGGTTTATGATGCACAGAACAGAATCATCGACGGTCGTAAAAAACAGCTGATGGATCTTCGAGGAGGTGTTCCGTATAATTATTTATCGGAGAAGTTCTTCCCCGAATTGCGAAATACCACAGTTGCTTTATCCTATAAAGATGATACAAAAGATTTGCAGGCAGAAAGACAGGAAGATGAAAATGATATTGTAGAAGAGCATGGTTCATCGCTTCATCCTTCGTCAAGTGAGGTTGTTGGATTAGAAAATGACGAACACGACGCCTTTTCGTCGGCAACCGTTTCTTCTTCTGATGCTGCTGCTGACGACAGGGTTCAACGTATGGCTATTAAAACCAATTTCCTTTACGATGCCATCTTGATGCCTTCTTTGGAAGTAGAATATCGTATAGACAATCGTTGGTCGGTTGCCGTTGAAGGGAGTGTCGCTTGGTGGAAACGAGATAGTCGGCATAAATATTACCAAATTGCCACCATCGTTCCGGAGGGGCGTTATTGGTTTCGGACGCGCAAACCGTGGCATGGTCATTACGTCGGGCTTTTTGCCGGAGGAAGCTGGTACGATTTGGAGAACGGAGGCCGTGGTTACAAAGGAGAATTTTTTATGACCGGTCTCAGTTACGGTTATATGTTTCCCATTAGTCGTTTCCTTTCGTTGGAAACAGGTCTTGGTGTAGGCTTTTTACATACATCCTACGAAGAATATTTACCCTTGGACGGACACTATGTTTACCAACAGACCAGTAAAACCAACTGGGTAGGTCCGGTAAAACTCAAATTTTCTCTTGTATGGAGACTTTGGGATAAACAAGAAAGGGGGAGCAGATGAAGAAAATTTGTTTGATTTTTTTATTGAGCAGTATCGTATGGGCAAATGGTTGCCGAAAGGATCTTTGTTACGACCATGATTTGCATGGCCTGAGTACGCGGACACATTTGTCGTTTGATTGGGAACAGGAGTGGGAGCGCGATTATGGAATGTCGTGGCAGGAGAATTGGCCCGAAAAGCATGGAATGGATTACGATGAGCTCCGTCCGGAAGCGGCTACCGGGATAGCCACTTTTGTGTACCATGAAGACGGGTCGCGTTCGGAGCGCCATCTGACAGCCGATGGTGGAGAGATTCCGATGACCGTAGGTGAAAAGTCCATTTTGCTTCACAACAACGATACCCGTTATATCGTTTTCAACGATTTGACCTCTTCTGTGACAGCATCTGCAACTACTCGTACCCGTACCCGTTTGACATACAGTGAGACTCATGCGGACGAGACGACCGTCAATGCTCCCGATATGCTGTATGGTGCATGGATCGATAGTTATACGGCTGTTCCGGCTTCTGAGCCAGATTCTCTTTCTGTTACTTTGCGACCGTTGGTTTATACCTATCTGATCCGTTATGAGTTTGAAGAAGGACTGGAACATATAACCTTGGCTCGTGGAGCAATCTCGGGAATGGCCCAGTCGGTTTATCTTCAAGACGGACATACGAGTGAAGAATCGGCAACCGTATTGTTCGACTGTGAGATAAAAAATTACGGGGCCGAGATACAGTTAACATCTTTCGGTGTGCCGAATTTCCCGGGAGATCATTACGTGCGACAGAGTATTGCTCAACGGCAGGGCTTGAATCTGGAAGTCATGCTTAAAAACGGGAAAATAAAAACCTTTGAATTTGATGTAACCGATCAATTGACTTCGCAACCACGCGGGGGTGTAATTACAGTCAGCGGGCTCACCGTTACGGACGAGGAAGCCGGAGGGGACACCGGCTTTAATGTCAATGTAGATGATTGGGGCGAATATGAAGATATCGAGTTACCGTTAAACTGAAATATCAAAACCATAATTATAAACCACTTAAACTGTCAGTAAAATGAAAAAGAATGTATTTGTATGGGTTGCAGCCGCAGCAGTTGTATGTGCCAGTTGCACCAAGACCGAAACGGTCGAACAAATGGAAGGCGGAGCCATCGGGTTTACCTATGCCTATATCGGGAATCCTGTCGAATCGAAAGCCGTCAGTGTGATAGAACAAGCCAATATCGATGAGTTTATTGTGTATGGAGGATATAACGATATGACCCATGTATTCGATGGCGTATCTGTAACAGGTACCGCAGGAGCGGATGATTGGTCCTATACGGGAAATCTCCGTTATTGGGTAGCCGGAGAGGCATATAAATTTGCCGCCTATGCACCCAGCGAAGCTGCCGCAAGCGGAACTATTGCTACCGATTTTACAAACGGAGCATTGAATTTTACCAACTATAAATCAGACCCGAGTAATCAAAACGACCTGATTTATGCTACGGCCACAGAAACAACCGGTAATCCGTTAACACAGTCCCCGGATAAAGTCCAATTTGGTTTCGAACATTTGCTTTCAATGATTAAATTTACGTTTAATAGCGGCTTTGGTAACGATATCAAAGTAACGGTCGATAATTTGAAAGTTTATGGAATGGTATCGCAGGGCGACTATACCGGTAGTACTCAAACATGGGCTCCTGGTAGCACAACGGTAGGCGCTGGTGCGGCATTTACAGAGATGGCTTCTAACGAAGCGGTTAATGCAACAGGGGGGAATACTTCGGCATCGAGTGTCGATTTTGCCGTTATCCCTCAAACAATTGTTAATTCTGGCCCCGGTACAACGGTAACAGTCTCTTTCAACGTAAGGGTACAGGATAAAGCCAATGACTATATTATAGGAAATGCCGGTTCCGGTGTAACCGTAATGTCAACATTGCCTGCATATACCTGGACTGCCGGTAACCGTTACAATTATACGGTGACAATTAAAGGAGAAAATGTTGGCCTTTATCCCATTGAATTTGCTACTCCGAGAGTAACCCCGATTACCAATGCCGATTTCGATGGCAGTGACGAGGTTACCCTTCCTGAACAATAAGCAGGGAAATGATAGAAAAAGGAGGTTTGGCCTTTGGATTGTAAAGAGAAGAGTCAAACCTCCTCCTGAATTAAATCTGAATGACAAGCTCGAAAAATGGAAACGGGAAAAATAATCAGAGAGATAGGCCTGAATGTAGTCATCGTATTGTTCGCTGCGGGATGTTCCCAAAGTGCTTCTGAGTTGCCGAGCCAAGGTCATGCCATTGATTTTAGTCCACGGATCACCCGTTCTGCGGTAACTTCGTTGGGCGACGGCGATTCTTTTGCTGTTTGGGCACGAGAAAGTATCGACGGAACCTCTCAGTTGATTCTGGCACAGGAAGAGGTGCATTGTTCCGGTAATATTTGGAGTTACGATAACATCCGTTATTGGAAATCGGGGGCAACGTATGATTTTTATGCTCTCTATCCCCACAATACCGCAAATGTTACATTGCAAAATAGCGTAGAGGGAGAGACTCCTCAGATTACCATAACCGGATTCGATGCCCGGAATGCCGTGGATTTGATGACCGCCGAACAGACGGGGTTCGTCTATCCAGGATCCTCCTATTCTGTTGTATTTGACTTCCGTCATTTGTTGTCTAAGGTAGAGATTGTCGGTCGCATCGATCCAGCTCTCGAAGAAGCCGGGGTATCGGCCCGGATTATATCGGCGACACTTTACGGAATGGCTGCAACGGGAAGTAATACGATCGATGCGGGAGGATACGGAAGTTGGACTTTTAGCGAAACCTCTACATCCGGAAATCCATTCAGTACGTGTGGGACGATCGCTCTATCTTCAACCGGAGTAACGTTGTTTGGCGAGATGTTACCTTTCCCTCAAACCATTACGCAAGAGTTTGTATTGGAAATAGAATATGAATATATCGATGCCCATTATACCCAGAACCGTTTTTCAAAAACGTTTCTTCTTGCCGATGCAGGCCTGACTCAGTGGGAACCTGCCAAGGGGTATCGTTATACCTTTACCGTCGGTAACGATTACATTCTTTTCGAAAAGCCGGAAGTAATTCCCTGGAAATCGGCGTCAGGTGGTATTGTTACCGTAGAATAGTTTGTCTGTATGAAAACAAGCGTATTGTATCTATATCTGTTATCGGTACTCCTGATGTGGCTGACTGCCTGTCAAAAGGAGGCTACCCCGGACGTCGCTCTTCTCTCCGGAGACCCGATTTGTTTTGACGTTCCCTCCATGTTGTCGGGTACGGAAAATCGGTCGGTTTCGAGAGCTTCCGTAGATATATTTCCCACCAACGGAACTTTTGGTGTGTTGGGATATTGTTTGGCCAATTACGATGGATCTACCCAACTCAATCCGACAACCGGTCCGACCCCTTGGGCCTCAAAAGCCGTCCTCTGTACACCGCATCTGTTTTATAAAACAGAGGTAACGTATAACGGGACAGCGTGCTATTATACCGGACAACAACAACGGTGGTATGAGCCGTCGGATTATCTCTATACCTTTTTGGCTTACTATCCGTACAGCGATACATATTATACCGTAACACCTGCTACCCAGTCGGGAATCGGGACCCCTTCGTTGACGTTTACCATGCCATTTTCCGGTGGAGATATCTCTACCCCGCTTGATATCGAGAATATTCCGGACGCCATGGTTGCCGCGGCAATCGATGTTACCCGTCAGGAGGGAAATGTAAAGCTGGAATTCAACCACCTGCTTGCAGGAATCAATTTTACCGTAAACAACTATAACCAATCGAACGACCTGGTTATTCATGGCCTGCGGGTTTCCGGAGAATTTTACCGTTCGTTGAAAATTCATTTGAGCAAGGGGTTGGAATATCCATCTGAAACCTTTAAAGGAACGTTTACATTTCTCGACCAGAACGATGATTCGGATGATGTTGCCGTTGAGCATCAAAAAACCGCTATAAGAATAGGAAATAAAAGTTTGCTGTTGGTATCTAATCTCAGTCAAGAGGCCAGGCCTAATTATATAGGCAATGACATCAATATCTATATCGACTATTCGTTTATGGGGAAGCGAATAACCAATAAAGAAATCTCCCTTCCTACGGGCTATCTGCCACAGGGCGGAACCCTTTATACCGTAGAGATGAATTTTATTGGAGATGCTTTGATCCTGAATTTCGTGGTAGATAATAATCAGGTATGGGAAAATGGAGGAGATAGTGAAATCAAATTTGAGTAGGAAATGAGACAAAAAGATATTTGTGCAGGGTTGTTGCTGACTATTGTCATTGGCTTGTCTGGATGTACGAAAGAGGAACAACTGGGGGAGTGGGATAACCAGTCTGGAAAATTTACCTTATCGGTTGTTGCCGAAAGTATGTCTCCCGAACAGGTGATAACCCGGGCGTCCGACCCTAAAACCGAGGAGGAGAGGGAGATTCGAACGTTACATGTTTTTCTGTTCGGACCCGATGGAAATTACCTTGCCTCCAAAGATGAGTATCATCTTTATCAGGCTTATCAATATTTTAATTCATCTTTATTGCATATTGATCCAGATGCTTTTGCCGATCCCGTTGCAGCTTCCCGTGCAACGATATATGTTGTGGCAAATGTCGAGCCCGGAACGTTTGGGGCAATTACGGCAGAAGGTTATCCGGAGAAAATCCGGAACAAATCGGATCTTGATAATATGTATTACCGTCCGACAAAACGTGAGGTTTTAACGGATTTGCCAGAGTCGGGAATGCCCATGTTCGGTTTTACCCAGGAAGAGGTCAATTTGACACAAAGTAACGGTTCGGTAGTCATAGAATTGAAAGCCTTGATGGCACGCATTGATTTTACGTTTCAGATAGATGCGTTGAATGGTACACACGGAGGGCTTCCTTCATTGGTTTTAACCGAGTGTGAAGTCCGAAACTTACCAACCGCCGTTTCGTTTCTTCCGGTAGAAGATGGAAAAGAGAGCAACCTCGATATGGATAATAATGGCCAGGCCGATGCCGTTACCTCCCTGACCCATTATATGAATCCCTCTTCAAATATCCTATATAATCAGCAAAACCAGGCGACACTTTCGTTTTATATGTACGAGAACCGTCGCAAGCCGGGATATGCAGGTTACCCTGATCCGTTTCATTACCCGGCAGAGATTGGTCCCGACCAATACCAACGCTACAAGCCTCAGTTGGCTATTGATGCCAATAACGATACGATTCCGGCCACTTATGTAGTATTTAAGGGGCTTTTTACCGATGTCGATGATATCGACTACCAGGCAACCTGTACCATCTTTTTAGGAGGCGATCCGGAAGATGATTTCGATGTTAAGCGTAACCACCAATATCGAAACAATGTAACCATTTCTGGGATTACCGCTACCACAAGTACTCCGACGGAGGTGGTGTCATTCGATGCCCGTATCGATGTAGAACATACCAGCCCCTATTATATCTCTATTTTACGTCATAAGGACTTAGATGCCCATTTCAACATCGTACCCATGGATTGTTACCTGTTTAACGATAAAACGTCCAGTGAGATAAATGTCCGGATTGATGATCCGCAAACCAACAATTGGTTTCGGATTGAGCGAGTTTCGGCAGATGTTATGAGAAGTGGGCAGGCGGCAGATTACCAGCTCAGTCATCCGGGTGAAGCTTTTGCAGCAGGAACCGGTAAACGGAAATTTTTTACCCAGAACTTGATAACCGATGCGGCACAGTTGGCCAATAATACCACTGCAACGTTAGGCGACCGTGACCGTATTTACATTTATGTGGACGAGAATATCCGTCTCGATACCCGCCAAGCCGATTTGATAATAGAATATAAGGAAAACGGCGTGGTGAAAGATACCCGTACCATAACGTTGGTCCAGCATGGATTGCTACCTGTAAGGGTTTTTAATGGTTCCAGTTATCAATATACTATTTATGTGGAGGCGTATGAGGAGTATCGAGATTATTACGATCCCCTTTCTCAGTGGGACTCTCAACAGATTTATGAAGGATTGCCCTGGGGGCCTGCCAATATGGGAGAAATCAATACAGGATTTGCAGCGGGTTATTTGCCAAGGCAAGATGCCATAGAAAATTACTATAAAGGGAAAGAAGGTACTATCGCTATTTTGATGAATCGGGGAATCTTTAAGAAAAACTGGATAGGTTACCCTGATGGCCCGGCAAGGGCGATGATTTTGGATGAGATTCCAGAGACGGCAGCCGAATATTGTTATCGTAAAAACAAAACCGATGCAAACGGGATGATTTCAGAGGATAACACCTGCTGGTATCTGCCGGCCATTCGTGAGTTGGAATATACCCTCACTACCTATTATCCTGTTTACAAGGAATTTCAAGAGAACTTTTATTGGTCTGCTGCGGCCGCAGCAAGATCTGTGTTCGGTACTTTTTATGAAGCATCGGAATATGCTCGTTCAACCATGGCCTATCTCAGTGGGGATGGCTCGATTAGACATAAAGATAGTGGTCCCGATCAACTTTATGATTCTAACTTAGGAGCTGCCAGTCTTTATGGGAAAGCTCTCCGGACGGAACATTTCCGTATTCGAGCGGTATATCGTCCCGCAAATGGGGGATTGATAGAAGGCGACAGTTATCCATAACGAGATGGATGAACGGGTCTGTAAGGAAAGAACCTCCCTCTCTCTTGGCGAATAAAACATAAAACCTGTGCCATATTTGACACAGGTTTTATTATATAAAAAATGACAGCCAGAAAAATCGGACTGTCATTTTTTGTAATCTATAATCTCTTATAAGAAAGAGGGTTGATTTTACATCATACCGCCCATTCCTCCCATACCGGGACCTCCGGCGTTAGGAGCGGGGATTTCTTCTTTCTTGTCGGCAATAACACATTCGGTTGTCAAGAACATACCGGCGATAGAAGCGGCGTTTTCCAATGCTACGCGGGTAACTTTGGCGGGGTCGATAACACCTGCGGCAAAGAAGTTTTCGTATTCATCCTTGCGGGCGTTATATCCGAAGTCAGCTTTTCCTTCTTTTACTTTCTGTACTACAACGGCACCTTCTTTACCCGCATTGGCTACGATCTGACGCAGAGGTTCTTCGATGGCACGTTTTACGATTTCGATACCGGTTGTTTCGTCTTCGTTTTCGCCTTTCAACGTTTCGAGAGCGTCGATACAACGGATATAGGCAACACCACCACCCGGTACGATACCTTCGGCAATGGCAGCACGCGTTGCGCTCAATGCGTCATCTACACGGTCTTTCTTTTCTTTCATTTCAACCTCAGAGGGAGCACCGATGTAAAGAACGGCTACGCCGCCTGCCATTTTGGCCAAACGTTCTTGCAGTTTTTCTTTGTCATAATCGGATTTGGTAGTTTCCATCTGAGCTTTGATCTGGTTGATACGGGCTTGGATGGCATCTTTGTCGCCGGCACCGTTTACAATCGTAGTATTGTCTTTGTTTACGGTAACCTTTTCAGCAGTTCCCAGCATATCCATGGTAGCACCTTCCAATTTGATACCTTTGTCTTCGGTAATTACCGTACCGCCTGTCAGGATGGCAATATCTTCGAGCATTTCTTTACGACGATCACCGAATCCCGGAGCCTTCACGGCACAGATTTTCAAAGAGCCGCGCAGACGGTTTACCACCAATGTAGCCAACGCTTCGCTATCGACATCTTCTGCAATGATCAACAGCGGACGGCCTGACTGTGCAGCCGGTTCCAGAATAGGAAGCATCTCTTTGAGAGAAGAGATTTTCTTGTCGTAGATCAGAATGTGCGGATTTTCCATTTCACATTCCATCTTTTCCGTATCGGTTACGAAATAGGGAGAGATATATCCTCTGTCGAATTGCATACCTTCCACTACATCTACCGTAGTATCGGTACCTTTGGCAGCCTCAACGGTAATAACGCCCTCTTTTTTCACTTTACCCATGGCTTCGGCAATAAGAGCACCTATTTCGCTGTCGTTGTTGGCAGAGATACGGGCTACGGATTCGATTTTGGCGATGTCGTCGCCTACTTCCTGAGCCTGTTTGGCAATACCATCCACTACAACGGCAACGGCTTTGTCGATACCGCGTTTCAAATCCATCGGGTTAGCACCGGCAGCTACGTTTTTCAATCCCACAGTAATGATGGATTGAGCCAATACGGTAGCCGTAGTCGTTCCGTCTCCGGCGTCATCTCCGGTTTTGGAGGCTACTTCTTTTACCAATTGGGCTCCCATGTTCTGGAAAGAGTCTTCCAATTCGATCTCTTTGGCTACGGTAACACCGTCCTTGGTGATATGGGGAGCTCCGAAACGCTTGTCGATAATAACATTACGTCCTTTCGGGCCTAAGGTTACTTTTACCGCATTTGCCAATGCATCGACGCCTTTTTTGAGTTCGTCGCGCGCATCGATATTAAATTTGATTTCTTTTGCCATGATATAATAAAATTTTTGGATTAAACAAGATTAAATGATAGCCAAGATGTCAGATTGACGCATGATGAGGTAGGTAGTTCCTTCCAATTCGATTTCAGTACCGGCGTATTTCCCGTACAGTACGTTGTCGCCTTTTTTCACCACCATTTCTTCATCTTTTGTTCCGTTACCGGTAGCGATAACTTCACCTTTTAAAGGTTTTTCTTTGGCTGAATCGGGAATGATAATTCCGCTTACTGTTTTTTCTTCTGCTGCGGCTGGTTTAACCAATACTCTGTCAGCTAATGGTTTAATGTTCATTGTCGTTATTAGTTTATATAATTAATAATATAGACGTTAATTTGAACAACTTTTTGGTTGAATTGTTCATGTATGGATATAGCGAATTTCGTGCCAATTCAAATTTTTAGTAAATTTCTGACAAAAAGACAGCCTTTACGCCATATCTTGTTCGTCAGCCTGACACTATTTCCCGTATATGGAAATTGTTGCCGAAACGCCGATAAGATGTCATCCCGTTTATGAATTCCGTTTTACCAGAACAATCTAAATCAGCTTTTGTTATTATAACGAATACTTAATAGACCAAATCATGAAAATAAAACATTTATTGTTGATAGTAGCCATTATGAGTGAAGGAGCATTTCGGGCCATTGCCTGCACGGGAATTGCCTTGACCTCGAAAGATGGGAGTTATATTCAATCCCGTACGATCGAGTGGGCAGAAAGTGCATTACTGAGTGAATATGTGATTATCCCGCGGGGACAATCGTTACAGTCATTTACCCCCACCGGAACGAATGGATTGTCATTTTCATCTAAATACGGTGTTGTTGGATTATCGGTAGTACAGAAAGAATTTGTAGCAGAGGGGATTAATAGCGCGGGGCTTTCGGCCGGTCTGTTCTTTTTTCCGGGGTATGGCAGTTATCTACCGTATGATTCTTTGCAGAATAGCCGTACCGTAGCCGATTTGCAGTTAGCCATGTGGATGTTGACACAGTTCTCTACAATTGATGAGGTAAAAGCCGCGATTTCTTCCGTACGGATTGTTGGATTGGAAAAATCTTCGGTAGTACATTGGCGTATTGGCGAGCCATCAGGACGTCAGGTGGTACTTGAAATCGTGAATGGCGAACCTCATTTTTATGAAAATGAGGTCGGTGTTTTGACCAATGCTCCCGGGTTTGAATGGCAACTTACCAACTTGAATAATTATGTCAATTTGTTACCTGGAACTGCTCCTGATCAAAAACTTTCGGGGATAACTTTGCGTTCCTTTGGTGATAATTCCGGATTCCTGGGGATGCCGGGCGATGCTACCCCTCCTTCTCGGTTTGTCCGGGCGGCTTTCTATCGGGCTTCGGCTCCTCAACAAGCAACGGCATTCGAGACTATACAACAATGTTTTCATCTGCTTAACAATTTTGATATACCGATAGGTATAGAGCATTCCATGGGAGAGTCTCCCAATATTCCCAGTGCAACGCAATGGACCTCGGCGATTGATCTGACCCATCGGATTGTTTATTACAAGACGGCTTACAACAATACGATTCGTTGCATAGATCTTTCTGAAATAGACTTTGATAAGGTGACGTATCAATCGCATCCGTTGGATACGAAACGGGAACAACCGGTTGAGAAAATAGCTGTTAATTAGTTATTTAATTGTGTTTTTTTGTCTCAAAAGGTCCCGAATAAGTCTGATTATAAATAAAAGAACCGTTTTAACTTTTGCTAAAACGGTTCTTTTATATTATGAGCTAAGTTTTTAGGGATAATGCTATTTCAGCTCTTTGATGCGGATGTTTCTGAATTTGACAACTGATCCGTGTCCCAAGAATCCAATATGTCCTTTCTTATTGAACAGGCCCGGATGTTCTCGGTGGTCAGGCGTTCCGTTTTTCGTAGCCTCTTTTATATCACCGTCCACAATAACAGTACCGTTCAATATGACTTTGATATGGTTGCCATCTGCAATCACTTCCTGGTAGTTCCATTCGCCAATCGGTTTCAGGAATCCTCGTTTGGCGGGAATGATACCGTAAACAGAACCGTGGTATTGGTACGGAGCCAGGTCTTTGTATACTTCGTGTTCGTTGTCGAGGATCTGCAACTCCATTCCCACGTAAGCAGCATCGCCTTCCAAAGGAGTCCGGATACCCAATCCGTTGTTGGCAGCCGGAGTTAACTGGAATTCAAAACGGTATACAAAGTTTTCAAATTCGTCTTTTGTATAAAGATTTCCACCGCCACCATTTTGGGGATAAAGAACGATACATCCGTCTTCTGTGATGTAATCTTTCGTATTACCGGTCCATTGGTGCATATTGGTTCCGTCGAACAAGATGCGGAATCCCTCTCTCTCTTCTTCTGCGGAAAGTTTGAATGGTTCGGCCCGTTTCAACTCTTTAATATAAATATCGCGGTAAGAAACTTTACTTCCGTGAGCTTGTAATTCTATCTGTTCTATCGGGAAGATGGATTGATTTCTATCCCAATAATTTTCGAGAATAACATTGTTTACTACCAATTCACCGTTCAGATATACTGTTACACGGTCACCTACCATTTTGATGTAGAAACTGTTCCATTGACCCAGTTTGTTATCGGCTACTTTGAGCGGAGTACTCGGGTTCTTCTGGTTGTTGTACAATCCGCCGGAACCTACTTGTGCCCCTACATTTACGCGGGCGGTATCCCAAATTTGTACTTGGGGCGTACCGCGTAAGTAGATACCTGCGTCAGCTTCCGGACCGGCCGGGTCTAACATCCAGTCTACATACATTTCAAAATCGCCGTATTGTTTTTCCGTGCAGAGGTTATCTCCTTTTCCGTTAAATACCAATACACCGTTTTCTACACTCCAAGTTTCTTTGGCCAGTTTGTCTGCATTTTCTTGTGCTTTGGCCAGTTGTGCTTTTGTCATTTTGGCACGGGCAATCGGGTTCGCTACCAATCCTTTCCAGCCTGTCAAATCTTTTCCGTTGAAGATGGATACGAATCCTCCCTCTTGGGGCTGTTCTGCCAAGTGTTTCTGGATAGCTTTTTTCTGGTAGTCGCTGTCTTGTCCGCTCAGGCGTTCCAGTACTTTATTCAACAACGCTGTAACTTCTTCGCCGTAATAAGCCTTGTTGTTTAGAGCAATGTTCATGACGGCTTGGCAAGCGGCTTGTTGAATGGGTTTTTCGTCCAAGAATTTCCCTGCATAGATCAATCCTAAGAATGTGTTCGTGCCTTGAATTTGTTGGAGTATCTCAATCTTATCTTTGTCGGATTTCGCTACTTCCATGGCGTTGCGCAAGAAGATGAGACGGTTTTCATTGGTTAAATTGGATTGTTTGATTTTGTCGATATAAGCGGCTAAGGCCTGGGAGGCGTAGGGTTCTTGCCCTGCTTTACAAATGGCATACAGTTCATCGGCTGCATCAAATCCATTCCATTTTAACAAGGCAACGAAAGCGGCATCTTTTTGTGATTTGTCGTTGCTGTTAAATCCTTCTACAATTTGATCCAATGCTTTTTTCTCTCCGGTTGCGGCTAATACTCCGTAGTACAACTCTTTCTTGCTCGATTTGGCCATTTGGGCTTCTATCGTTTGGAATTGTTTTTCTTTGGGTTGAGAAGCCAACGCAGCGATAATAGCGTTTTGTATGGAAGGAACATCCGTTCTGTCGGCTTTTTCAAGCATCGTATAGAGTTGAGGAAGTTCTTTTTCGGTAACGACATTCTGCAATGCGTCGTATGCAGCTTTTTTTACATTACCGCTGGCAGAGGTCAATGCCATTATTTTGGCTGAATAGGCATCTGCTTTGCGATTTGACAAAAGTTCGATACCGGCAATTTTCCCTTCATCCGTATTGGCTGCATCGATGGCTTCTGCCACAGCAGAGTTGATGTTTCCATTGAATGAATTCAAGGCATTTTTCCCTATTTCGATTTTTCCTTGGTCTGCACTTGTCAGTAATTGTGTCAAGGCCGGGATGGCATTGTCTCCACCTATTTTTACGGCAGCCCATGCGGCCGCATTTGCAATTTCGTTATTGTCGTTTTGGATATACGGCAGAACGGCATCTAAGGTCGTTTGTTGACGGCGAACACCCAACCAGTTCAGAATATCTACTTTTACTTCATCATCGGCCTTGGCCAAAACTTTGATGATTTCTTCTGCTGCATCATCTCCGGCATATAGCAACGCCGCATTGCGGTATTCGCGACACGGGCTTTTCATCGCTTTAACTGCTTGGCTGGTAGCTTTTTCGGGATTAGCCGCCATGATGATTTCAAGAGCGGCTATGGCAGATTGTTTGGCTTCTGCCTTTTGGGCTTTCTTTGACAAAGAGTTAGCCTCTTTTAATGCGGTTTTAGTATCGCCGTTGGCCGCGATGTTTTTGATCAGGGCAATGTATGCTTCATTGGCACCGGTCGGTTCCATCGTGTAATTAACGGCTTTGGCTTTTTTTGCCAACGTTGACAAGGATGCTTTGCTCCCGCAACGACTGATGGCATAGAGCAAATCTTTTTCCGTATTTGCGTTTAATCCAGGTTTGGATAATATTTCTAACAATGCCGGTTCTGCGGCAGCTATTTTAGCCGTACCGATAGCGTTGATAATGTCGTTTTGAGTGTCTGCTGTGGCATTTTGTAATGCCGATACCAATGCATCTTGTGCTGCGGCAGTATTGATACTTGCTAATGCACGGGCAGCCGGTCCGGCAACTTCTTTATCTGTCAGATATTTTGACAAAGCGGAAACACTGGCATCCGTCCCGATCACTTGTAATTGTCGGATAACAAAAGCAAGCGGTTCTCGCCCTTTGCTTTGTGCCTGAGATAATACTTTGATGTAAGCCTGTTCAACTTTTTCTTTTTCAGCCTCTCTGCCCGGTACGGCCACATAATAAGTCAACCCGGTCAAGGCATAGTCTATTTGGGCATTGCTTTCTTTTCCCGGAGGATTCATCATTCCCATCAATAGATTTACCCCCTCATCTCCGGTGGAGGCAATATCTTTCATGATGGTATTGAATTTTTCCTGATTTTGGGCCGGCAGTTGAGCCAACGCATCTATTATTTTGGTTTTTACCGTACGGTTAGGGTCGGTCTGGGCCATTAATACCGAAAAGCACAGTAAAAAAGCACTGATGGATAGTAATATTTTTTTCATTTACACGTGATTTTATAGGTTAGATATTCCACGGAGCTCTCATCGGTTGATCTATCAACCGGTTGGCTGCTTCGTCGTTAATGAATTGTTGTGCTACGGGATCGTAATGGAGTTCTTTCCGGTTCAATCGCAGGGCAACCAGACCCATATTTACAATCGTACAAGAACGGTGTCCGTTTTGTTCGTTCAATGCAAATTTCTGGCGATTCTTTACACATTCTATAAAGTCGGTATTTTGGGGTTCCGGTTCGGGATAATCGGCCAATTTCTTTTCCCAATTGGGGATGTCGCAAACGAAGTTTTTGTAAACTTTTCCTTTCGGACCTTCGATGTAGGGGGTATTCGGGTCTCCGAAGTCTCCACCCCACAATACGATTTGGCAACCGTCTTCGTAAGTATAGGTAATGGATCTCCACGTACCTACGGCTTCGGGATTTTGTTGGGGAGCATCTACTTCTACTTTAATGGGGCTGGTGTTGTCTTTCCCTAAGAAATATTGTACGGGGTCGATGTAGTGTTGTCCCATGTCTCCCAATCCCCCACCGTCGTAGTCCCAATATCCGCGGAAGTTTTGGTGTACCCGGTGTTCGTTATAGGGTTTGTAGGGAGCCGGGCCTAACCACATATCGTAGTCGAGTTCTGGCGGAACGGGTTGGGGGTCCAGATGTTCTTTTCCTACCCAATAGAATTTCCAGTCGAATCCGGTATGTTTACTGATGGTAACTTTCAAGGGCCATCCCAACATACCGCTTTGTACCAATTTTTTCAGCGGTTTTACAGGTGTTCCCAATCCGTAGAAGGTGTCGGAGAAGCGGAACCATGTATTCAAACGGAAAATTCTCCCGTATTGTTTTACCGCTTCAGCAACCCGTTTCCCTTCGCCGATAGTACGAGTCATGGGTTTTTCGCACCAGATGTCTTTCCCGGCTTTGGCTGCTTCTACCGACATGATTCCATGCCAGTGGGGAGGGGTAGCAATGTGTACGATATCCACATTCTTGTCGAGGATCAGGTCGCGGAAATCGGAATATTCTGCAATTTTTTCCGGCACCAGGGCCTGTCCCAATGCAAGGTGATTTTTGTCCACGTCGCAAACGGCAACCAGACGGGTTCCGGCATATCCTACGTGGCCGCGACCCATTCCGCCGCAACCGATAATACCTTTGGTTAATTGATCACTTGGTGCAATGTACCCAGCACCCAAGACGTGTCGGGGCACTACTGTAAAGGCAGCAATACCTCCTAACGATTTGAGAAAAGTTCGTCTATTTGTTCTCATAGTAAATATATAAAAGTAAATGTTTATTTATCAGCACTTCTGGTGTGTTTTCTTTTCGTGTGTTTTCATATTCCAATAAAACTGTGCTAAGTTCGCTAAATTATAGCAATTACAGAAACTTCCCTTTCTCTTTTTTCTGTTTTTAACAACAATTTGCACAGATGTTTTCGGGTATATTGTGAGGAGAAAAAACTGTTTTAGAAGCAAAGAAAAGAGCGATAATTGTTTACCGCTCTTTTCTTTACTTTTTACAGGGTGTATGGTGTTAATGGGCCATTTCTTGGATAACTTTCATAATATCTGCCGCTGTTTTTTCAGCCGTATCAGCGTCTTTGGCTTCGGCATACACGCGGATAATGGGTTCTGTATTGGATTTACGCAGGTGTACCCATTTGTCCGGGAAATCTATTTTGACACCGTCGATGTCTGTTATGTCATATTGGGCATATTTCGTTTTTACAGCAGTCAGTAGCGCATCTACGTCGATACCGGGCGTAAGCTGAACTTTTTGCTTGGCAATGACATAAGGGGGGAATGAAGCTTTTACCTCGCTTACTTTTTTCCCCGATTTGGCCAAATAGGTAAGGAACAAGGCTATCCCTACCAGCGCATCGCGTCCGTAATGGCTTGCCGGATAGATGACACCGCCGTTTCCTTCTCCACCGATTACGGCGTTCGTTTCTTTCATTTTGGTTACTACGTTTACTTCGCCTACGGCTGCTGCATTGTATTGCTGTCCGTGGGCGCGGGTAACGTCGCGCAAGGCTCTCGATGAACTGAGGTTTGATACCGTATTGCCAGGCGTGTGAGATAATACGTAATCGGCAACGGCCACCAATGTATATTCTTCTCCGAACATATTCCCGTTTTCGCAAATAATGGCCAAACGGTCCACATCCGGATCTACGACGAATCCTACGTCAGCGTTGCCTTTTTTCAACAAGTCGGCAATGTCTGTCAGGTGTTCAGGTAACGGTTCCGGATTATGGGGAAAATATCCGTTGGGTTCGCAATATAGTTTTTCTATTTTTTTAACTCCAAGTGCCTCCAATAGGGCTGGAATAGCAATGCCTCCAACCGAGTTTACACAGTCTATGGCTACACAGAATCCGGCTTTGGCTATTGCATCCTTGTCCACCAAATCAAGCGAAAGAACGTTTTCGATGTGTTTCTGGATATAATCGGTTCGTTCGTAAATTTTTCCCAGTTGATCTACTTCGACGAAAGAGAAATCTTCGTTGGCGGCGATTTTTAAGACCTCTTCACCTTCGGCAGCGTTTAAGAATTCTCCTTTTTCGTTTAGCAGTTTAAGGGCGTTCCACTGTTTGGGGTTATGGCTGGCCGTCAGGATGATCCCTCCACAAGCCTTTTCCATGGTTACGGCCAATTCGGTAGTAGGGGTAGTAGCCAGACCGATGTTGACGACATCGAAGCCCATTCCGATGAGAGTTCCTGTTACGGTGTGCAATACCATCTCTCCTGAGATACGGGCATCCCGTCCTACTACTATTTTATTACTTTCGACAGAAGTGGTTTTCCGGATAAATGTTGCGTAGGCGGCGGTAAATTTTACAATGTCTAACGGATTGAGTCCTTCTCCTGCTTTCCCTCCGATAGTTCCTCGTATGCCGGATATGGATTTTATTAATGACATGGTGATTTGTATTTGAACGTTTTTTTGTATTTGGGTTTATTCTTCAATAGGAACCTCTTTGACAAATTTCGTATATTTGAGGTGGAGCACAACCGGGACGACGTTGCCGTAATTGGTAGTGGAGCCTACTTTTGAGGGTACCACCAGATTAACCACACTCTCTTCTCCGACATATTCCAACGGTTGAGCCACGGCGGTGCCGATGTCCGACATGGATGACGTTTGGCCGTAAATGAAATAGACGTTGGTGATCATGCTGCTCCAATTGATATCTGTTTCTACATTTGTCAACAAGTTGGTTTCCGTGTAGCGGATATATACATCTTCTCCGGACAGAGCTTTTAACGTAGGATTGGGATTTTCGAGCACTTGCATATAGACACCGTCTTCCAAAGCGTAAAATACGTCGGGGTCATAGTTGTTGTCTGTCGGGATATCATCGACTACGGTTTTGTCTTTCAAATAAGAGCGGATGGCTTTTCTTTCGTCTTTAAGCATATCCGAGTAGCTTTTTTTATCGCTGCAAGATGTTCCCAATATGATGAGCGCAAATAAAAAAGTTAGGGAAAATACTTTCTGTTTCATCTCTAAATGAAGGTTTTATTGTAATTGATTAATTTGTTTCGGTTTTTAAGTATGCGTCGTATTGAGGCAACAATTTAACGAAGCGAGTGATAATCTCGTCCATTGTCCCGTAAAACTCACCTCCTGCGGCATTCAGGTGTCCTCCTCCGTTGAACCACTCTTCCGCTACTTTGTTTGCCGGAAAATCCCCTTTGGAGCGCAATGAAACTTTGATAAAATCATCTTCTTCGCGGAAAAAGGCGGAAAAAACAACTCCGGGAATACTTAATGGAACGTTTACCAACCCTTCGCTATCACCTTTCTGGTAGTGGAATCTTTTTAGTTCATCTTTTGTCAGCGTGATCATGGCCGTATGGTGCGGTTCAAAAACGGTTAATTTTTCGTGGATGGCAAAACCGTTTAACCGTAATTTGTTCAACGAATTGGTATTGCATACTTTGGTGTATAGATCATCCTTGTTGATACCTTTTTTTATCAGTTCTCCCACGATGAAGTACATTTCCGGTTTGTTTGAATTGTAGGTGAAATTTCCGGTATCGGTCATCATCCCTACATAGATGGCATTGGCGCTTTTCAAAGGGAGATACTCGAACATTCCCATCCGGCAGATTAGCCTGAAAACCAGTTCGCAGGTTGAGGATACCTGGGGATGTGAGATGATTACGTCACAAAACGGCTCGGGGCATAAGTGGTGGTCGATCATCACTTTTTTGGCAGAGGCTTTCCGGATAGGTTCTTCCAGATCGCCCAATCGGGAGAGAGCATTGAAGTCGAGGCAAAAGATCAGTTCTGCCTGCTCGATTAATTCTTGTGCATATTCTGGGTATCGAGTATAGGTGAGAATATCTTTTACACCTTTTAAAAAGAGAAGATTTTTCGGCAAACTGTCCGGGACGATAACCGTTACCCTCTTGCCGATCTCTTCCAAAAAATGATAAAGGCCCAACGACGAGCCGATCGCATCTCCATCCGGCGAAACATGGCAGACGATGACGATGTTGTCGTGTTTATCGAGCAATTTGCTTACCTGTTGAATACACTCTTCGAGGATAATTTTGGAAATCATCGATACCTTTATTTTTCAATCAACATTTACAATTAACACGCAAAGGTATAAAATAATGTCGAGCCTTTCTGTTATTTCCGCTCTTTTTTCTTTTTATAACAAATCCAACCAGTTATTTCCCAATAAAAACAGCTAAAAGCATTATCTTTGCCTTCGTTTGAGATATTTAAATTATTTGATTCCATTATTAGCGTTTTAATTTATGAAGAGAGTTGTCATTTCCTTTTTTTCTTGGTTGTTGTGTTTGATTGCCGTCCATGCACAGATGGAGGATCCCATAAAGTGGAACATTCAACTGGTACCGGTAGAGGAATCCCTTTACGACATCTCTTTCCACGCAAAATTAGACCCCGGATGGCATTTGTATGATATGAATTTGCCCGAAGGGGGCCCTGTTTCCACCTCATTTAACTTTGACAAGAGCGAAGGGGTAGAGTTGGTGGGCGATGTAACAACCACATCCCAGCCCGTAAGGAAACACGACAACTCTTTCAATATGGAGTTGAGCTGGTTTGAAAACGAAGTTACCTTTGTACAGCGGATTAAGATTACCGATGAAGCTAAAATGGACGTAGCCGGATATGTTCGTTATATGGTGTGCAACGATCAGAACTGTATGCCTCCTACCGAAGAGCCATTTTCGTTTACTCGTTTGTCCGGAGCATCGGGTCCTGCTCAGGAACAAGGTGAAACGGTAGAGTCCGCAGGGACTGAAAAGAGGAATCTTCTTCCCGCTTTTGCCGAAAACCGTTGGTGGACGCCTGTGGTTTCGCAGATGAAGGCGTTGGGAGAAAGGAACGTCTCTCCCGATACTTCGATCGGATTGATTTTTATATACGGTTTTGTCGGGGGACTTTTGGCATTGTTGACCCCTTGCGTTTGGCCGATGATACCCATGACAGTAAGTTTCTTTTTGAAAAGGACTAAAAATAGGAAAAAGTCCATTCGGGATGCTTTTTCCTACGGATTGGCCATTATTGTTATCTATCTGGCATTAGGGTTGTTGATTACCGGAATCTTTGGTGCCAACGCGTTGAATGCTCTCTCAACTAATGCCATTTTCAATATCCTGTTTTTTGCGTTGCTGGTACTGTTTGCCGTCTCCTTTTTCGGAGCATTCGAGTTGGCCTTGCCTGCAAAATGGACTACCAAGCTTGACAGCAAAGCCGATGCCACAACCGGTTTGATCAGTATCTTCTTTATGGCCTTTACCTTGGTATTGGTCTCATTCTCTTGTACCGGCCCCATTATCGGTACGCTGTTGGTTCAGGCTGCCTCTATGGGAGCAGTAGCAGGTCCGGCATGGGGGATGTTCGGATTTGCGTTGGCTCTCTCCATTCCGTTTAGTCTGTTTGCCATATTCCCCTCGTGGTTACAGCAGATGCCCAAATCGGGCGGATGGCTCAACTCTGTAAAAGTAGTACTCGGCTTTTTGGAACTGGCTTTGGCTTTGAAGTTTCTTTCTGTGGCCGATTTGGCCTATGGATGGCGTATCTTGGATAGAGAAGTATTCCTTGTTTTGTGGATTGTCATATTTGCGTTGTTGGGTCTCTACCTGTTGGGAAAACTGAAATTCGCACACGATACAGACCTTCCGTATGTCAGTGTCTCTCGTCTGTTTATGGCGATCGTCTCGTTTGCCTTTGCCCTTTATATGGTCCCGGGTTTGTGGGGAGCACCCTTAAAAACCATTAGTGCTTTTGCCCCACCGTTGTACACGCAAGATTTTAACCTGTATAAAGGCGATGTTCACGCAACTTTTACCGATTATAATGCTGGTATGGAGTATGCTGCACGCGAGCAGAAACCTGTTTTGATAGATTTCTCCGGATACGGATGCGTAAATTGTCGGAAAATGGAAGCTGCCGTTTGGACAGACGCACAGGTGAAGAATATGATCGACAACGATTATGTATTGATTACCCTGATGGTAGATGACAAGACCCCCTTGGCTCAGCCTATTGTGGTAGAAGAAAACGGAAAAGAGCGGACATTGCGTACCGTTGGCGATAAATGGAGTTTCTTGCAACGGTACAAGTTCCAAACCAATACGCAGCCCTATTACGTTTTGTTGGACAACGACGGTATGCCGCTTGCTCCCTCGTATTCCTACGATGAAGATATAGACAAATATGTCCGTTTCCTGGAAAGCGGATTAGAAAAATATAAAAAATAGGTATGCACACCAGAGAAGAGAAGATAGAATCATTCGGACGTTTTCTCGATATTTTGGACGAGTTGCGGGAAAAATGTCCGTGGGACAGGAAACAAACCAACCAGTCTCTGCGCACCAATACGATAGAAGAAACCTATGAATTGTGCGATGCCATTATCAAGGAAGACGACAATGCCATCAAAAAAGAGTTGGGCGACGTGTTGTTGCACATTGCATTTTATGCCAAGATAGGCGAGGAGAAAGGGCTTTTCGATATGGCAGATGTTTGCAATGCCTTGTGCGAAAAGTTGATTTATCGCCATCCCCATGTCTTTGGCACCAAGCAGGCCGATACTCCGGCGCAGGTGGAACAGTCGTGGGAACAGCTGAAATTAAAAGAAAAAGGAGGTAATAAAACCGTACTCGAAGGCGTCCCTTCTGCCTTGCCTGCCATGGTAAAGGCGCATCGTATTCAAGACAAGGCCCGCAACGTAGGCTTCGACTGGGAGAAACGGGAACAGGTGTGGGACAAGGTTGCCGAAGAGCTGAGTGAGCTGAAAACCGAGATCGACCGAATGGATGCCGATAAGATGGAAGCGGAGTTTGGCGATCTGCTTTTTAGTGTCATCAATGCCGGAAGGTTGTATAAATTGAATCCCGAAAATGCTTTGGAACGGACCAACCAGAAATTTATCCGGCGGTTTAATTATTTGGAAGCGCAAACTATCGACAAGGGCCGATCGTTGAAAGATATGACGCTGGCCCAGATGGACGAGATTTGGGAAGAGGCCAAGAAGAAAGGATTATAATCGTTTTCGTATGCGTATATTGGGTAATATCATTTGGCTCGTTTTTGGAGGAATATTCGTTGCATTGGAATATTTCGTAGGGGGGCTTCTGCTGTGTCTGACCATAATAGGTATCCCGTTCGGGATACAAGTATTTAAACTGGGCATCTTATCCCTCTGGCCGATGGGCCATTCGGTTGTCGGCGAGAACTATGCAGGCGGATGCCTCTCCTTATGCATGAATATCTTATGGATATTGGTAGGTGGCATCTGGATTGCCGTCAGCCACCTGCTGTTAGGCATATTGTTTTGTATTACGATTGTCGGTATTCCGTTCGGTATGCAACATTTTAAGCTGGCAGGGTTGGCGTTGACCCCTTTTGGCAAGAGTATAAAATAGCGGTTCAGTTACCAATCCAGTTTCTTCAACATTCGGTATGTTTCTGTTTGCGCCCGTAGAGGAGAGTCTCCGTTACGTTGATAGATGTTTTGGAGGTTTTCGTCTATCAGACACATTTTTTGGTTGTCGTTCAGTTGTAAGAGCAATGTTTGCTTAATCACATCCTTTATTTCGGGATTATAAACGGGGAAGGCCGTCTCTATGCGGCGGGTCAGATTCCGTTTCATCCAGTCGGCCGAAGAGAGGTATATCTCATCTTTCCCTCCGGCATGGAAATACCAAATCCGGGCGTGTTCCAGAAATTGATCTACCAACCGGAAAAGTCGGATGTTTCGGCTGTATGGTTGGTTGGGAACCAGACAACAGATTCCCCGTACGATAATCTCTATCTGTACTCCCGCTTCACTGGCATCGTACAAAGCATTGATCATCTCCTTGTCTTGCAATCCGTTCACTTTTAGGATAACATGAGCTTTCCGCCCGGCACGGGCCTCTTCGGCTTCACGAAGCAGTTTCGATTTTAAGGTTTCTACCATGTTGAAAGGAGAGACCAGCAGTGTTTTAAAATCGGCGTTTCTATTTTCGCCTTCCAACAGAGAAAAAAAGAGTTTCAGCTCGTTTATGATGCCGGGACGTCCTGTAAACAAACCCATATCGGAATAGGAACGGGCTGTTTTTTCGTTAAAGTTCCCGGTGCTGAGGTATGCTGTATCTGCGTCAGAATCAGGAAGGTCTCGGATAACAAGTGCAATTTTGGCATGAACCTTCAATCCCGGCTGGCTATAAACGATACGGATGCCTGCCCGTTGCATCTTTTCGGAAGTTTCTATGTTGTTCTCTTCGTCGAAACGAGCTTTCAGTTCTACGTAAACGGTAACCCGTTTCCCATTTTTGGCAGCGGTGATCAGCGAATGGATTACTGCCGAGTTTTCAGCTACCCGGTATTGGGTAATTTTGATCTCTTTTACACTCGGATCGTAAGCCGATTCAGCCAAAAAACGTATTAAATAATCAAAAGAGTGGTAAGGATAATGTAATAGAACATCTTGTTGTTTGACTACCTCGTAGATGGAATTGGCCCGGTCGAATGTCGAGACGCGTAACGGTTCGGAGATCTCCTCGGTCAAGGAGCGTTTGGTGGGGTTGGGCAATTTTATCAGGTCTTCGAGTGTACGGTACGGGCCGGCCGGAATGCATCTGTCCGGGGCTATCTGGTATGTTTCGCACAAAAGCGAGAGAAATTCCCGAGGCATACGGGAGTCGTAAACCAACCGGTTGGGAGTACCCAATTTCCGTTTATTTACATTCCTGCGTATTTCGTCCACCAAGTTGTCTCCGGTCCCCTCTATGGTAAAATCGGCATCGCGCGATATGCGGATGCAGTAATGCGAGTCGATCACAAATCCCGGGAATATGGTAGGGAGATTGTTGGCAATCAGCTCTTCCACGAACATCAAATAGTGTTGTTGTCCGTCGTTGGGTAATTCGATAAACCGGGGGACCTTGGCATACGGTATTTTTATCAGTGCGTAATAAGGTTTTTGTCTATCGCTTTCCTGTGTTGTCTTCTTGTAAAGGCGTATAATGAGGTAGAGCCTTTTGTCGCGCAGGAAAGAGCGAATGTCGTCTTTTAAAATCAACACCGGTTGCAGGTAAGGGAAAATCTCTTCGTCAAAATAGGTTCGGATAAAGTCTTCGTGTACGGGTAATATCTCTCCGCCTTGGTAGAGCGTGATACCGTTCCGGGCCAACGAAGGCAGTATCTGCTCGGTAAAGATACGGTCGTAGATAAGTTGTTGCTTTTCTACTACGGCATTGATTTCATTGAGGGTCTCTTCTGCTTTTTGCTTTTCTTGTTCATCCGTCTCTTTTTGTTGGATGATATGGCGATATTCGGATACCCGGATTCGGAAAAACTCTTCCAGGTTGGAAGAGTATATTGATAAGAATCTGATTCGGTCAAAGAGGGGCAAAGATTCGTCCTGCGCTTCCAGTAATACGCGAAAATTGAAAGACAGCCAACTGATGTCCCGTTTAAAAAATTTCCTCTCTTTTTCCATCTCTGTTTACAATCCAGAATCGAGATGTAAATATATACAAACATTTGCATATAAAAGAAGATTTGCTATTTTTGTTTGCCGTAAAGAACGCATCCGTTATTGTCATGAAAAAAATAGGGCTTCTGTCAGATACCCATGCTTGCTGGGACGACCGTTACGAAAAATATTTTCAACCGTGCGATGAGATTTGGCACGCCGGCGATATCGGTTCGGCCGAATTGTTGGACAGGCTCGAAACCCTGAAACCGGTAAGAGCCGTATATGGAAACATCGACGGGCAGGATCTCCGCATACGAGTTCCCAAACATCAACGGTTTCAAATAGAGGAGGTCGATGTCTGGATGACCCATATCGGAGGTTATCCCGGACGTTACGATCGGACGATTATTCCGCAAATCTACCTACATCCGCCTAAGCTGTTTGTGTGCGGACACTCACACATCTTGAAGGTGTTGTATGACAAGACCTTGAAACTGCTGTACGTCAATCCGGGAGCAGCCGGGAAGTACGGCTTTCACAAAAAGCGTACCTTGGTTCGTTTTGTGATAGAGGGTGTGGAAATAAAAGACTTGGAGGTGATCGAGTTGGGAGAGAACGGTTGAGAATGAAAAAACATAGGCTACATTACATATCTGTTGGGGACAGCCTCTTCATTTTTAGCCAATCGTCATTTTATTTAATCTTACAGGAAAGCCGATAAAGAGGAGATGAAAGCCCATTTGATAATATCGTAGATCGCATCGTGTTTTAAGGAAGAGAGATTTTTGCCGATGAATTTTTTTAAACCTAACCGGTCCTTTTTTTTCACCATCTGGACAACCTGTTGGGTTTGCGGCGAAGATAAATCTATGTGGGGATTGCTTTGAATCTTCTCTAACAACTCGTCGAAGTTGATTTGGGCAATCAGGCAATTGAAATCCTCGATGATATATTTGTTGTTAATGTCCTTGATAATTTCGTAAAGGTTTCGGTACTCATCTTGCGCAAACGAATCGTCTATTTTAAATGCCAGATGGACGATGGGACATTGCTCTATGTCAAACCGTTCGCCTTTTAACAGTTTATTCAGCGATTTTTTTAAGAACGATACGACCTTCTCTTTTTCTACGTCGGGGTTGTCGGCATTTTGGGATAAGAATTTCAGCGCATGGATCAATGCCTGCTTTTCGGCGTGGATGCGTAAAAGGGCTGTCCGTAGATTCAGACAGAATCTGAACGCCTCCGTTCCGGCGGTCTCCCGGTTAATTACCCAGCAGGGAATCCCTTGATACTGGGTATAGTAGAGTTTGATAAATGGGTCCCACTCTCCGCTTACCATTTCCAGGGCGTCGAAGCAGTCATACAAGCCGTTAGCCATAACCTCGTTATCGAATAGTTCGATCATGCAGATGGGAGTTCCTTTTTCCACCCAATAGGCGTTGACCTGGTTGAGGGCATTGTGCTTGCTGGATGCGTTTAGGTATAGTTGCGCCAGCTGTTTTCCCGCTTTTAAAAGGCGCGTAGATTGTACCCCTCCGCAAGTATCGTTTATCCCGGTTGTCAGATTTAAATGGTATTGCAGGACATCGGATAGAAAATTCCGGCTATTGGCAGTTGCTTCACAAATGACGTAACTGGATTTGTTCTCAAATTTACACAATAGATAGCCGTCAGAGTAGAAACGGTTTTCGTCGTTTTTAAATCGCAGAAAAGAGGGCTGTTGCGTTGGCCCTTTCCGTATGATTTTTAGCGCATGGTTTGCCGCACAATAGTTGTTCTCTCCACAACAGTAGAAGTCGCGGTAGATGTGGCGTTTTTTCATGGCTCCGAAATAACGGATAAATTCGTTCGGATCAGGAGAGGAGAAATAAGGTTTACTGATTTTGTGCGACTGGTTTAAAAACATCCTGTAATCGCAAATGGGAAGTTGTGTCGTAATTAACATAGTAGCAGACATTAAAATAATGGAGAGAGAATTAAAATCTCTCTCCATTTAGGGCATAAACCTTATAGTTTTTGTATAATCTAAACTCATGCATTCGTTATGAATGCTAAAAAAATTCGTCGTTTGAAACAGTATTGATATTTGTCGCCCTTTTGATTGAATTATGCTTTCATAATCCCTATATACAAATCAAAAACTGAGTCAGTCCGATCAGAATCTGTTACAAAGATAGGAAAAGTTTTCGGTTTTTACAACAACCTTTCAACAATTCAACCTCTATTTATCAGCGTTCTTTTTATCCCCGTTTATCTTTTTGTTTGCCGGGTTGGGGATAAAACAATGGTGTTTATTACTTCATAAAGACAAAATAGACAGCTAAAATCAAACAAGCAAAAGCTGTAACGTGGTTCCAGTGGAGCACTTCTCCCTTAAATAAAAGCGTAGAAAAAAGCGTGAATACGACAAGCGTGATAACTTCCTGGATAACTTTTAGCTGCATTAAACTGAAAGGGCCTCCGTTTCCGTTGAATCCGATCCGGTTGGCCGGTACTTGACAAGAATATTCGGCCAAGGCAATACCCCATGAAAATAGAATTACGGCAAAGAGAGGCCAGTTTGAGATAACTTTCATCTCTTGTAGTTTCAAATGGCCGTACCATGCCAGTGTCATAAAGATGTTTGACACGATCAAAAGAAAAATCGTATAAAAGCCTAACATATTAGTTTCTGTTTTATGTTTGTTTTTTCATTAAAAGGAAGGTATTCCGGTTGAATGTGGGTCATGCTGCGCCACAAGCTGTAACGTGCCTGGGGATTCATCTGTTCCAGCTGTTGCAGGATGGATTTTATCCCCGGACGATTCGACGAGTGTTCGTGCGGGCATCGTTTCTTTTGAGGGCGAAACGCCTTTATCCGGGCCAACTCCTGAATCTGTTCTTCGCTGATCAGACACATCGGTCGAATGATTGTCATATCGAATTTCGACATTTTCAGCTTGGGTGGCATGGTAGAAAAAGAGCCTTGAAAGGTCAGGTTCATTAACAACGTTTGTAAAATATCGTCCTGATGATGTCCCAAGGCAATTTTGTTACATCCATACTCTTTGGCCGTATCGAAAAGGACTTTACGGCGATACCAGGAACAGAGGAAACAGGGCGATTTCCGTTTGTCTGTCGATGCGTCGAACGCCGTTTCCTTGCTTACGAACGGTATGCCTAACGCCTCTGCTTGCTGTTTTAAGTAAGAAAAGTCCGACTCGTATGCTATATTGTTCAGGGTAATGTGTGCGGCAACCAACGAAAACCGAGGTTTGTAGATACGCATCCTGTTACCTAACAAATCCAGCAAAGCCAACGAATCTTTTCCTCCGGAGAGGCCGATTAAAATTTTGTCATCCTCTTCGATCAGCCGGTACTCTTCGATGGCTTTCAGCAGAAGCCTTTCTAACTTCTTTATTAGCCGTAGATTTTCGATATTTTGTTCCATAACCAAAATTGGCTGCAAAAATACGACGATAATCGTTTGGGTAACATTAATTTTCTAAAAATATTGTGTACCAATATACCATATTCTTTCATAGAGGGTTGTTGGCAAGATGTCTGCGGTAAAATTTTTGAAAATTATAAATGGAGATTTCTGAAAAAAACATATCTTTGTTTCTCGAGATAATAGCGGTCTCCGGACCGTTAGAATGTAAAATAAACAAGAACATGATAAAAATGAATCTGTCAAAATCCATTTGTTTGTCTTTTATGGCATGGATAGTGGGTTGGTCTGTGGCGGCACAATCATTGGAAGAGGGAAAAAAATTATATAAAGAAGGGAAATTCGATCAAGCGGTAACCATATTTGAAAAGCAGATAAAAAAAACACCCAAGCAAGCAGCCCTGAATCAATGGTACGGGGCCTCTTTGTTTGAAATAGGAAAGTACGAGGAGGCTGAGCCCTATTTACGTTTTGCCGCATCAAAACGCATTCCCGAAGCCTATAAATATTTAGCCCGTTTATGTTTTGTACTGTATCAGTTTGACGAAGGCCTCGAAAACTATGATCTTTATATAAAAACGCTGAAAAAAAATCAGGAAGCAATCGATGCCCTGCAACCGGAAATAGAGAAAATGAAAATGGGTAAACGTTTCCTTTCCAGAGTAGAAGAGGTCCAAATCATAGATAGTTTGATCGTCGATAAGAAAAATTTTTTCACCCATTTCAGAATGTCTCCCGAGTCGGGGAAAATTTTTGATTACGGAACTTTCTTCGATACATCCGATACGCCGGAGGGCGCTACCGTGTACCAAACCCAGCGAGGCGATAAGATCGTATATGCCGATGAGCGAGAAGGAAGTGGTTTTGATATATTCAGCCGGACCCGTTTGTCCGACGACAGTTGGAGTGAACCCAGCGTAATGCGGGGGCAGTTGAATACCTCGGCCAATGAAAAATACCCGTTCTTGTTGTCCGATGGTGTAACGCTTTATTTTGCTTCCGATGGCGAAGAGTCATTAGGAGGGTATGATATATTCGTTACCCGGTACGATTTGAACAACGATGCATATCTGGCCCCTGAAAACGTAGGGATGCCATTCAATTCTGTTTTCAACGATTACATGATGGCCATCGACGAGATGAATAACGTCGGGTGGTTTGTTTCAGACCGTTATCAACCCGAGGGCCAACTGATCATTTACCTGTTTATCCCCAATGCCGAGAAAGTTGTGTATCGGGGCGAAGACCAAGATTGGGCGCGTTCGTTGGCTCAGATAAGATCCATCAAGCAAACCTGGAAGCCGGATACCTCGTACGCTGAACTGATTGATCGCATCATGAATATGCCCCAAGAAGAAAAAGCCGTTCCAAAAGGCGATTTCATGTTTATTGTCAATGACAACACCATATATATACGTTTGGATGATTTTAAAAACCAGGAAGCTCGCAGCCTTTATGAAAAAGCGCAGGCTACCCGAAAAAGTCAGGAAGGGGTAGAACAGACGGTGGCCGAGTTGCGTCGTCGTTATGAAACCGAAAAAGATAAACGGGAAAGTCTCTCCAAAGATATCCTTTCCTTAGAAGAGCAGTTAAAAACGTTGTATGGGCAGACCGAAAAGTATGAGATTCAAGCTCGCAATGCTGAAATACAAACCTTGAACGGGAAATAGAGAGATGGATATACTGATTATAGGCACACTGTTGGTTATCGGGATATTCCTGATAATTCTCGAAATATTTTTCCTTCCCGGCATTACCATTGCCGGAATAGCCTCCGTTTTATTCTTGGCAGGAGCTGTTTACTATGCTTTTGCCGAATTGGGAGTTGCCGAGTGCCTGATGGTCTTGGCCGTTGCCATAATCGCTTCCATTGTTGTGATAGTCTGGTTTATGCGATCCAAGACATTGAACCGGATGTCATTACATACCGAAATAGATTCTGTTGCGCCCACGTTGGTGGATGCTCGTGTAAAAGAGGGTGATACAGGCGTAACCTTGTCGCGGTTGAATCCTATGGGACAAGTGTTGATCGGAGACGAAAAGATCGAAGCCAAATCGTTGGACGGTTTTATTGACGAAGGTCAACCGATACACGTTGTTAAGGTAGAAAATACCAGCGTTATTGTAAGGATAAAACAAAATTAACTATAAATCAAATGACTATGCCAATTGAATTTAGCTTTATTCTGTTAGCAGCCATCGTTGTTCTGGTGGTTATCTTTTTCTATTTTGTGCCATTCCTGTTGTGGATTTCTGCTCGGGTATCAGGCGTAAGTATCTCCCTGCTGCAACTGTTCCTGATGCGTATCCGGAAAGTTCCGCCACAAGTTATTGTGCGTGCCATGATCGAGGCCCACAAAGCCGGGTTAAAAGAGATTACCCGAGACGAGTTGGAAGCACACTATTTGGCAGGAGGACACGTTGAACGTGTTGTCCATGCGTTGGTTTCCGCATCGAAAGCCAATATAATCTTAGGCTTTCAAATGGCTACGGCCATCGACCTTGCCGGGCGCGATGTATTTGAAGCGGTACAGATGTCGGTAAATCCGAAGGTGATCGATACCCCTCCGGTGGCAGCCGTTGCCAAAGATGGGATTCAGCTGATAGCCAAGGCTCGTGTAACGGTTCGGGCCAATATCCGCCAGTTGGTGGGAGGGGCCGGCGAAGATACCGTTTTGGCGCGTGTAGGCGAAGGGATTGTCTCTTCCATCGGTTCGTCCGAAACCCATAAGAGCGTACTTGAAAATCCCGATTCCATTTCCAAGTTAGTACTGAAAAAAGGGTTGGATTCGGGTACTGCTTTTGAAATTCTCTCTATCGACATAGCCGACATTGATATCGGAAAGAATATAGGTGCCGAGTTGCAGATAGACCAGGCGCAGGCTGATAAGAACATTGCACAGGCCAAAGCCGAAGAGCGTCGGGCCATGGCCATTGCGTTGGAACAAGAGATGAAGGCAAAGGCCCAGGAAGCCCGTGCAAAAGTTATCGAAGCCGAAGCCGAAGTGCCCAAAGCCATGGCAGAAGCATTCCGGGTAGGGAACTTGGGTATTATGGATTACTACAAGATGAAAAACATCGAAGCAGACACCTCCATGCGTGAGGCCATAGCCAAACCCGCTGACGGAAACGGAAAACCTTCCAAGAACTAATAGCCCGTTATCATACAAAGACTGTTTACGAAACCCGGAAGTTTCATAAACAGTCTTTTTTATATATTCGTTCCATGAAAAAATTGCGTCATATTATTGCTTGTATTCTTTTCCCGGTTGTGTCTTTTCCGTTGCAATCGGCCGATTGTCCGACCCATTTGACCGTCGATCTGATCGAGCACGCCGATCGGGTCTGGAAAGACGGCTATATAACCGGATTGACTTTAAAAGAGATCGTATCCGCGCCTTCCAGCTATCAAACAGTGCAGGTAGCATCGGTTACACCGGCGTTCGGTTGGGTGGTAAACGATTGTCGGAATGACGTCCTGCAAACCGCTTTTCGCCTTTTGGTAGCCACCGATACCCGATTGTTGGAAAAAGATTCCGCCGATATGTGGGATAGTGGAGTCGTGTCGAGCCAAGAATCCGTATATGTCCCGTATCGGGGCAAACCGTTACAACCCTCTACGGTCTATTATTGGAAAGTAAAAAGCTTTAACAACGGCCAGGAGAGCGATTGGTCCGAAGTCGCCTCGTTCCTGACAGCAGCCCGGCTGCAAACGTATGGGACCGCAGCCTATCCGATACAAAAAACGATACAATACCCTCGCATCATACAAAAACGGGATGGAGCGGTTCATTTCCTCGATTTTGGGAAAGACGCTTTCGGGCAATTATCCTTGACATTGAGCTCCGATACCGTATCGAACATCTCGATACACGTTGGCGAGTGTGTAAAAAATGGAGCAATAGACCGTACCCCCGGAGGAAGCAGAAGATATGCCTGTTATGAACTGAGGCTGATGCCCGGCACGCATACCTATCGTATTGTATTCCGTTCAGACGCGCGTAATACAGGAGCGCAAGCCGTAAAGATGCCGGCATATATTGGCGAGGTGTATCCTTTTCGGTACTGTGAAATAGAGAATTACAAAGGAATGCTGACCCCGCAATCCGTCCAGCGGGAGATGGTACATTATCCCTTTAATGACGAAGAGTCCGATTTCATATCGTCTGACGATACGCTGAACCAAATATGGGAACTGTGTAAATACTCCATCAAGGCCACCAGTTTTGCCGGATTGTACGTCGATGGCGATCGCGAACGGATACCCTATGAAGCCGATGCGTTGATCAATCAACTGTGCCATTATAGCGTTGACCGGGAGTTCAGTATGGCCCGTAACAGTTACGAATATTTGTTGTTCCATCCTACCTGGCCTACCGAATGGACCCTGCAATCCGTATTATTGGCCTGGTACGACTATCTATATACGGGT
Organism: uncultured Bacteroidales bacterium; assembly: GCA_949300615.1. Classification (GTDB taxonomy): domain Bacteria; phylum Bacteroidota; class Bacteroidia; order Bacteroidales; family CHK158-818; genus Gallibacteroides. The sequence goes on from CASGEW010000012.1 coordinate 41,116, forward strand.
AATCCGGCATCGTTACGACAATATTACGATTTGTTGAAACATAAAACCCTTTCGGCATTGGCAGGGAAGCACGGATTTATCTCGACCGTAGAGCCCGAGCCCAGTAAAGAGGTATTGGCCTCGGTGCATTTGCACGATACCCAGATGCGCGATATCGTGGATTGGCCTCATACCGGGATTCTCGGTTTAGGCAAGAATGAAGCCGGAGAGACGGATGGATACGAATTTAAACCAGTAAATACCGTGGTAAATGCATTTCATTACCGTACGTTGGTTTTGATGGCACACATTGCCGCAGCATTGGGGAAAACAGAAGAGGCTGCACGTTACATCGAATCTTCCGAACAGTTCAAGAAAAATTTCAACCGGTATCTGTTTGACAAGAAAAAAGGTGGATATGTCGATGGTATCGGCTCAGACCATCTTTCTCAACACGGCAATATGTTTCCATTGGCTTTTGGTTTGGTTGATAAAAAAGAGCAACGACGCGTGGTCGATTTTATTGTATCTCGAGGGATGGCTTGTAGTGTGTATGGATCACAATTCTTGATGGAGGCGTTGTATGAAGCAGGAGCCTCCGCCGAAGCCTTGAATTTGTTGACCTCTACCGGAGAGCGGAGTTGGTATAACATGATTCGAGTTGGTTCTACCCTTTCGTTAGAAGCGTGGGATAACAAATACAAGCCGAACCAAGATTGGAATCATGCCTGGGGAGCAGCTCCGGCCAATATCATCGTCCGGAAATTGATGGGGATAGAACCGATGTTGCCGGGGTATGCCAAGGTACGTATTTCCCCACAGCCGGATACGTTGGAGTGGGCCACTGTAACGGTTCCGACTATTCGGGGAAAGATCGAAAGCCGATTCAACCAACAAGAGGGGTATTTTGAGCTCAATGTAAAAATCCCGGCAAACATGGTAGCAGACATCTGGTTACCATGTCCGGATCAGGGGAAGTACCGATTGCAGCATAATGGGGAATCTATAAAATTCGTGCAAAAAGAGAATCGTATAGAGATTCCGGATGTCGGGTCAGGAACCCATTTCTTTGTGTTGAAAAGAAAATAGGAAGATATTTCCGTAAAGACAAAATAAAAAAGGCCGTTTTATAAACGGCCTTTTTTTCGATATAGCGAGAATTTCTATTTCCCGGAGAAAATTACCACACGGTTCCAGTTATTGTGCGGATAGGGCTGGGTTGCACTACCACCGGCTACGGTTTCGATTCTGGAAGGATCGATTTTGTAGGTGTCGATAAGAATCTTCTTTACGGCATCTGCCCGTTTCTGGCTCAGTTTCATATTGTATTCAGCCGTACCGGTATCTTTGTCTGCATAACCGGCTATCGTGATAGAGCAGTCTGGGTTTGCGTTCATCCATTGAGCTACGTTGTAAACGTTAACAGCTTCTTCGTCGCTGATCGTTGCGCTGTTGATGGAGAAGCGTACGGCAGAGGTCAGATCTTGGTTGCAGGGTTCGGCAACAACTGCTTCTTCTTGTATGACTACCGCTTCGGGGCACGGCGGGCACTCTTGTTCCTGGCATTGTTGAAGAGCCGCGCGCAGTTGATTTACTTTGTCATTCAGTCCGTTGATAATCATTTGTTCAGCATAAGGATCGTATGCTTTGAAACGGTTCTTTCCGAATTTGTATGTCAAACCTCCGACAGCCGATACAATCGATTCGACTTGGCTTCCACCCAATACACCGCTGAAATGGTCACCCAATACGTTTGCCCTACCTTCAATGAAGAAGTCAACATAGTGGGACAATCTGAAATTCAGGGTTAAACCGCCCGATACGGGGAAGGCGTATGTCTTATCATCCGTTCCCGTATTCTTGAAAGCATAGTTGTATCCGATACCGGCGAAAGGAATAATCGAAAAGAAGCGATCGGGATTATATCCACCAATTAGATTCGACAAGTTAAAAGTCATATCGCCGTAAATACCGAAATAACGCATATGGGTCATTACATCAGCTTGCATTGGCCAATCGTAGTGTAAAGCCCCGCCCATGGCGCTGATACGGCCCCCGATGTAGGGAGTAAACCATTTACCTACGGCAAAGTCCATTGCCAGCGTAAATTTGGAATTGCCGGCGTTATCTCCCGTATTCCAGTGGTCGGTAAAGAATGTTTGAGCACCGGCACCTAGAGAGATGTACATATTATCGCCGAAACGTTCCGAATAGAAGTGTACATTTCCCGGAAGTTCCTCCACGCTGACGGTTTCGATAACAGTTACACCATTACTCTGCGCTGCGCTTTCCTGGCTAAAAACAAACAGGGATGCAGCAGCAAGCATTGTTGTACAAAGAAAAGGTTTTGTTTTCATTTTTTTCTCTTTTTAGTTCTACAAATAATAATCTTTATTTTTTAGTTAAACTGTCTTTTGCTTGCCATCTGTTTGTTCTCTGGCTTATTGTACAAGCTAAAAGATTGCTAAGTTTTGTATGTAGAACAATTCGGTAAATCATTCTGTTCAATGTGCGGGAAAAAAAATGTTGATTTTGTTTGGATTTCTGCAACAAAAAAAGCAAAATTTATATAGAGCGCCTCAATGATAGCCTGTTGCAAAGTTTCTAAATAATATAAAAAAGAGAAATCGCATAAAGGTATTCGCATAAATTATTAAATTTGCCGGAGATGCCTTATCCGCGGGTTGGATAAGTTTTTGCAAGTATTTGTAAATAAAAGATATAGAACAGTATGCCTAAATTACATAAACAACGAATGTTCTGGAAGAAAGTACGTTCAAAATATAAACTCTCTTTTTTCAACGAAAGCAGTCTCGAAGAGGTATGGACGTTTCGCCTCTCCCGTTTAGGAGCATTTATTGGCCTCTCCTTGTTGTTGTTTATGGTTTTTGCGGCTGTGGTAGTCCTGTTTGCCGCCACACCGTTAAAAACTTTGTTACCAGGATATTTAAAAACCGAAGACCGTGCTCAAAT
>CASGEW010000013.1 GCA_949300615.1 uncultured Bacteroidales bacterium
CCCGGTCGATATGAACCATGCGTCCGGCCATACGGTTCAAGATTTCGGTCTGGTGGGAGACATAAAGGATGGTCGTGCCTCTCTTGTTTTCATCCCGCAACATTTCGTGCATCCGTTCTTCAAACGATTGATCGACATACGAAGAGGGTTCGTCCAACACCAACACCTCGGGCAAGGCTACCAATGCCCGTCCCAACAGGGCCCGCTGCATCTGGCCTCCGGAGAGTTTTCCGATGGTCTTGTCGAACAACCCGGATAATCCCACCCGGGCCAAAACCGATTCCACCTGTTCACGCCGCCTCTTCTTAGGTACATCCGCTCCATATTTTCCCAAAAATCCGGATGCCACCACCTCGGCAACGGTTATCGGAAAACGATGGTCTATCTCACTCTTCTGAGGTAGGTAGCCCACGTTCAAATCCACAACAGGTTGCCCGTCGCGATAGAAACGGATTGCTCCTTCATCGGGCTTTTTCAACCCGAGCAAGGTGCGGAGCAGGGTTGTTTTCCCTCCTCCATTCGGCCCCGTAATGCCGATAAAATCACCTCTATGGATTGTGTAGGAGATATTCTCCAATGCAAGAACCGAATCGTAACGGACGGTCAATCCGGCTATTTCAATCTGCGTATTCACGGCTTAAAATATTAATCATCGCCAACTGTTCATCAATCCAATTATAATTAAGCGGATTTATCTCTATGACTTTCCCATCGAACTCTTGGGCAAACACCTCGATGTTCTTACGGTCGAACTCTTTCTGGACAAAGAATACTTTGGCCTGCTTCTCGCGAGCCAAATCCACCATCTCTTTAAAATGTTTGACAGACGGTTCTTTCCCGTCCGATTCGAGACTGATCTGTTCCAATCCATAATCCCGGGCCAAATAGCTCAACGACGGATGAAAAACTACGAAAGCCTTTCCTTTCAACGAAGCCAATCGATCCGTGAAAATCGAATCTACCTGACTGACCTCGGCTAACAGGTTCTTATAATTTTCCTCATACTCCGATTGATGTTCCGGATCAAGCTCAACAAAAGCATTGTACATATTTCTTATAATAATCACCGTCTGGCGGGGCGAGCACCAGATATGCGGATTCACTCCCGAATAATGAATATGCGATTTCTCCACCTCCGTACTATCCACCTGAACCGTATCGGAAAGCAATTCTACCCCTCTCGAATTATCAAACACCTGCAAGCCGGGAGTATTCTGAATCAGTTTATCCAACCACGCTATCTCAAACCCGATGTAGCCGATTTTAAAGTAGGCCTCACTTTTGGCCGCCTTTACCAACAACGAGGGAGAGGGATCGTAGGTCTCCGGACTACTTCCTTCGGGGACAATGCAATTTATTTCAAACCTGCCTCCGGCAATCTTCTCTGCAAAATATTTTTGAGGTTGAATCGTTACGGTAATAGCTGCTTTTTTTGTTTCCATATTCACACACGAAAACAAAACAGTGCAGCAAAACAACATAAACAAGAGTTCGACTCGTTTCATTCTTTTTTACCTTGAAATATACTTTCCAAGGTACAAATATACAACATATATCTAAATAGGCAAATATATATATTTTTATCAATTTTGATTAACATATATAAAATAATTTATACTATATTGGAATTCAGCCATTTGAAATGGACAAAACAAGAGAATCCATCGTCGAAAAATTATTATTTATTAACAACAGTCCTATTCTACCTCATCTTTACAGCGCCCCGACATATTATATATACACGGAAAGCTGCTCAATTGTCGGTTATCCTGTATATCTTTGTCAAAAAAATCGGAGAATCTGTTTCCATCCTGGTCGCCACACGGCAAGGGAAACAGGGTTCTGACAAAACAAAAAACAATGAAAAAAGAGATCTCGGCCTTAGGCAATCAATTAAACGAACAACTCCTCTCCTTTTACAGGCACCTGCACCAATATCCTGAACTCTCTTTTGAAGAGAAAGAGACGGCTGCTTTTGTAACCCGTATCTTAACCCGCGAGGGTATCCCCTTTCAGGAGCACATAGGAGGATACGGTATCCTGGCTCGGATCGAGGGAAAGAACCCCACATCCAAAATTATCGGATTACGGGCCGATATGGACGCTCTGCCCATACAGGAGGAGACCGGACTCTCGTACCAATCCTGCCACGATGGCGTCATGCACGCTTGCGGACACGATGCCCATACGGCTTGTCTGTTGGGATGTGCCCTGTTGCTCAACCGGCTGCGACACAAGCTGACCGGAACGGTTCTGCTGATTTTTCAACCGGCGGAAGAACGGCACCCGGGAGGGGCCCGGCTGATGCTGCAAGACGGTGTATTCGATACATACCGCCCCGAACTGATCATCGGACAACACGTCAATGCCGAAGTTCCATGCGGATCGCTGGCCATGGGCGAAGGGTGCATCATGGCATCGGCCGACGAGTTTCACCTGGTTATCCGCGGGAAAGGCGGACACGGAGCCATGCCCTACAAACTGAACGACACGGTACTGGCCGCAGCACAAACCGTCGTCTCGTTGCAACAGCTGGTCAGCCGCCGGCACAATCCCTTTATCCCGGCCGTCATTACGGTGGGTAAATTCATGGCAGAGGGAGCCACCAACATCATCCCCGACCATGTAAACCTGTCGGGTACGCTTCGTTGCATGGATGAAAAAGAGCGGAAAAGATTACAACAACTTATCCGCGAAACGGTACAGCTAACGGCCCAATGTTACGGCTGCCAATGCGACATAGATATGAAAGACGGCTATCCGTCGGTTATCAACGACCCGGTTATTACACAAAAAGCCCGTGCTTTTGCCGGAGAACTTTGGGGAGATGAGGCCATATTGCCCATCGAAAAACGGATGACCGCAGAGGATTTCGGATTTTTCTCGGCAACGGTTCCCTCCACCTTCTACCGTTTGGGCATCCAAAGCGAAGCCACCCGCCAATTCGGAGATCAACACACCGCAACCTTCGGGATAGACGAACGCGCCCTGAAAATCGGCATGGAGACATTATCCTACCTGGCAGTTCGTTTCCTGGAAGAGCCTTAAACATCCTTTTCTACGCCATACACCTGGGCATATAACCGGCTCTTTATCTCTTGATAACGGGTGGCAAAATCTGTCATACGGCAAGTCATCAGGTAGAGGTGCAACGGGTGTTTTGTGGCATCATAAGGTGGTTGTATGTAATCGTATTCAGGATGCAACACAAAACCCAGCGACTCGTAAAACCGGATTCTCCGGATACAAATATCGTCATCGGGATGCTCTACTTCAAGCACAATCGGGGTATCGTCCTCCGCTATAAATGCCTGCAAGATTTCTCTCCCAATCCCTTTGCCTCGGCAAGTACCATCGACAGCAAAATGCTCTACATACCGCCAATCGGGCCATTGCCAATACGAAAGCAATCCCACGCCACGACCATCTTTTTCAATAACGGCCAGGTGGAACGTTTCGTTCTCTTTCAACAACCGCTTTACTTGGTCGAACTCCCGTCGTTCATCAACCGGGAAAGAGTCCTCATAAACGGAACGGATATAATCCAATGTTTTGACATCCGTTTCCGACACCGGAACAAATTTCACCATATCTAACTGCTTTAATCGTTTACTATCATATTTCTTTATTCCCTGTCATTGGTAACCGTTTCCATATATCTGTTTTCCCAGGGGCCAATGGATTCAAACGGTATGGGTAAGAGCCCGAAACGTTGCAAAAGAGCACTATCCAGGTAGTAGTCGAGCCCGACATCATCTGCTGTATTGGAGGTAACAACGCTATTGTTTTGCAACACATTGCTCCCGTTCTCCCGTAAGAACAATCCGTTACAATCTACCACCAGATTATCGGAAACAAAGTTCCGGTCGGCATGCGCTTTTATATCTTCGTTCAACTCCGGATAACGGGTTTTGTACAACTCGGAACTGATATCGACATCCTCATACAACTCCTTTTGTTTCTGGGGTGATTCCAACGAGCTTTTCCACCGATCGCCCCACGGGGTAAAGCTAACTGCGGCAAAGCATTTATAAAACAGATTGTTCTCTACGTGATTGTCTTTTCCCCCGTGTATCTGGACAGCCCCGAAAATAACCGAGCCGCACTGTTCAAATACATTGCCATACACCTTGGCTCCGGAAATCATGTCGTCCAAACGGACGCCTGCCGCGCCATTGTGGGTTCCTCCTACGATATGGCGCCAATGGTTGTAACGAACCACAATACCCCGGTAGGTAGGATTCGACCACATATCCATGCCCCCCTGATCATCGCTCTCCTTTACCAAATCGAAAAATTGGTTGTACTCTATCAGCACATCATTCCCGTTAATACGTAAAGCCGAAGAGGTAGAGCCCTGGAACAGGTTGTGCCGGATGGAGAGACCCGCCCCGTCGAAAAGTACGGCCGGCTCATAGGTATGTTTAAAGAGCGAGAAATTCTCAACGATTGTATTCTCCACCACATATCCGGCCGGATCAAGGCTCTTGCGGTCTCCTCCGCGGGCTACAATTCCACTGCATCCCAACTCCTGCAACAAGCACCCATCAACGGTATGGTTCTTCCCATCGGTCAGGTGTAGCGCATCGCATCCGAACTGGGCGATACGGCAATCTTTCAACCGGACATTCTCCCCTCCTGCAACATCGATTGCCGAGCAACGGCCGCCCCGGAAAGAGAGGCCATTCAGGGTCAGGTTGTCAAAGTTCGATACCGACAACATATACGGAGCACTCAATACGGAAACCGTAACGAAATCCGATTTCCGATCGAACGCCTCGGGAGCGTACCAATACAAGATACCCCTGTCTCTATCCACGTAATACTCTCCCGGAGCATCGAGCTCGCACAACAGGTTCAACCCATAGTAGCGGAATCCATCCCGGTATCCATAAGAATGGTCGGGCTTTTCAAGCGATATTTGATGCTTGACGGTATCTATTTCGGCTATTTTCTGGAAGGATTCGCTCCAATCCCAGTACCAATAACCGTTTAAACACGCCTCCGGTTCCTCTATCCACCGGTTGATACGGGCATCCTTATATTCAAAAACGCCCTCTTTGGTCCCATGACAGTTAAGCCATGTCGGAGGTAGGGTTGTCGCTCCCAATGCTTTCCCGGCGATGGTAAACTCTCCGTTCGGCCAACGGGCCAGTTGTTGTCGTTGTCCCTGCCAATAGAGGTCCAGTCTGTCTTCGCGCTCTATCAGCGTTCCGAACGATTCGATACCGGCCTTTTTCAAATCGGCCTGCCAGATTTTTCCTCTCACCTCCGGGGACAGACGATCCAACACAGAGCGGTCGGTCACCCGCTTCCACCTTTTTAGCTGGACGTCTCCGGTCAAAACAGGCGTTTCACCCGGATAAGCCGCCAGCTCCAACGGGGCCTCCGACCCGTTTCCCGACAACGACAACGTCTCCTCTACCGGATACACGCCGTCTCTAAAATAGAGCTGTACCTTTATGCCGGGATTCTCCGCCCGAAATGCTTGTACCTTTTTTATTGCATGGGCTACGGTTTTCCAAGGACGTTGTTCGGTTCCCGGGGCCTTGTCGCTCCCTTGGGGCGACACAAAGAAATCGGCTGACTGTTGTGCAAAAGCCAACGTAGGGATCGTCCAATACAGAGATACCACGATCCCTACGACATACCATACGCGTGAAATTTTCATGATAAAAGGTGTTTTTAAAGCTGTTCATAAAAAGATAGCCCGATAAAGATACCGGGCTACTCGTAGAAATTTCTATTTTGGTCTCCGGGGCAAGAGGGTTATACCTCCCGTCCGTGACAGTTCTTGTATTTCTTTCCGCTTCCGCAGGGGCACGGATCATTACGGCCTACACGAGGGGCTGCCTGTACGGGCATGGGTTTGGGCCGTTGCGGGGCAGCAGAGCCTCCCTGTCCGCCGATTTCATCCTTGCGGGTTCTGTATTTGTACTTCCGGGGCAGCTTCGCGTACCTGTTCGGGTTCTCGTACCGGAATCTGACCGCGCATCAAGATGGCGATGGTCTTCTGGTTCATCCCGTCGATCATGGTCTTGAACAACCCGAACGATTCCAGTTTGAAAATCAGCAACGGGTCTTTTTGTTCATAACTGGCATTCCGTACCGACTCGCGCAAATCGTCCAGATCTCTCAGGTGGTCTTTCCAGGCTTCGTCTATCACGTGCAACATGATGGCTTTCTGGAACGACTTGATAATGCTTTTCGATTCGCTTTCATACGCCTCTTTCAAATTGCAGGAGATATGATAGAGCCGTTTTCCGTCGGTTATGGGAATCATGATGTTTTCATACATCGCCCCTTGCTTTTCATAAACCTGCTTGATAACCGGATTGGCGATGGTGGCCATGGTCTCGGTCTTGCGCTTAAAGGCTTCCCACGCCTGCCGGTAAATCATTTCGGCCAATTCATCGGTTTTTTTCGATTTCAGTTCGGCTTTTCCGAAAGGCACTTCGATGGCGAAAGTCTTGAAAACTTCCTGCTGCAACGTTTCAAAATCTTCGCTGCCTTGAACGGACTCGACGATATACACGGCTGCGTCGTACATCATGTTGATAATGTCGATACCGATGCGTTCGCCCATCAAAGCGTGGCGACGTTTGGTATATACCACTTCGCGCTGGGTATTCATCACATCGTCGTATTCCAACAGGTGCTTGCGGATACCGAAGTTGTTCTCTTCCACCTTCTTCTGGGCACGCTCTATGGATTTTGAAATCATGCTGTGTTCGATCATTTCGCCCTCCTTAAAGCCCAAACGGTCCATCACTTTGGAGATCCGTTCGGAGGCGAACAACCGCATCAAATCGTCTTCCAACGACACATAGAATACGGATGACCCGGGGTCTCCCTGACGTCCGGAACGTCCGCGCAGCTGACGGTCCACCCGGCGGGATTCGTGCCGTTCGGTACCGATGATGGCCAACCCTCCGGCTTCACGCACCTTTTCAGAAAGCTTGATGTCGGTACCACGACCGGCCATGTTGGTGGCAATGGTTACCGTACCGCTCTGCCCGGCCTGCGCCACAATCTCAGCTTCTCGCTGGTGCAGCTTGGCATTCAAAACGTTGTGCTTTATTTTCCGCATGGTCAACATCTTGGAGAGGAGTTCCGATATTTCAACCGAGGTGGTACCTACCAACACGGGGCGTCCGGCTTCTACCAAACTTTGTATTTCGTTGATAACGGCTGTATATTTTTCGCGTTTGGTGCGATACACCCGGTCGTTCAAGTCTTTGCGGATAACCGGAACGTTGGTGGGGATGGTTACCACGTCCAACTTGTAGATGTTCCAGAATTCACCGGCTTCGGTTTCGGCCGTACCGGTCATCCCGGCCAGTTTATGGTACATACGGAAATAGTTCTGCAACGTAATCGTGGCGAATGTCTGCGTAGCGGCTTCAACCTTTACGCGCTCTTTCGCCTCGATGGCCTGATGCAACCCGTCGGAATAGCGGCGACCTTCCATGATACGGCCGGTCTGTTCGTCCACAATCTTGACCTTGTTGTCGATAACCACATACTCATCGTCCTTTTCAAACAGGGTATAGGCTTTCAACAGCTGGTTGATGGTGTGTACCCGTTCGGCTTTTACGGCATAGTTCTGCATCAACTCATCTTTCTTGGTCTGTTTCTCTTCGGGAGTCAGGTTCATATTTTCCAACTCGGACAATTCGGCTCCGATGTCGGGCAAGACAAAGAGCTTGGGATCGTCTGAATTCCCGGTAATCATATCGACGCCCTTGTCTGTCAATTCGATGCTGTTGTTCTTTTCGTCGATGACAAACAACAACGGATCGGTTATTTCGGGCATATGCTTGTTCTGTTCCGAGATATAGTACTCTTCGGTTTTCAACATGGTGGCTTTGATGCCTGGTTCGCTCAGGAACTTGATCAAGGCTCCGTTTTTGGGCAATCCCTTGAACGAACGGAAGAGCAATTTTGCTCCCTCTTCCTGTACCTTGGGATCGGCATCTGCCATCTTGACCTTGGCTTCGGCCAACAACTTGGTCGTATAGGCTCTTTGTTCCTTTACCAACATCTCCACCTTGGGACGCAACTCTTCAAACAGCTGGTCGTCGCCCTTGGGTACGGGCCCGGAGATAATCAACGGGGTACGGGCATCGTCAATCAACACGGAGTCCACCTCATCGACAATGGCATAATTGTGTTTGCGCTGAACCAAATCGTTGGGCGAAATGGACATATTGTCGCGCAAGTAGTCGAACCCGAATTCGTTGTTGGTACCGAAAGTGATATCGGCAGCATAGGCTTTGCGCCGTTCGGCCGAATTGGGTTGATGTTTGTCGATACAATCGACCGAGAGGCCGTGGAACATATACAAGGGGCCCATCCATTCGGAGTCACGTTTGGAGAGGTAGTCGTTTACCGTTACCACGTGCACCCCGTTGCGGGTCAATGCATTCAAAAATACCGGCAGGGTGGCTACCAACGTTTTCCCTTCACCGGTGGCCATTTCTGCAATCTTTCCTTTATGCAGAACGACCCCCCCGATAAGTTGCACGTCGTAGTGTACCATGTTCCAGGTAATTTCGTTCCCCCCGGCCATCCAATGGTTCTGATAGATGGCCTTATCGCCTTCTATCCGGACAAAGTCGTGTTGTGCTGCCAAATCGCGGTCCATCTGGGTAGCGGTAACTTCCAGTTCCGGATTTTGGGTAAAACGACGAGCCGTATCTTTTACTACGGCAAAAACCTCGGGCAATACCTCATCCAGAGCTGTTTCGTATTTTTCGGTAATGACCTTTTCCAATTTGTCTATTTCGTTCCAATTCTTTTCCCGTTGGTCATAATCCAACTCTTCGAGGTGCTCTTTAAGTTCCTTGATCCGGTTTTTCTCTACCGATACGGCATCCTGAACTTTTTGTTTTATATCGTCAATGCGCTGACGCAGTTGGTCGTTACTCAACTGTTCGATCGTGGGATAAATTGCCTTGATTTTATCGACATAAGGCATAATCTCTTTTAAATCGCGTTGCGACTTATTCCCGAACAGATTTTTTAAAAACTCATTAAATCCCATATTTGTTTTTGTCTATTTTTCGTTTGATGTACCGGTCTCATTTCCGGTGTTTTATGTTATTCTTTTATCGAATATTTTTAAGGTTATCCATCCTATCGCCAAAACTCGGGTAGGATTTCCTCGGACGCCGCATTCGGAGAACGGATTCGCAGGATACTCGATACGGTAGGCGCTATCGATGTCGCCTTGATCTGGCGGGTAATGCGTTCCGGTTTTATGTTACGGCCGAAGAAGATAACGGGTGCCGGAGTGGCATTGTTGCGGATATATTCGCGTGTTCCGTTCATATCTTCGTGCACGATTTCCCATCCCGGGCGAATCTCCAACCACAAATCGCCTGAAAAATCCCGATGGAAACCGTTGCGCATGGCTTCTACCCGGTCGTTCCATTTGCCGTGCATCAACTGGTGCGAGGTAACCACGTCTTGTACACCGGCCATCTGAACAAGGAATTCTGCGGCTTTCGTTTGAAATTCTTCGATATCTATCAGTTTGTCGGATATGGCTTTGCGATTCAAAAACAGTTGTCCGTTGTGATAACCCTCTACCCAACGCTGCTCTCCATAGATCGCCATCAAATACATATTCAACAGCGAAACGGCCCGTTTGGGGAAGAACTCGCCCGCAGGAACGCCAAAACTGCTCACCTCTTTGCCCTCTCCGTCAAAATGACCGGTAGAAGAGACAAAAATCAAGACATTGTTCAATCCTACTTTTCGATCTATCAGATCGAGCAACCGGGCAATCTCCGCGTCTAAACGCAGGTAGGTATCCTGTACCTCGGTACTGTATTCTTGAAGGTCTTTATATTGATAATTGGAAGCTGAATAGCCTACGCTTAAAAAATCCGGAACCTCTTTCAGCCCGAACTGTATATGGTCAAAGAGCAAAGCCACCATACGGGTTACCTCCCGGTTTATCAGCCCGCTCGATTTCAGGTCGATAAATTGTTTCTCCTTGCTTTTCGAGAGATCGTGTTTAAATGCCATCTCCTGGGAGGGTGCATACGGGATATGGTGATACTGCTGTATGGGCAACAACGGTTCCCACACCATCGTATCGATTCGTTTGGACAACGGTGTCTGTTGGTTATCCTGCTCCACGTACCAGGGCATCTCCTTATAATGGGTGGTAGAGGCCCAGTTCCCGGTAGTATTGTCTATCCACAACACCGTGTTGGCAGCGTGTCCGGCACTGATAATAGCCTGTTCGAGCGACGGTGCTACGGCATAGACATCGCTTTTACCTCCCGAGGCAACTTTGAGTTCATCGCAAATGGTCGAGGTCAACAGGGCTTTGGGGGAGACAAAATCGTCTGTAAAATTCCCCGGTTTTTCCAGGTCGTAAAAGATAGATTCTTCCTTGCCTCTTTCTGTATTGAAAACGGTACCCGACACAATGCCGTGATAACAGGGGTTTGTCCCGGTAAAAATAGTAGCGACCGCCGAAGCGCAATTCAGGTTGGGGTAATCGAACTTTGCATTTTCATACAGGATGCCCTCGTTCATCAACCGCCTGAACCCGCCACTGCCGAAAGCGTTCTGCATCATCAACAGATAGTCGGTCCGCAACTGGTCTATCGTAATGCCCACCACCAGCTTGGGCACATTTACCAACTGTTGTGCCGCCAACGGGGTAGTTGCAAATACCAACAATAATGAAGCGAATAGTTTATTCATCTTTTTTCTTTTAAATGCCCGGCTTCTTTTTTTCGACGGGATTTTTGTTCAACCGCGATATGGCACGCCGACCGTACCAGCAAAGCTACCATCCATCCGGCAAATGCCGCATTAAATTGCTGCGGAATTACGTTCCAAAGCAGTAGCAATGCCATTACCACGGCAAAGTTAATAAAATGATAGTAACAGACGATTTTTTTTGCCGATTTTAGCCAAATGGCTATGGCTACGATCCAATGGAAGGGATGCAGCCAGAAACCCGAATAATTGGGATAGGTGGCCGGATGTTCCGATACGAACATCAGGAAAAACAGTACACACCCCAACAAGCCATAAAACGAAAACAGCCACGTGTCGAACCATCGCAACCGCCACCCCCGAAGATATTGAAATACCGAAAGGAGGATCACACATACGGCCCATATCCACGAGACCAACAAAGGCGAAGGTATGTAATAGGCGGGTGATTCCGGTTCTGTGGGTTCGCTGCTCACCAAAGTATCGGTCTTGCTTACCAACTTTCGGGTTACGGTATCTGATTCAATCCGCGCCGAAGCAAAGGCTTTCATCAGATTATCGGGCAAGAAAAGGCTCTCTTGGAAAGTTATCGGCTTGTCTATACGGCTACCCAATGCCAAATCAATCCCGAAGGTAAGCCACGGATCGGGTTGGGTACACTCGTGTATAAGCGAACGGAACGTTCCTTGTACAGAGGCGGTATCATACAACAGTTCTCCTCGAATATGGCGCTGAATCATCTCCGCAGCCCGGGTAGAACAGTTATCAAACAGAAAATTATAACGGTATTCCCGATTCTCCGGCAGGGAGTTCTCATTCAAGGCATGGAATAGGGCGTTTGCTTCGGCCTGCGTCAGGTTCAACGATTGCTGATACACCGAGGAGTTGCGCATTACATAGCTAAACAAAAAATCTCGAAAACGTTCTATGCCTAACCAGTAATCGGTTTCGCCCTTGGTAAAGCGATAAATGAAATGGGGGGTATCGAAACTGAATATGCCGTAGTTGTAAATCAGGTCTATTTTCTTGGCCGGACGTTCTATCCGGATGGCCGTATGGCCGAAAAGTTCATAGGCCTCCGTCCCCGGCGAGCAAGTAATCAGGCTTACGGACAAGGTATCGCCCGGAGCATCGGCCGATACATCGACAGACGAAAATACCAACCAGCATAAAAGGAAAATCTTACTATATACAATTTTGCGCATAAATGTCCTAACGAAGCCTTTTCTAAAATCAATCGCAATACCGGATGCAAATGTAATGCGATTTTGCCGAAATCAAGCATATTCGCCCGATTAATTGCACATACCGATCTTCCCTGAAAGGGAGATATTTTCCCTATGCAAATAGAACAAAATTCCGGTAAAACTGTTATAAAGGTGTTATAAAGGGTATCCTCCCCCCTCCCCCTAAAAGGAATAAGAGGCACCCTGCTGCAACGGGTGCCTCTTTTGAGGGATAAAAACAAAAAAAACGATAGATGATTAATCTACGATAGATTTAAGGATTTGGCTGTTCTCATCACGAGAAGAATTTTGATGGAACAAATATAACCGAATCGTTCTCTTTTTACCAAAAAAAAATAGACAAAACCGCCGATAAAACACCTCAATCGGCCAATTTTGTCCACGAAATTCTTTTTAACTTACAGCCTCTGACCCGGTAGGAAAATCTGCCAGCACCCCTTACTGTAAGTTTTCTTTTTTAACGGGCTGTTATATGAAAGCAACCCTGTTTTATTTCATATTTTACGTAACATTTGTTCTGTTTTTTCAGATCGAGCAACACCTCTGCCAACGTATGTTTCAGATGGGCTTCCGGTACCTCATATTTATTATTGGTATGTTCAAATCGGGTATAAGCTATATCGAAAGTAGTGCCGTAGCAGTGAGCCGAATTACTGCTGGCATTGACATTGCTGCGGCGTAATTTTTTGACATCTTCTTCCGGTCGCAACACACTTGTTACGATGATTTTATATCCTGACGCTCCTTTGCTTTCGACCGAGTCAATGAAATTCTCACCTATTGTCTCCAACAGCTCTTCGGCCTCGGGCACCAAAAACGGAATGGAGTGGGTCAGTTTATCTATCTTATAATATTTGCAGGTCTCTATTTCCCGTAATTTGCGGCCCAGTTTTTCGGCATCTTCTCTCGATGCAACGGGATCGATTCCTATGGATTTGGCCGCCGACAGGTGTTTGTCGTTCAAATCGCCAAACCGGGAGGAATAACGTCCGAAAGGAATAATTTTAAACTCTTTTTTTATCGGCTGGCTTTCGCCACAACCCATCATGGCAACCATACACAAAACGGCTGCCGCCCATATCCATTTTTTCACTACCATTCAATTTTATATAATCTATTTGCGCGGCAAATATACACTATTTTGACTTTTTTTTTTCGTATCCAGACTGCTTTGGGAAGAAAAATTTCATCTAACAATCTCATTTATGAACAGATAATTACAACCCAACAAGAAAAGCAGATAGGTTCTAAGCTAAAAAAGCGCGAAACCTGTATCGGTTTCGCGCTAGCATAAAACGGTAAAAATTATCTATTGTTTTCTATCCAGTTGACAATCCATTGGCCTACCTCCCTGGTCCCATATTTGGCTCCGCCTTCGACCTGAATTTCTGGGGTACGTACATGGGCATCCAAACTGGCATCTACGGCCCGGCGAACCAACTCACCTTCTGCCTGCAATCCAAAGTATTCGAACAACATGGCTACGCTGAGTATCTGTGCCAACGGGTTGGCGATGTTCAGTCCTTTGGCCTGGGGCCATGAGCCATGTATGGGTTCAAATACGGGTGTGCTCTCGCCGGTAGAGGCCGAAGGCAACAACCCCATGGAACCGGTAATGCACGAACCTTCGTCAGTCAAGATGTCTCCAAAGGTATTTTCGGTTACCATGACGTCAAAGAAAGTGGGTTCCTGAATCATACGCATGGCGGCATTATCCACATACATATAATCGGTCGTTACGTCGGGATAGTTCGGAGCCATCTCCTGCGCCACCTTCCGCCACAGCCTACTGGATGCCAATACGTTGGCCTTATCTACCACGGTCAGATGACGCCGACGCCGGCGGGCATACTCATAGGCTACCTTCAAAATGCGTTCTACTTCAGGACGGGTGTATTTGTTGGTATCGTAAGCCATATCGTCGCCTTCGTGTTTTTCACCGAAATACATTCCTCCGGTCAACTCGCGGATACAGATAAAATCGGCTCCTTTGACCAGTTCGTCTTTCAACGGCGATTTGTGTACCAAACAAGAGAAGGTCTGTACCGGACGGATGTTGGCAAAAAGCCCCAACTTCTTACGCATGGCCAACAGTCCCTGTTCGGGACGTACCTTGGCTGCAGGGTCATTGTCGAACCGGGGATCGCCCACGGAAGAGAAAAGCACGGCGTCGGCTTCCCGACAAATGCGATAGGTCTCTTCGGGGAAAGGATCGCCCACTGCATCGATGGCAGCAGCCCCTACAAGCGCCTCCTTGCAGGTGACTTCATGTCCAAATTTTTTGCATACGGCCGTCAGGACGGCTACGCCCTGTACGGAAATTTCGGGCCCGATACCGTCGCCCGCAAGAACAGCAATGTTCAGTTTCATGTTATTTCAACGTTTGTATGAGTTAATTTTCTATTTTATTCAGCATTTTCATGGTGGCTTTGATAGCCGCTTCTGTCTGGTCGGCATCCAAGCCTCTGGTTTTAAAGGTCTGTCCCTGATGTTCCCATGTAATGACGGTCTGCACAAAGGCATCGGTACGGCCTCCCGGAGGAATATCCACCGTATAATCGACCAACATGGGGAAGGGTCGTTGCAACTGCTCCTTATAGACCTTGCGCAACGCCTTTACAAAGGCGTCGTACTGTCCATCTCCGAAAGAGGTTGATTCGTACTGCTCGCCATTGATTTCGATTTTCAGGATAGCTACCGGATGCAACCCTTGCGCCAGCGAAAGCGAATAGTTGAGCAAATGTATCTTGTGCTCCTGCTCGTCGTGTTTCAAGACATCGGAGATGATGTAAGGCAGATCGTCCTGTGTAACCAGCTCTTTTTTGTCGCCCAGCTCGATGATACGCTCGGTTACCTTGCGCATCGAGGCTTCGTCGAGGTCGATACCCAACGCTTCGAGATTTTTACGGATGTTGGCCTTTCCCGAGGTTTTCCCCAGGGCATATTGGCGGGTACGGCCAAAGCGTTCGGGCAACAGGTCGTTATAATAAAGGTTGTTCTTGCTGTCGCCATCGGCATGCACCCCGGCACACTGGGTAAAGACGTTGTCGCCAATGACGGGCTTGTTGGCCGGGATACGTACCCCGGAGTAGGATTCGACCAACCGGCTCACCCGGTTCACCTTGGACTCGACGACTGAGGTGCGGGCCTTCAACTGGTCGTGCAATACGGCCAGTACACTCGACAAGGGGGCGTTGCCGGCCCGCTCGCCCAACCCGTTGACGGTACAGTGGATACCCTGTACACCCGCCTTGGCCGCCGAATAGGCGTTGGCTACGGAGAGATCGTAATCGTTGTGGGCGTGAAAGTCGAAATGCAGTTGCGGATAGCGCGTTACCATCGTCCGGCAATAATCGTACGTATTGTAGGGGTTGAGCACGCCCAGCGTATCGGGCAACATGAACCGCTTGACGGGCTCGTGCTGCAAGGCGTCTACCATCTGGAAAACGTACCCGGCATCGGCCATACCATTCGACCAATCTTCGAGATAGAGGTTGACCTCGATACCGGCCCGGGTAGCCCTCTCTATTTCGCGCCGGATGTCGTCGATGTGCTCCTGGGGCGTTTTGTGCAACTGCTCACGGCAGTGCCTCAACGACCCTTTGGCCAATAAATTGACCACCGAGGCTCCGGCCTTGACGATCCAACTGATAGAGACACCTCCGTCGATAAAGCCCAGCACCTCGATACGCGACAACAGATCGCGTCGCCGGGCCCAGTCGCAGATCCGCTGTACGGCGTGGAACTCGCCGTCGGAAACCCGGGCCGAAGCTACCTCGATACGATCTACTTTAAGCTCGTCCAGAAGCAACCGGGCGATGCTCAGTTTCTCCTGCACGGCAAACGATACGCCGGAGGTCTGCTCGCCGTCGCGCAACGTAGTGTCCATTATCTCTATCTGCATACCTGCTGCCATTCTACGACGTTTTATTGACGGGCTTTTTCCCACTCTTCTATTTTTGCCTTGTTGCTGAGCAGGAAGTCGATGTCGTCGTAACCGCTCAACAGGCAATTCTTCTTGTAGGGGTTGATGTCGAACCGTTCTTGTTGACCCGTCCGGTTGTTGGTAATGGTTTGGTTTTCCAAATCGACCGTTACCGTGGTGGCGGGATCATCCTCTATGGCATCGAACAGCTCTTTTAAAAACCGCTCTGATACGACTACCGGCAAAACGCCGTTATTGAGGGCGTTGTTTTTGAAGATGTCGGCAAAAAAGCTCGACACGACCACCCGGAAACCGTATCCGCCTACTGCCCACGCGGCGTGTTCGCGGCTGGAACCGCTGCCGAAATTCTTACCGGCAACCAACACCGAACCGCTGTAACGGGGGTTGTTCAACACAAAGGTCGATACTTGGTTGCCGGCCTTGTCGAAACGCCAGTCGTAAAAGAGGTTGTTGCCGAACCTTTCACGCGTGGTGGCTTTCAGGAAACGGGCGGGGATTATCTGGTCGGTATCCACGTTCTCGATGGGCAACGGGACACAAGTAGAGGTTAAGGTCTTGAATTTTTCTATCATATCATGTTATATTGCGACGGTAATTTTACATACCGCCTGGATAAAACTTCGGATTCGTTACATCAAATCGCGCGGGTCGGTGATCTTTCCGGTTACGGCTGCGGCTGCGGCAACCAACGGACCGGCCAGGATGGTGCGCGCCCCGGGCCCTTGCCGCCCTTCGAAATTACGGTTCGAGGTAGATACGGCGTATTTGCCGGCCGGCACCTTGTCGTCGTTCATGGCCAGGCAAGCGGAACAGCCGGGCTGACGCAGGACGAATCCGGCCTCTTCCAATATCTTGTCCAACCCCTCGGCCCGTATCTGTCTCTCTACCGCCCACGAACCGGGTACCAACCAGGCGGTAATGTGTTCGGCTTTTTTGCGTCCCTTGACAAATTGGGCAAATGCCCGGAAATCTTCTACCCGGCCGTTGGTGCAACTGCCCAGGAAGACGTAATCGACCGGTTTCCCCAACAACGTCTCGCCGGGGGCGAACCCCATGTAGTCCAACGATTTCCGATACGAGATTTTTCCGGCTTCGTCCACCTCGTCGAGCGTCGGGATGGTACTGCGGATACCCATTCCCATACCGGGATTGGTTCCGTACGTTACCATGGGCTCGATGTCGGCGGCATCGAAGGTTACCTCTTTGTCGAATACGGCATCGGGGTCGCTCTTCAACTCGCGACAACGGTCTACGGCCTTGTCCCACGCTTCGCCTTGGGGAGCAACATCGGGTCCCTTGATGTAGGCAAAGGTGGTCTCGTCGGGGGCAATCATGCCTCCGCGTGCACCCATCTCGATGCTCATGTTGCAAACGGTCATGCGTTCTTCCATCGAGAGGTCGCGGATGGCCTCTCCGGCAAACTCTACAAAATAACCGGTGGCTCCGCCGGTCGTCATGCGCGAGATGACGTACAGGGCGATGTCTTTGGCCGTAACGCCTTTTTTCCGTTTCCCTTCGACGTTGATGCGCATCTTCTTGGGCTTGGGCTGCAAGATACATTGCGAGGCCAACACCATCTCTACCTCGCTGGTACCGATGCCGAAAGCTACGGCTCCGAATGCGCCGTGCGTGGAGGTGTGGGAGTCACCGCATACGATGGTCATGCCCGGCTGCGTCAATCCGTTTTCAGGGCCGATAACGTGGATAATACCGTTACGGGGATTGCCCAACCCCCAAAGCGTGAGGCCGAACTCCTGCGCATTGCGGGTAAGGGTCTCTACCTGATTCCGCGAAACCGGATCGGCAATGGGCTTGTCCTGATTCAGCGTGGGAATGTTGTGGTCGGGCGAACAGGTGGTCTGCTGCGGACGGAACACCTGCAACCCCCGTTCCCGCAAACCGTTGAAGGCCTGCGGACTGGTTACCTCGTGGCAATAATGACGGTCGATGTACAGTTGCGTGGGACCGCCCTCTACCTGCTGTATCACGTGCGCATCCCAGATTTTATCAAAAAGGGTTTTCATATCTTGATGGTTCGTTTGAAATGGTTGTCTGTCTATTTTACGAATTTGTTGATACAGTCGATATAGGCTTCGACCGAGGCCGCGATAATATCGGTATTGGCACCGAATCCGTAATAGGTACGGTTGTCGTACTCTACCTGCATATGTACCTTACCGACGTCGTCGCTACCCTTGCTGATGGCCTGGATGGTAAACTCTTTCAATACCATGTGGCGGTCGATAATCTTTTTCAGGGCGGATATGGCGGCATCTACCGGGCCGTTGCCGCTGGCGGCAGCCTCGAACTTTTCGCCGGCAATGTTCAGGCCTATACTAGCTACCGGACGGACTCCTACTCCGCTGGTTACTTGCAGATAGTCGAGCTTGATGCGGTGGTTCTTGCTGCGGTCGGCTCCTGCCAGCAGCAGGATATCGTCGTCGTTGATATCTTTTTTCTTGTCGGCAAGTTTCAAGAACTCTTCATACACCTTATCCAGCTTCTCCTGATCGAGGCTTACGCCCAATACAGACAGGCGGTTTTTCAATGCGGCACGTCCGCTGCGGGCCGTGAGCACGATGGAGTTGTCGTCGATGCCGACATCGTGCGGGTCGATGATCTCATAGGTCTGCACATTTTTCAAAACTCCGTCCTGATGGATTCCCGACGAGTGGGCAAATGCATTCTTTCCCACAATCGCCTTGTTGGGTTGTACGGGCATATTCATCAGGCTCGATACCAAGCGGCTGGTCGGATAGATTTTTTGGGTATTGATGTTAGTCTCGATCTGAATGTCGTGGTGGCACTTGATGATCATGGCAATCTCTTCGAGCGAAGTATTCCCGGCTCGCTCGCCGATACCGTTGATGGTTACCTCTACCTGACGGGCTCCGTTGAGTATGCCGGACATGGTATTGGCCGTGGCCATCCCCAGGTCGTTGTGACAGTGGGTAGAGATTATCGCCTTGTCGATGTTATCGACGTGTTCCATCAAATATTTTATTTTGGCACCATATTCCGAGGGCAGGCAATACCCCGTGGTATCGGGGATGTTGACCACCGTAGCCCCGGCCTTGATAACCGCCTCGATGACACGGGCCAGGTATTCGTTGTCAGTACGGCCGGCATCTTCGGCGTAAAACTCTACATCGTCCACATACTTGCGGGCATACTTGACTGCGGCGACGGCCCGTTCGATAATCTCCTCGCGGTTGGAGTTGAATTTGTATTTAATGTGCGAGTCGGAGGTCCCGATACCGGTATGGATACGTTTATGCTTGGCATATTGCAACGCCTCGGCGGCTACATCTATATCTTTTTGTACGGCACGCGTCAAGGCACAAATGGTGGGCCATGTTACGGCCTTTGATATTTCTATTACCGAATTGAAATCGCCCGGGCTGGATACCGGGAAACCGGCTTCTATTACATCCACGCCCAACATTTCGAGCGCTTTGGCCACTTGAATCTTTTCTACGGTATTCAACTGGCATCCCGGCACCTGTTCACCATCACGAAGGGTGGTATCGAAAATAAACAATCTGTCTGTCATTTTTCTATCTATTTATCTATTGTATCTTACAAAGTAAAAAACCTTTCTCCTGCCAAAGTGAGAAAGGTTTTCATATCTTATCATCCCCAGGATATTGCGCACCGGCCTCACTTCCTATCGAAAAAAATCGTTAGAATACCAATTATTAGACCTTGTAGCAAATATCCTGAATATTTCATTTTCTTTCCGTATCAACGAAGGGACTCATTTACCCCCCTGGTTTTGCGTTGCAAAGATAGAGATAGTTTTTTATCCACAAAAGAAAATCATAACTTTTTCGTCAAAAAAAATTTCAAAATATCATTTTATCATCGTTCGTTATTGATAAATGAAAGATTTACGCTTTACAAACAACGCTCAATCTAACCCTGAATAACCCCAAACGCACTTAAAGACAGAGCTAAACCCAAAAGTTTTTGGTTCCGCTTTTTACAAAAAGCGGAGAAAAGATACGACAATCACTGTACATCCCCCTCTCCCCCTATAAAGGAGAAGAGGTGCGGTAAGTAAAACCGCACCTCTTCTCCCAAAACACGAAAAAAGATTATTACTTACACTCATTTCAGCGAGAAAGAGAGACGCTGCCCACTCTTCGCATTTTTTCGCTGAATCACTTTCCCGTCCTGCCACAGCGTGATTTCCAGCTTCCCGTTCTGCTGACGGGTTACCTCGATATCGAATGTCTTGCCGAAACCGTTTATCCGGCGCAGCGCCATCGTGTTCCACTCCTGAGGCAAACGCGGTAACAGGTCGAACGAACCGAGTCCGGTAGGACGAATCCCGAACAACCCTTCGGTATATACCCGGCAATAGAGCCCGCTCTCGGCCGAGAGATGCCGCTGGTTGCCTTCGGGCCACGCCTCGATGGGATACGGGACGTGCTCGCCCAACAGGCGGGTAGCAGAATAATATTTCAAATATTCGAGGGCCTTTTCCGTCTCTCCGGCGGCAAATACCCCCCGCAGGGCATAGAGCGTGGAGCGATCCCAGAAGGTCTCGCTGCCGGCTTGTGTCAGCAAGCCGTCCCGGGTCCACAACCGGGGCGAGAAGAGGGCGTCGATGGTTCCTGGTGCACGGTCGTAAATGCCAACGGTGAGCGGGATACATATCCACGACCGCAGCACGTCGTTGCCGTCATAATATTGGTAGGTATCGAATCCCTCTACCTTGGCTCCGAAATAGTTTTCGATAGCGGTTTTCAATTCTTTGGCCTGCTTGCGGTAACCGTTCAACTCGGACGAGGGTTTTCCCAAACTCTTGCCCAGGTATGCGGCAGAGAGCAAGGCGTCGTAATAGAGCGACGAGGTACACAGGTTGGCCTCTCCGGCCGGGAAACGGCCTTCCAACTCATCGCAATTGGAGGTTACCACACCGGCATCGTTCAATTTCTGACGGCAATACTCCAAACACCAGGTTATCAAAGGCCACAACTGTTCGGCTTCGGTTTTGTCGCCGCGAACCAAGGCATAGCGGGCGGCACCGTAGGCAATCATGGCGGCATCACCGCGATCGCCGGCCCCGTTCCAAATATCAAGTCCTTCGGCAATAATCGAACTGGGGATGGGTTTGAAATCGTCGTTCATAAAACGGGCAAAATGGAGGTAGGCATTCAACGACGAGGCGTTGCCTTTTTCATACCCGAGATAGGGGAAGAACGGCCCGATGTATTCGGCCTGGTCGTTCGCCCAGATAGCGGCGTAATAGGATTCTCCCCCAGGCCCGTGCATATAACCGCCCCGGGTTTTATAGATACTTTCCGATCCCCGAATCTTGGCAAAGGCAAAGGCGGTATTCAATACCGGATCGGGGGTTTCTATAACCAGGTTGTTCCACACCTGGGAAACAAAATCGTTCCGTTTCCGTTTTTCGACCTGGATATCAGGCTTCACATCGCTTTCGTTGAGACGATGCGCCTGAACGGCTGCCGTTACCACGATGCTGTCGCCCGGCTTTACCAGAAAGGTTCCCGGGTTATACAACTGGTGTACCAACGTATAGGAACCGTCCACCCCTTTGGAGGCTTCGGTATGATATACCGAACGATACTCCGGAACAAGCAGTGAGACATCCTGGTTCCCTTTGTTTTTTATGATATACTCCTCACACAGCATCGGCAACTCGGTAGAGGGGAAGAAGGTGCGAGTAACCTCTATCGGACGGGAAGGATTTGTCTCTTTTCGAGACGGATACTCGGTACTATATTGGCTGGTAACGGTCAGTTTCCCGTCCAGCTCTACCTGTTTTACCTGTTCCTGTTGCAGGGTCCGTCCATTGACAATCAACAACGAGGGAATATCGGCCGAGAAACGGCGCATCAAACTGGCATGGGTATCGTTGGGGATTGTCCGCAACAAAGGCCATACCATGGAACGTTCCAACCGGAATGATCCGTCGGCATTTACTCCGTATCGCAAAACGGCGGATACCTGGTCGCCACTCATTTCGATATGATCGTAATGGGGAATGGTGGGGATATTTTTCCCCTGGGACTTTTTCACCTCCCAGACAATACTGCCCCGAGGGGTAATCTGCCACCGGCTATTTTCGCCAAAACACCAAACAGATACCAGCAACAGATAAGCACAAAGACAAATTCGTTTCATATCATTTTTTCAAAGGTTAACAATACGAACAAAGGTAAAAATTTTTCTACATATTGTTGCTTTAATTTTTTTAATTAAAGAGAGATAAAAAATATACCTGCCCCGGTGGGGGGCAGGTATATTTTTCTCTTATTGTGCCATAAATTTATAAGCTGTTGATATTCTGATCTAACCAGGCCAGACGTTTTACCACAAAATCTTTCAGGAATTTTATTTCATTGTCGTAACTGCCCCGATCTACGTAATTGGGCCACATGATTTCATGTATATCCCAGCCGGCTCCACCTGCCTCTTTACTGGCAAAATTCCGTTTGCTGGCATATTTGAGCTGATTGGCATGATCTTGTATAAACTGAGGCAACAGGTCTAATTGCGGTTTGACTTCATTCCATTTCGCCTTCAACTCTTCAACGAACTGGGGATCTTCAAACAACCGGTCAAACCACGGAGAACAGGTTTTGATATACCAACCTTCGGGGCCGGTCGAGGAGGCTCCCTGTTCGGTCGTAATATGGTTGGCATTGCCGAATGCGATGTCGAAATCCCAAACCAACGGTTGATCGATCTTTCCGCTTTTGGTCAACGACATATAACAACTGCCTCGCATATTGCCATCGCAATTTTTGGAGAGTTCCTGTACGATGTAATATTTGATGAATGACTCTACGTCTATGTAATTACGGTATCCGGTTTCGGAATCCAAGAAATAGTCGGAATACAACACGGCTTCTGCGGTATTGTAATAATTCTTGACATAGTCGAATTGTTCGGGCGTGGGTTCATCGGGGTCTTTAAACATCATGGGCAGCTCTTTCAGATCGGTTTTAAACCGGGCTCCTTCGTCGAAATGGAAGTCCAACTCCATGAAATAGTCTCCTTTCAACGCTTCGCCGCTAATGTCGGTTTCGTCCACCAAATCTATATCCAAACGTTCTGACGACACTTTGACATGTTCGGTCAAACAATAGACTCCCTGATATTCCCCATTCAAGTAGAGTTCTACACTGACCGATTTAGGTGTCCATTTCATATCGACAATGCGGGAGATTTCAAATGCGGTAACGTTCCGCAACAGGGTTTTGTCAGCATAGTTAGCCAGCAATGCCCAATCTTTATCGGTACTCATTCCCAATAATTTCGCCTTTTCGTCCAATTTTATACGATACGGTTTTTTGGGCATACCCCACGTAGAATTTCCTCGTCCCCGAATACCTGCCGTACCTTCAAAAGCGGTACCGTCGGTATAGAGTTTATCGGGGTCTTCTATTTTAATGGTAGATCTGACGTAATTTTCCTTATCTAAAATCGGGGCCTGGTTTTCCGTATCGATATAGATTTTGGGGATACGCATCGACTGTACCGTTACCGTATAATCTATTTGCGTACCGTCCTGTTTTACCAGGCTATATACGAGCGGAGTAGTGAAATCGTTGACCGTAACGCCGCTTTCCTGAGGAACTCCGTTAATATTGACCGATGCTCCACGGTACCCGAATGTTACTATCAACGATTGGGAAGAGGCTCCTTCGGGCAAAATGATATAGGCCGAGGTTCCTCTGATGACCGCCATAATATCTTCGTCCAACTCCTTGTTATTGACGGCTTCGAGCACAAATGAGAATATGCCTTCTTCTCCACTGCGGGTGATAAAGATTTTATTCCCGTCATTCAGATAAACCGTAACGATATTTTGATCGTAGGTTACGCATACAATGGTAGGATTATCGGACTGCGTGGACGCTACCGGAATTTGTAAATCTTTTCCTCCTAATACCCAGGTATTTTTAGGTCCTTTCACCAACGAGAATGTCGCCTTACTGTCCTCACTTTCCAAATTAACGACATTGTGTCTTTTTTGCAATTCGATTTGGCTGTTATCACTCAACGTAAGAACGGTAAACAAATCGGAGCTTACAACATTTTCAACCGTAAGAGACTTATCCGCCGCACTTTGTAGCTGCTGATAAACCGTAAGAGTGGAACCATCTTGCCCGCCATCATCCCCGGGACCTTTATGATCATCATCCGAACAGGCTACCAATGGTATGAACAGGATAAAACACACACATAACAACCGCAACGGTAAAGCATAAATGGATTTCATCGTTTTCATAACTGGTATATTTAAAGTTAGTAATCGGTTGCGTAGATTCTATGGCCTGATTCGTTATTCAAACGAACGGAATTCAGATACGAAACAGACATCTTAATTCCAGGGAAAGAGAGAGCAGAGACAAATAGGAACAAGTGATCCAATCCGATTTTGCCGATCCTCCTCATATACCCTACAAATATAGTAATATTTTACAATAATTCATTAAAAAGAGAAATATTTTATCTATTGAATCTCTTTTTTTACGGATTTGTCGACAAAAAATATCGGAAATTTTTAGAACAACCTCGAAAAATGGAATAAATGATACCAAACGTCTTAGCATCAGTGTCGTTACGGAGTCAAATGATACCAATCAAAAAAGCTGAAAAACAAAGAGACGCAGAATTAAGTAAGCGTACGGTTTGCAAATCATTACCCGACAAGCAGCAAGATTTCAATATATGTTGGTCGCTATTTCACCGTTTATCAGCGATTTGCGTATCAAGATTTTACTTGTTATTCCTAACGTTGCAAACAATAAAACGAGGATGAGACGCTGATAAAGGCGTTCGATAAGGATTTATAATGAATCTCTTTGGGAATATAATAAGTTGATATTTTGTGAGAATTGCTTACCTGCATATTATGGTTAAGGGTTGATTTCCCTCTAATATGGAATTGCCTCTAAGTACATTCCTTTCAAATTGAATATCACCAATTTGAAACGTTCCAAAAGGTTTAACCCGAGTGTTCCATCTTCTTCTCCTTCTAAGAATTGTTCTTTTTTTAATTCCGCAGAATGTAAATCAACACCAGTGTTTACTATTACTGAATCAAGAACTGTGGTAGCATTTCCTAAGCGAAATTCTTTATGTGGTAAAAGGTAACTACGTGTCATTTGTACTGCACCTACACCTGCTACACGCAAAGAATCGGGGATCCCTACTGTTTGAACCTCATCCTTATGTTGTTCATACCAATGTGGCAAGAATGTTGTATTATAACCTCCTGTATCAAAATGGAAATAAAGGGGATGTCCGTCTTTATCCGTGGTGGCAAAACGCAAACCTTCGCTATCCGTTCGCAATAGATTGCTTTCATTGAATGGCCGAAGTGAGGGCGTAGCTGGAATGATAAACATTCGGTGTTCAAAATCCAATTGAACTTCTTTCATACGAAGCATAATGGGCAGACCAATAACAGGAGGGAGTAATGCCCCAATACTGTCTGCTTTTGTATTACCAGTCTGAAAATCAGCAACAAGAAAAGGAACATTTGCCCAAGCCATACCTCCGATTTGCAAGGTATCGGCTATTGCATATTGTCCGTGTTGTATCCCGATGCCAGCCAAAGGAATTGTGGTGTCTAACAGATGCAAGCCATAATCACGTGCTTGACTGGAAGACATCGTATTAACACCTGCACCTGTATCGAATACCAAAGAGCTTTCTAATCCGTTAATACGCCCGTCCATTGTAATAAAATGCCCTTCATTTGTTTTGTCGTCAACGGTATGCATCGTATTGTACGTTTTCATTGGGATACGATAAGTGTCGGCCTGATGCAGAGGTTGACAAATAGGGGCATTGTTGGCAAGGGCGTGGTATTGTTGTACAAGAGTGAGGAGTATCTCAATTTGTGTACTGTCCGTGCCTAAGGCTTTCAGTTGATCGCAAAGGTTTTGTATCAAACCTGCTGCTTCGGCATAATGATCAGTACGTGCAAGGTTCATACCCAATAATACGGCCATATTCAACGTGTTGGCTCCTAATTCCTCTTGATGATTATTCAGCAGGTCACCTAAAACGATACATGCAGAGTCAGATTGGTTGAAGTAATGATAAGTCATTGCCAATGCCATTTTGTGTAGTAATGGATTGACAGAATCTGCTGGCGTAACATGCAGTTCTTGAGCCAAGTCAAACCAACGGCTTTTGCCCATCAATGCGCTAATACGCACATCAGCATTTTGTGCCTGTACGCTCAATACAATGAACAAGTTGAGTAGAGCAAAAATTTTTTTCATACTATCCAAGAATCTATTTTGCAAAGGTAGCCAATTTACCTGGCATCGCATAAAAATGACTACTTTTGCAGCTGAAATGAGTTTCTTGAATGCGATTTCAAGGCAAAACTCTGCAAATGGCACGGTTGCCAAGTCATTACCCCAGAAACGGATACACTCTTTAAATTGCTCTGTATAAACTATTTACAAGAAAAACTCAAAATTACTGTAAATAAATTGTTCCGATATTTTGTATCCTGAAATCTAACGATATTTTATTTATAGTAACATGATGTGGTGTTTTGCACATTCGGCAATCTGTTCTTCGGGCCATATACTTGCCTGCACCTCACCGATATGGGCTTTCTGCAACAGGAACATACACAACCGGGATTGTCCTATCCCTCCGCCGATAGAGAGCGGAATACGGTCTTCCAACAGCGCCCGGTGGAATTCAAGCTGGGTACGTTCCATACAATTTTTCAATTCCAACTGGCGCAATAAGGCAGCTTTATCTACCCGAATCCCCATGGAGGAGATTTCAAAGGGACATTCCAATATGGGATTCCACAAGACAATATCACCATTCAACCCTAAATACCCCTCTTCGTTGGGTGTCGTCCAATCGTCGTAATCAGGAGCACGCCCATCGTGAGGCTCTCCGTTCGAGAGGTTCGATCCTATCCCCATAATAAATATGGCACCGTATTTTTTAGAGGCTTCTGCTTCTCTTTCTTTGGGAGTAAGGTGCGGATACATCTGCAACAGCTCTTCGGCGTGCAGGAATGTTATCTGTTCGGGTAATATCGGAGTAATATGGGGAAATTTTGAATAAATATCCATCTCCATCTCCTTTACCACCGCATATATCCGGTTTACAACAGATTTCAGGTAGGCCAATGTCCTATCTTCTTCCCGGATGGTCAACTCCCAATCCCACTGATCGACATACAACGAATGGAGATTATCCAACTCCTCGTCCGAACGGATTGCATTCATGTCGGTATATAACCCGTAACCCGGTGCAATCCCGTAAGCTCCCAGTTTCATCCGTTTCCATTTTGCCAACGAATGGACCACTTCGGCCTTTCGGTCTCCCATACATTTGATCGGGAACTTGACAGAACGCTCCGTACCATTCAAATCATCGTTTATACCGGTACCGGTCAAAACAAAAAGAGGGGCTGTAACCCGACGCAAGTTCAGTTCTTTCGCCAGTCTATGCTGAAAATCCTCTTTTAAGGTCATAATAGCCAATTCCGTGGTTTCCGGTAATAGTTTCAGTTTGTATCGCTTAGGTATAATCAATGCCATCTCAGTTTTATTTAGTCTTAAATTTCCGACAAATATAATACATTTGCTTGTTACCACGCCAAAAAAACAAACTTTTTGATATTGTTTTTTTTGTTTTCATTGCATTTTACATATATATGTTTTGCTTTTACAGACAAAATCGCTTCGCAATATTAAGTTTTGAATCTATATTATTTACCAAACGGAAAAATTTTTTTAAGTTTGTTCTGAAATTAAATCAAAAGAATTCTACCATTATGAAAAACCTCAAATTACTGCCTTTATTCCTATTGATATGCGCGTTCTCGTTTACCTGTTGCGAAACAAGGAACCAACCTCAAAAAGTACTTCGCCACGTAGTCTTGTTCGGATTCGACTCTACCGTTACCGCCAACCAGGTAAAAGAAATTGAAGAGGCTTTTCAAGCGCTTCCCCAGCAAATAGAGGAGATAAAAGGATATGAATGGGGGACGGATTGTAGTCCCGAAGGATTGCAAAAAGGGTTGACCCATTGCTTCTTTGTAACGTTCCATTCTGAAAAAGACCGCGATGCCTATCTGGTACATCCCGCACATCAGGCGTTCGGGAAGCTGATAAATGGAAAACTGTCGGCCATCACCGTGGTAGATTATTGGACAAAATAAAATATTAAACGCTACAAATAAATATGGACAGAAGAAATTTTTTACAGAAATCGGCATTAACGGCAGCCGGGCTCTCCATAGCTCCGTTGTTCGGGAAATCATTTGCCTCCGTTTACGGAGCAAGTGCCCCCAGCAACAAGGTCAAGGTTGCCCTGATCGGTTGCCGAAGCATGGGATGGAGCGACTTGAACACGTTCTTAGGATTTCCCGAAGTAGAGTGTGTAGCACTTTGCGATGTCGATGACAAATGGCTCAACACCCGGGCCAAAGATGTTCAGAAAAAGAGTGGGAAAAGTGTACCCAATCTCTACAAAGATTGGCGACGGGTAATAGACAATCCCGATGTGGACGTTGTTATCGTGGGAACACCCGATCACTGGCATTGCCTGCCTACCATACACGCCTGCGAAGTGGGCAAAGATGTCTATGTGGAAAAACCGTTGGCCAACACCATCGAAGAGTGCGACCTCATGGTACGGGCCGCTCGCAAATACAACCGAATCGTGCAAGTAGGACAATGGCAACGCAGCGACCCGCATTGGGACGAGGCGGCGAATTATCTCAAAGCCGGTAATATCGGACGCATCCGCACCGTCAAAGTGTGGGCATACCAGGACGGTAAACCTACCCTACCCGTAAAACCGGATACCAATCCGCCTGCCGGGGTAGATTACGATATGTGGTTGGGCCCTGCCCCCAAACGGCCGTTCAACGAATACCGGTTCCACTACAATTTCCGATTCTTCTGGGATTATGCCGGAGGTTTGATGTCCGACTGGGGAGTACACCTGCTCGACTATGCCCTCGAAGGGATGAACGCCGGCCTGCCTACCCGGGTATTCGGTAGCGGAGGGAAATTTGCCTATCCCACCGATGCCATGGAGACGCCCGACACCTTGATGGCAACGTATGCATACGACGGGTTCAACATCATCTGGGACCATGCCTGCGGCATCAACCACGGGTTGTATAACCGACGCGAAGGACTGGCGTTTTTCGGCGAAAACGGTACCATGGTACTCGACCGCGCAGGCTGGGAAGTTATCCCCGTAGTAGCAGGAAAAGACCGCCGGATGGAAGCCGTACCGTTCAAGAAAGGTGAAGGGAAAGGACTTAAAAACCACGTGACCAATATGCTGGATTGCATCAAAACGCGGCAACTGCCCAACGCCGACATTGCCATCGGAGCCAGAGTCGCCAAGATGTCGCACCTGGCCAACATCTCGTGCCGCTTGCAACGCGAAGTGGTTTGGGACGATGCAAAAAGTCGGTTCGTAGGCGACAAGGAGGCGAACCAATTAGCCAAAGCCCATTACAGAAACCCCTGGAAATTACCGAAAGTTTAACCACAAAACACATAAAACAATGAAATATCTTTATTCTTTGGTCGTATTTTTATTGATCTCGACCATTAGTTTACAAGCCCAAGATTGGCCCAACCTGAACCGTTTTAGAAACGAAAATGCCAAACTACCCGCTCCGGGAAAGAAAGAAAACCGGGTGGTATTCATGGGGAACTCCATTACCGAAGGGTGGATCAACCTGCGTCCCGAATTCTTTTCGCAAAACCCCTATGTCAACCGGGGTATCAGCGGACAGACAACCCCCCAAATGCTGCTTCGATTCCACCAGGATGTTATCGACCTGCAACCCAAAGCCGTGGTTATCTTAGCCGGAACGAACGATATTGCCGGAAACACAGGCCCCTCAACCCTGAAAATGATAGAAGACAACATCGCTGCCATGACCGAAATTGCACAGGCGCACAAAATAAAGGTGATATTGATTTCCGTACTGCCCGTATATGAATACGGATGGGCCAAACAGGTCAAACCCGTGGAAAAGATCGCCGAATTGAACAAATGGATTGAACAGTTTGCCAAAGAAAACAAAGCGGAATATGTAGATTGTTACACGCCGATGCTCGACAGCCGCAAAGGAATGAAAGCTGAATATTCCAACGACGGGGTTCACCCGACCGTCGAAGGATACAAGGTAATGGAACCGCTGGTTGTAAAGGCCATCAATAAAGCCTTAAAGAAAAGATAAACCTAAAAGAAGACAAAAACATGGCAACGAAACACCACCATCACGAGCACAGCCACCAGATAACCTCCCTCGACAGAGTATTTATCTTCGGAATTATCTTGAACCTGCTCTTTGTAGCTGCCGAAACCGGCGTAGGGATTCTATACAACTCCTTAGGGCTGTTGTCGGATGCCGGACACAATTTAAGCGACGTATTCAGCTTGTTGCTTGCTCTGTTGGCGTTCCGATTGACAAGGGTACGGGGAAACGCCCGCTACACATACGGATACAAAAAAAGCACCATCCTGGTTTCCCTTTTGAATGCCATCATTTTATTAATTGCTGTCGGAGCAATCGTCATAGAGAGTATCCACAAGTTACAACATCCGGCTCCGGTAAACGGTATGGCCGTTTCGTGGACTGCCGGCGTGGGTATAATAGTCAATGGACTTACGGCCTGGATGTTGATGAAAAAACAGAAAAACGACCTGAACGTCAGAGGGGCCTACCTGCACATGGCGGCCGATACGCTGGTATCGGTAGGGGTAGTCATCTCGGGCATCGCCATCAGCATTACCGGCTACTCGATTATAGACCCCATTATCAGCTTAGCTATTGCCGCAATTATCCTGATCTCAACATGGAGCCTGCTTTCGGGCAGTATCCGGCTATCGTTAGACGGAGTACCCGAAAACATAGACCTAAAAAAAATTCATCAGATTTTATCGGAGAACCAATATGTCGAAGGTTGCCATCACCTACACGTATGGGCCATCAGCACTACCGAAAATGCGTTGACAGCCCACCTCGTCCTATCGGATATTTTACAGTTGGAAACAGTCAAACAAGAGGTGAAGCAACAACTTAAAGAGGCGGGAATCGTACACGCTACGTTAGAATTTGAGTTGGAATCGGGACATTGTTGCGATACAGGTTGCAACGGCCAAACATAAAATTTTCCAAACCTCTTTCTCAAACAACGGGAGGATTACCTGTCAGAACCTTCGTCTCCCGATATGCCCGTATTTTCTCAACGGCAAATCAATCGCCCCGTAAACTTTCCGACTCCTAACTGCTGTTGTATCCAAACAAAAAACAAAGACAACAAACGGGGACTTAGAAACGTTATACTTATAAACGCTCATTATTTCCATTACAATAGCTCAAAAAAATGAAAATTGTTTTTTTCGGCACGCAGCCCTACGACAAGGAGTCGTTTAACCGCATCAACCAAAAATTCGGGTTAGAAATCTTTTATCACCGCAGCCACCTGAACAGCCGGAACGTTTCGTTGGCAGAGGGAGCCGACATCGTCTGTATCTTTGTAAACGATACGGCCGATTCCCACACCATCGGCAAATTGTCCGAAATCGGGGTCAAACTGATCGCACTGCGATGTTCGGGGTTCAACAACGTCGATTTAAACGCTGCTGCCCGATACGGGATTCCCGTTGTCCGGGTACCGGCGTATTCGCCCCACGCCGTTGCCGAATATGCCGTCGCTCTGATATTGTCGCTCAACCGAAAGATACACCGGGCCTATTGGCGTACCCGCGATGGGAATTTCTCTTTACAAGGGCTGTTGGGTTTTGACCTGTTCGGAAAATCGGCCGGGATTATCGGAACGGGGAAAATAGCCAAGGTACTGATACACATATTAAAGGGATTCGGCATGAAACTTCTTGCCTACGACCTGTATCCCGACCAAGCCTTTGCCCGGGAAGAGGGGATAGAATATGTACCGCTCGAAGAGCTCTACCGACACTCCGACATCATCTCGCTGCACTGCCCCCTGACCGACGAAACCCGTTACATCATCAACGCCGACAGCATCCGACAGATGAAACCGGGCGTGATGATCATCAACACGGGACGCGGGCAACTTATCCACACCGAATCGTTGATAGAGGGATTGAAAAACAAACAGATCGGATCGGCCGGATTGGACGTTTACGAGGAAGAAGCTGACTATTTCTACGAAGATACCTCCGACAAAATTATGGACGACGACCTGCTTGCCCGACTGCTCTCGTTCAACAACGTAATCGTTACCTCGCACCAGGCGTTTTTCACCCGGGAAGCGTTAGATAACATCGCCCGTACCACGTTACAGAACATACGGAACTTTATCGACCAGAAAGCGCTGGTAAACGAAGTTAAGCTCGACAACGGCCAATAACGAAAAGGAGGAGGGAATCCGTGAAAAGGTTCTTTTACCGGCTTTATCCTTCATATCAGGTTTCTTACTCCGGCAACAACAGGCAGGAGATTCTAGATCAGAAAGATGCAAAATCTCCTGCCTGAACGCCCCCAAAAATATTTACTTCTAATTCAAAGGAACGCATACATTTTATTTTAAACACGGTTGTGGGAAAGACAATCAACGACACATTTGTGATATAGAAGCTAATACCGATTTATCCTTTTCACGACATCACCCGTATCATCTATCATTTCCAATACTTACGAAACAGGTCGAGCACAACAGATGGATTCTCAATCATTGCCTGGCTATTTTGGGTATCCCCCACAAAGTCGAGGTAAGCTTTGACAAATTCAGGTTGAGTATCTTTTATATGGTGTTCAATAAGACCGGTAAGCGTCGTCGCGCTTTTACCGCTCCCTTTTATAATGGGCAACACAATATCTGCATCCCGTACGACAAGACCGTACATCACGACATCAACCGGCACGTTGTATCGATTGATTCCATCGGGCTGATTCCACCAACATATTGCTGCATCCCCGCCATCGGTCTCGATACATACCAAATGCCTCCGCAAGGCTTTCTCATCGGAGAATGATTTATGATATACCTCATGGGATTCCCAGCGGTATTGTGGATCACTTTTGGAAAACACTACGGAAACAACTTCATCTGCCGTGTACCATACTTGTTCTTTCTTACGGCTTTCCCGAGTAGGGACAATAGAGAATTTGTAATTGGGTGTTTTTCTCATATAGTTCCTATTCCATCCGGAGTAAAGATAACCACTCACAGATTCGCCCGTTTTCAAGGTTATCTCAACAAAGTCTTCTTCTGATACCTTCTTGGCTTCCACGGCAAACGTGCCTATCATAAGGCACAATAAAAGCAGGATTGTTGTCTTTTTCATAGTTCTCATAAATTTTAGAACAAAGTTATCCAAAATGTCGTCCTTTCCTTCTGTACCTCTTTTTTTGTATTATAAAAAAGGCATTTTTTCTGTTTCTCAAAAAAGCTACACCGAGGTGTTCTATATGCTCGGTGTATGGGAAGAAGATAAGAGAGTCCTTTTATCGGCAGGCTTTCAAGCCCCGTATCACGGCAGAGGTAAAACCGGCCTGTTCCATCTCGTTCAATCCCTTGATGGTGATTCCACCGGGAGTGGTAACCTTGTCTATCTCGGCCTCGGGATGGGTATTGCCCTGCAAGAGCAACTCGGCCGCACCTTTGACCGTCTGTGCCACAATCTCCTGTGCCTGATACGGATACAGTCCCATCTCAATCCCGGCCTCCATCGCTGCCCGGATATAACGCAAGGCAAACGCCGTGCCACAGGAACCGAGTGCGGTACACGCAGTCATCAACCGTTCGGGCACCAACAGCGATTTTCCCATCTCGTCGAAAAGGGAAAGAACCAACGCTTCTTGCGCCGCATCGGCATTATACGAGGCTACCACCGTCATGCTTTCGCCCAATGCAATGGCGGTGTTGGGAATAACCCGGAACAACGTCGCACCGGCACCCAGCATCTCGGAAAGGCGCTCGAATGAAACTCCCGCCACAACCGAGACATAGATCTGCCCGGAGGGGTTCAACCGGGGTTTTACCTCCGCTACCACCTGATCCAATATCCATGGCTTTACGGCAAAGATAACCATATCAGCACCCGTTACAACTTCGAGGTTATCGGTCGATACTTTGATCCGGCTGTCGAAAGCGGTCAGTTTGGCCAATGTGGCTTCTGTTGCGGCTGAAACTGCTATATCTTCTGCCCGAACCAACGAGCCTTTCGTCAATCCGCGGGCGATGGCTCCGCCCATATTTCCGCCTCCTATTATCGCTATTTTCATCATCGTAATCTTTTTAAAGTGATACTACAAATAGATTCCAAAACGGCTCTTCGGAGTTGTCCGACAACGGTACGATACCGACCGGGAACTCCCCCTGCATGACTCTGCACGAGACCAACCGTTGTACAAATGTAAGATTTTCATTCCTTTTCCACACACAATCTGCTCAATAATATCTAAACTACCCCTCAAACCGCCTATTTCCGTCATTTTTGAATAAGGCCCAGCGTAAAGGAGCCGTCCAATAGGCTTCCATAATTATAGAACAAGTTATACAGCATCTCCTCTTTTTGGCTATATTTGGATAATATAGGATTCGGCTCGGCATAGCCAAATCAGAAAACAGGGTTTTCATTTGTCTCTGCGCTCGTCTTTCACTATATTTGTATAAACACAAATTCAATATGAAAACACACCATGTACTACTAAACCTTCTTGTTGGGATGCTTTGCTGGATGGGCACGGCATCTTTTGCACAACAACCGACCGCCCCCCTGCGTTTAGCCGTGGCAGGCGTGGCGCATGGCCACCTGAACGACGTTATCTCGCGCATGAATCGGGGAGACTTTACCGTGGTGGGCGTATATGAAAAGAATGACCAACTGCGCGAAAAAAACGGGTTGAGCCGGCGGCTGGATGCCTCGCTGTTTTATGCCGATTTAGAGACCATGCTCGACCAGACCAAACCGGAAGCAGTGGTTGCTTACGGTTCCATCTTCGACCATTTGGAGGTGGTAGAGGCATGTGCCCCCCGAGGCATAGACGTCATGGTGGAAAAACCGTTGGCCGTCAACCTGAAACATGCCAAACGGATGGCTCAGCTGGCCCGAAAATACAACATTTTGTTGTTGACGAATTACGAGACCAGCTGGTATTCATCCAATCACGAGGCTTTCCGGCTTATCCACGAAGAGGGGGCTATCGGCAACATTACCCGGATGCTGGTTTACGACGGGCACCAAGGACCGTTTGAAATAGGGTGCGGCAAAGAGTTTACCGACTGGCTGACCGATCCGGTACAGAACGGCGGAGGCGCCATCATCGACTTCGGGTGCTACGGAGCCAACCTGGCCACCTGGATACTCAACGGAGCGCGGCCCGTAAGTGTATATGCCGTAACCAACCACCAGAAACCCGGCAAATATCCCAAGGTGGACGACGATGCCACCATCGTGGTACAATATCCGAATGTAACCGTACAAATCATGCCGTCGTGGAACTGGCCGATGAACCGAAAAGATATGCACATCTACGGATCACAGGGATACATCTACCAAAGTACCTCCTCCCGCATGACGATTTTCCGGGACGGGAAAGAACAACCGGTAAAACCGGCAGCCCTAAAAGCTCCCTACAACGACTCTTTCTACTACCTGAAAGCAGCTGTCCGGGGAGAGATAACGGTAAAGCCGACCGATTTAGCCTCACTCGAAAACAACCTGATTGTGGTAGAAATATTGGATGCGGCCGTAAAAAGTGCAAAAAAAAGGAAACCGATTTTCTTAAAATAGAGACCCTTCTCCTAACAAGTTTCTTCAAACCTCAGTTATAACACAAAGGCCGCCTTTTTTGAGGCGGCCTTTGTGTTATGTGAAAATAATGAATCTATTTCAAGGCTTTTTCAAAACGTTCAAGGAACTTGTCTGCATCGGCTTTTGTCAGTACCAACGGAGGCAACAGACGGATAACATTGGTACCGGCGGCACCTGTAAATACCTTATAATCGAACAGCAGCCGCTGACGAAGCTCTTTTACCGGTTCTTCAAACTCCATACCAATCATCAATCCCTTTCCACGCAAATCTTTGATTTGTTTGAAATTTTTCAACTCTTTCAACAGGTATGAGCCGACGGTTGCGGCATTTTCCACCAGGTTTTCTTTTTCCATAATATCGAGTACGGCTGTTGCGGCGGTACATCCCAGGTGATTTCCGCCGAAGGTAGTACCCAACATCCCGTAAACGGGTTTGAACGCGGGGCTGATCAAGACCCCACCAATCGGGAATCCGTTACCCATACCTTTGGCCATGGTAATCAAATCGGGACGGATACCGGCATATTGATGTGCAAAGAACTTTCCGCTACGGCCATAACCGGACTGTACTTCATCCAAAATCAGGATAACGCCGTTCTGCTTGCACAACGCGCTCAGCTGTTGCATAAACTCGGCCGTAGGCACCTGTATGCCACCTACTCCCTGAATACCCTCTATGATCACCGCACAAACATCGCCTTTGGAGATTTCCGATTTCACGGCTTCGATATCGTTCAGAGCCAGGAACGCTACCTCGAACGTATCGTTGATAGGCGCTACGATTTTGGGGTTGTTCGTTACCTTTACAGCTGCGGAGGTACGGCCGTGAAACGATTTCTGGAAGGCAATCACCTTCTTTTTTCCGGTGGCGAACGATGCCAGCTTCAAGGCATTTTCATTGGCCTCTGCCCCGGAATTTATCAGGAACAGTGCATAATCGTCGTAACCGGACATCTTTCCCAATTTTTCAGCCAGCTTCACTTGCAGGCTGTTCTTGACAGAGTTGGAATAGAATATCAGTTTTTGGGCCTGTTCTATCAGTTTCTGGGTATAATAGGGGTGGGTATGTCCTACGGAGATAACGGCGTGTCCGCCATAGAGGTCGAGGTACTCCTGACCTTTGTCGTCGTAAGTGTAACATCCTTTCCCGCTGACAATCTCAATATCGAACAGCGGATATACATCGAATAGTTTCATGTTTGGTCTTTATTTAAAATCCTACGGGTTTCAGGTGCAATCCGACCTTTTCTTCCAACCCGAACAACAGGTTCATGTTGTGGACGGCCTGTCCCGAGGCGCCTTTCAACAGATTGTCGATAACGGAGGTAATCAACAGCTTATCCCCATGTTTTTCCAAATGCAACAGGCATTTATTGGTGCCGACAACCTGTTTGAGGTCTAAGTTTTTATCTACGATATGGGTAAACGAATGGTCATCGTAATACGCCTCGTACAATTTGATAATCTCTGGTAATTCCACCGGGCAATCCAAATAGGCCGTAACAAATATTCCTCTGGCAAAATCGCCTCTCACCGGGATAAAATTGATTTTCGACGAGAAACTGTTTTGCAACTGTTTCAAACTTTGTCCGATCTCTGCCAGATGTTGGTGTGTAAACGGTTTGTAAATGGAGATATTGTCGTTGCGCCAACTGAAATGAGATGTGGCAGAAGGCTTCTGCCCTGCCCCCGTAGATCCGGTAATGGCATGTACATGGACATCGCTGTTCAGCAACAGGTTCTTGGCTAACGGCAACAGGGCCAGCTGTATGGCTGTGGCGAAACAACCCGGGTTGGCTATATGTTTCGCCCGCACAATTCGTCGTCGGTTCAGCTCGGGCAAGCCATATACGAAGTCGTGTTCGGGCGACTCCATACGGTAGTCCATCGAAAGGTCTATCAACCGAAGCTCTTCGGGCAACGTATGGCTCTCCATGAACTTACGCGTATCGCCGTGTGCCGTACAGAAAAACAAGACATCAATCTGATCGAAGGGGGTCTGTTCGGTAAATGTGAGATCCGTTTCGCCGTACAGTCCAGAGTGTACATCGCAAATCTTGTTGCCCGCATTGCTGGAACTGTTTACAAACACAATCTCTACATCGGGGTGATTGATCAATAACCTGATTAACTCTCCGGCAGTATAACCTGCTCCGCCTATTATGCCTACTCGTATCATTGTCTGTTTTTTATTTTAGGGGACGGCTCTTGACCAACCGTCCCGCTCTCTAAGCTGATTTATTTTTTGTTTTTATTTTGTACGGAATAATATATCTTCATCTGGTTGCCGAGTATCTTGGTAAATCCTTTTACGTCATCGGCCGTCCAGGCTTTGTTTACTTCGCCGTATTCGCCGAAATCGGATTTCATCAAGTCGTAATCGCTCTGAACGCCTACCAGCACATAGTGATACGGTTTGAGCTGAACGATAACCCGACCGGTTACATTGCGTTGCGAACTTTCCAGGAAGGCTTCGATGTCGCGCATCACCGGTTCAAGATATTGTGCTTCGTGCAGGAACATTCCATACCACGTTCCCACCTGATCTTTCCAATATTGTTGCCATTTGGTCAATGTATGTTTTTCGAGCATCTTGTGGGCGTTGATAATCACCATAGGGGCGGCAGCTTCAAATCCTACCCGACCCTTGATACCGATGATGGTATCGCCGATGTGCATATCGCGACCGATGGCATATTGGGAGGCGATGGCCTCTACGGCACGGATGGCATCGACTTTGTT
Organism: uncultured Bacteroidales bacterium; assembly: GCA_949300615.1. GTDB lineage: Bacteria > Bacteroidota > Bacteroidia > Bacteroidales > CHK158-818 > Gallibacteroides. The sequence goes on from CASGEW010000013.1 coordinate 38,489, forward strand.
GTCGTATGTTTTTCCGTTTACGGCAGCGATTTCGCCTTTTTCAAAATCGATGGTCAGCGTCTCTTCGCCGGTAGCCGTCATCTGAGAAGGATAGGCCTCTTCGGGCAACGTCTGGTCTGAATGGAGCGTCTCTTTCCCGCCGATACTGGTACCCCACAACCCTTTGTTGATGGAGTATTCCATCTTCGTAAAGTCTGCTACGAAACCGTGTTTTTTCAGGTAGTCGATCTCGTATTCGCGCGTCAGGGTCATGTCGCGTGTGGGGGTCAACACTTTGATATTTTGAGCCAGCACATTGAATGTCAAGTCGAAACGAACCTGGTCGTTACCGGCACCGGTACTGCCGTGTGCTACATAGTCGGCACCGATCTCCTTGGCGTAATTGATGGTAGCAATGGCTTGGAATATACGTTCGGAGCTGACCGAGATGGGATAGGTCCCATTACGCAAAATATTGCCAAATACCATGTATTTGATGCTCTTGTTGTAATATTCCTGAGTAATGTCGAGCGTTACGTGTTTGGTGGCGCCCAACTTGTAGGCACGTTCTTCTATCGCCTTTAATTCTTCCTGGCTGAACCCGCCCGTATTGGCTATGGCTGTATATAACTCGTATCCTTTTTCTTCTGTCAAATACTTGGCGCAAAAGGATGTATCCAATCCTCCGCTAAATGCCAAAACTACTTTTTCTTTCATTTTGTTGTCTATTTTGTAGGTTCATTATTTTTTTCTTCGGTTTTCTCTTCCTGATGTTCGTTGTGTGGGTCATGCGGATCGTAAAGCATCCCCGTACACAAGCACATACGCCGGTTGGTACGTTGCAGGATATCGTAATTGACACAGCTTTGACAGCCTCTCCAAAATGCGTCATCATCGGTCAGTTCCGAAAAAGTTACGGGACGGTATCCCATTTCGGAATTGATTTTCATCACAGCCAGCCCGGTTGTCAATCCGAATATCTTGGCATCGGGGAATTTTTCGCGGGAGAGTTCAAAGGCTTTCCGTTTGATCCGTTTGGCCAATCCGTGGCCACGGTACGACTCTACCACGATCAATCCGGAATTGGCCACATATTTCTTATTGCTCCAACTTTCTATATAACAGAAACCGGCAAACTTGTCGCCGTCGAGTGCAATAATAGCCTTCCCTTCCAGCATCTTTTGTTTTACATATTCGGGTGAACGTTTGGCTATACCCGTTCCCCTTACCTTGGCGGCTTTCTCGATCGTATCGAGAATCGTTTCTACATATGCCAAATGTTTTTCGTTGGCTACAATTACTTTAATTGTATCTTCCATCTCTGTATTGAATAATTCGTTGCTCTCTGCCTAAGACTGAGCTTGGGCGGATGTTTTTTATTTTATATTCGGAATAAATGTTTTTAATGCTTCTGTAATCTCTTCGCGGCTGACCCCTTCGCGCAATACCAACAAAATAGTATCGTCCCCGGCAATGGTTCCCAACGTCTCCTTGTGGAGGTGGTTGTCGATGTCATAGGCTAACCCACCCGCATAACCGGGACGTGTCTTGATAACGGCCAACTGTCCGGAAAACTCGATCGAAATAAATCCAGTGGACATGCCGCCAAAAGCTCCGTGATGTTTCCGCTGTATCGTTTGTACTCCGGCTCTTTCGGGCAACACATAGGTATATCCTCCCTCTGCGGTGGCGATCTTTACGATCTGCAACTGTTTCAAATCGCGCGAAAGCGTGGCCTGGGTCAATTCAAAACCTCTGTCTTGCAAAATTTTCAGCAACTCCTCCTGTCCGCCCACGCGTACCGTGGATATCACCTCTTTAATTGTTTGTAATCTATTGCCTTTATTTTTCATTGCGATAGCTGTTTCCGAATCTTAACAACAGAATAACACGGGTTTCGTCTGCATAATTATTCTTTTGCGCTGCAAATATATCCATAAATTTGAACATTCTGCATATTTAAAGTATTTTTTTTCTTAAAATCATCTCTATTTGCAATTTTATTCATATAAAAAGAGTACTCTCAGAAAGATGAATCATAAAAAATTTTATCTATCTTCGTATGCAAATTATATGCTAACGATGATTCATCTGAGAAATATTTACCTGATGGGCCTTATCGGGCTACTTACCGCTTGTGGAGTTGTTCCCATTACCGGGCGAAAACAATTGAATCTGGTTTCTGATCAAGAGGTTTTATCTCTGAGTAACCAATCGTTTATGGACTATATGGCAACGGCACAGGTATCTTCCAATACCAGCAAACGTGAACAGGTAGAACGAGTCGGCGCCCGAATAGCCCAAGCCGTTGAGAGTTATTTGCGCGACAACGGGATGGAATCGGCCGTCAATCAGATGCAATGGGAGTTTGTTTTGGTAACCGACCCTACCCCCAACGCATTTGCTCTCCCGGGCGGAAAAGTGGTAGTAAACGAGGGGATTCTCCCTTATACCCAAACCGACGACGGGTTAGCCGTTGTGATCGGGCACGAAATAGCCCATGCGGTAGCCAAGCACAGCAACGAGCGGCTAAGCCAGCAGATGTTACTACAATACGGAGGTACGGCCCTCGACCTATTGATGCAAAACAAAACGGAAGCATCCCGGCAATTGGCCGCCAGCGTTTACGGATTAGGTGCCCAAGTAGGGGTTATGTTACCCTTCTCCCGGCAACAGGAATACGAGGCGGACCGTTTGGGCTTGATCTTTATGGCATTGGCCGGCTACGATGTATATGTTGCACCCACGTTCTGGACCAATATGTCGGATCTTACATCCGGCAACGGGGAGACTCCTGAATTTTTGAGTACGCACCCCTCAGATGCCAACCGCATAAAACAGATCAACGCAACGATTCCCGAAGCATTGAAATATAAAAAATAATATCCTTCTCTCTTCGAGGAGACAAGGATATTATTGACTCGTATGACAACGGACATTCGTCATACTTTCAATTCAGGATAGCTGATACGGGTATGGTAAATGGTTTTCAGTTTTTCGATAAATACCTGTTTGATCGTCTCTATATCCCGGAAACTGAGCGGTGTATCTTTCAACAAATTATCCATCATCTGTCCATTAATAATATTTTCCACCAACTGGGAAATGGAGGCTTCGGTATATTCCTTCAAACTCCGGGAGGCGGCCTCTACCGAATCGGCCATCATCAAAATGGCGGTCTCTTTGGTTCGGGGATTGGGGCCGGGATATGTAAACAGCTCCTCTTTTATCTCCTTATCGGGATATTTGTTTTTGAACGAATTATAGAAATATTTCGTCTTGCTCTTTCCGTGGTGCGTAACGATAAAGTCTTTTACACGCGGGGGCAATTGGATGCGGTCGGCTATCTTCACTCCGTCTTTTACGTGCGAAATGATGACTTGTGCACTCTGCTCGTAGGTCAATTTGTCGTGCGGATTGATCCCTCCGCTCTGATTCTCGGTAAAAAACGCCGGATTGGCCAATTTACCTATATCGTGGTACAGAGCCCCGGTGCGCACAAGCTGTGCATTGGCTCCAATCTTGTTAGCAGCCTCGGCTGCCAGGTTGGATACTTGCAACGAATGTTGGAAAGTTCCGGGACAGTTCTCGGAGAGCTGACGCAGTATCGGGGAATTGATGTCGGAGAGCTCTACCAAGGTTACATTGGAAATAAATCCGAACATTTTTTCCAACAGATAGATCAACAGATAGGCAAACAGCAACAATACACTATTGATGGCGAAATAGAGGAACATAAGCAAATTGATCTTCGACCAATCGCCCTCGACCACCAAGGTGTAACCGACATAGCAAATACAATAGGTACAGAACACGATGATAGAACAGCGTACCAGTTGGGATCGTTTTACCAAATCGCGCAAACTGTATATGGCCGCCATCGCTACCATGACCTGCAAAAAGATGAATTCCAAGGCAAACGGTGCTGCAAAAGCAGACAACAAAATAGCAATCAATCCTGCATAAAGCGCTACCCGCGAATCGAGAAACGTACAGACAACGATGGGTAGTATGGCAAACGGGACCAGATAGATACCCAATACCCGGAAATCAACGGCGACATACGAAACCATCGTTATGCCGACAATCATCAACAGGACAAACAGGACACTATTCAGATGGGTAAACATCCGCCACCGGAACAGTTTCATAAACAGGTATAAAAATGTAAACAACGCGCAAACGACAATGGTCTGCCCCAATAACGAAAGGCCGAACTTGTCGCGATTGACGTTTTTCTTCATCGACACGGTCTCGAACGAATGCAGTATTTGATAGGTTTGGGGAGAAACGATCTCGCCACGGTCGATGATTCGTTCGCCCGTCTGGACCATCCCGCAAGAGACGGCAATTTTCTGCAACAGCTCTTGTTTTACTTTTTCGGTTACAATACTGTCGTATTGCAAATTCTCTACAATAAAATTGTTTAGGTTGCAATTCTGCAACAGATGTTTATCTGAATCGTTCCCGGCATTATTCATAATATATTCATACGCCGTTCGCACAGAAAAGAGACTACCCAATGCGGCGGGTTTAGCTACATCGTTTTCGAGCAACATGATTTCCTCTTTCCCCTCTTTTTTCAATTTGTCGTATTCTGAGACCGAAACGACACCTTTTTGATAGATCGTTTGCAACGACCGCTCTACCAACTGGAACAATGCCGGTGTAATAATCGTATGCAGATGATCGGCATAGCTGTTCTTCCAGGCCTCTACTTGCAAAATGGACTGGGTTGTTTCTACCTTGAAATAAGGGGAGAATGTTTGTAGAATACTATCCTGTTCGTGTTTGACTACTTCATCGCTCTTGTATATGGGGAAATCGAACGGGGCAGTCAACAACCCGTATTTCCACGGTTTACCTTCTTGGAAATGGTATCTGAATTTTTCTTCCCGAGGGAAAAAATAGATTGTTAAAACAACAGCCCCGACAAAGAAAAGAAGTTTTATAAAGCCTTTCTTGTTGAATAAAGATTGTCTTTTTTTTGTTTCCATAACCTTTGCCTTTTTAGAATCGGTTCGATTGTATAAACAACCGGTTACATACTGATGCGATTGGCAGATTTCACGTTTTGTACTTTTTTAATGTTGGCACAAAGATTTTCCACATCTTTTACATCGTGTACCATAATACCCAATATACCTTGAAACAAACCGTCCTGGGTATCTATCTTCAAGGTTTTGATATTGACCGACATATCGCCGGAGATGATTCGAGTAATTTCATTCAGAACGCCAACTCCATCGATGCCCTTAACCTCGATAACGGCCGGGAACGAATAGTCGCTGTGATCGTCCCACCGGGCTTCGACCAACCGTTGCCCGAAGCTGCTTTTCAACCGCATGGCAATGGGGCACTGCCGCTTATGCACTATCACCTCTTGGTTTTCATTCACATACCCCAAGACATCGTCTCCCGGAATGGGGTTACAACAGGTGGCAATTGTGTAATTTTTTCGATTTCCGTCTTCTTTGAGTATATAGGTCTCTTTCAGGTTGATTTTTTCACCCGGTTGCAGAGTAACCGGTTTTTCAGGCGCCGACTGATTCTTGGCGCCGGCCATACTGAACGGATTGCGCAAATAACGACGAAAGACATTTTCTATCTTTTCTTTAAATAGCTTTTTTAAAGAATCGTCCAACAGGATTTCCCCCGTCCCGATCTTACACAACAGGTCTTCTTTCTTTTCCAAGGCATAATGTGCCTGTATCTTATTGATGTTTTCCGACGTATTGCTGAGCTTGTTCTTTTCAAAAAATTCTGCCAGTTTTTGTTCACCGGCCTGCATCTGGTTCTTTTTATCTTTCCGCAAAGCGGCCAACAATTTTGTACGGGCTTTGGCCGTAGTAATAAAGTTCAGCCATTCGTCCTTGGGGGTTTGCGATTTGGAGGTTAAAATTTCAACCTGATCGCCACTTTGCAATTTCTGACTCAACGGGACCAATTTGTGATTTACCTTGGCGGCAATGCAATGGTAACCCATTTCGGAGTGGAGTGTAAAGGCAAAATCCAATGCGGTTGCATCCATGGGCAACACTTTTAAATCGCCCTTGGGGGTAAATACAAATATTTCGGAGGCAAAGAGATTCAGCTTGATCGTATCGAGAAAATCCAATGCATTCGGTTCGGGATTTTCAAGAATTTCCTTAATTGTTTTGAGCCACTTATCGAGTTCCGACTCTTCGTCATTACCGCCCACTTTATACTTCCAATGGGCAGCAAAACCGCGCTCGGCTATTTCATCCATCTTCCGGCTGCGTATCTGAACCTCTATCCAGTTTCCGTCCGGACCCATAACCGTCACATGGAGGGCCCTATACCCGTTGGATTTGGGGCGGCTAACCCAATCTCGGATACGTTCGGGATGCAGTTTATAGATATCCGTAATTACGGAATAGATATTCCAACACTCTTTTTTTTCATCTTCGTCTTTCGACGGGGTAAAGATGATCCTGACGGCATACAAATCATACACCTCCTCAAAAGGTATATTCTTGGTCTGCATCTTGTTCCAAATGGAATAGACCGATTTCAAACGGGCTTTCATCTCGTATTTGAGGCCCATTTCATCCAGCTTTGCCTTGATAGGGGCAGCAAAGTTCTGATAAACCTGCTGGCGGTTTATTTCAGACTCTTCTATTTTTTTGCTGATCTCTTGGTATGCATCCGGATGCTCGTATTTGAAACTGAGGTCTTCCAACTCCGTTTTCACGGCAAACAGCCCTAAGCGATGGGCTAACGGCGCATATATATAGAGGGTTTCCCCGGCTATTTTATATTGTTTGTTCGGTGCCATGGAGCCGAGGGTACGCATATTGTGCAAACGGTCGGCCATCTTAATGAGGATAACCCGAATATCTTCGGACATGGTCAGCAGCAATTTCCGGAAATTTTCAGCCTGCACCGAGGCCTTGTCTCCGAAAATTCCTCCCGATATTTTGGTCAACCCCGCCACAATTTGGGCAATTTTCTTACCGAACAGGTTT
>CASGEW010000014.1 GCA_949300615.1 uncultured Bacteroidales bacterium
TTTGAAAACGCTGTTTTCATTGATCGCTGCTCTCGCCTTTCGCATATATTTGGACAATATATGCAACAATCCGTATCATACCGGTTATATTACATTAAACCGCAGCCTCTTTTTCGATAGCCAACTTGCCTCTGTAATAGCCACATTCGCCGCATACCGTGTGGTAAATATGCCAAGCGCCGCAGTTCGGGCATACAGCCAACGTCGGAGCTACTGCTTTATCATGAGTTCTTCTTTTAGCGGTTCTTGTTTTTGACTGTTTTCTTTTAGGATGTGCCATTTTCTTATTACATTAATTATTATCTATTATTTTTTTCAACTCGTCCCATCGCGGGTCGGTCTCGTTATCTACCTCGTCCAACTCTTCTGCTTCGTCCTCGAATCCGGGTTCCGAATCATCGTCTTCTTCGTCGTCATCCATCCGGCGTGCCGTATGTTTGCGTAACTTGAAAGACATGGTCTTATTGCATTTTCCCGGAGCGTGAACGTGCTTCAAGGGGATTGTCAACGCTATAAATTCGTATAAGAACCATGCCAAATTGATTTCGCCCTCTTCTTCGGGAATAATAACTACGTCGTCGTTCTCTTCGCTATACTCTTTTCCGAACTTCACATAAAGATGTTCGTGCGTATCAACGTCATAGTCCATATCGTCCAAACACCGATCACACGGAATTTGAATAACGCCCGATATGTCGAAATTCAATTCAAATATCTCGCCTGTATTCTTTACCGTTAAGGCAACGTGAACATTGCCTTTCTGGACTTCTGTTCCATCAATATCCTTAAAGAATTGATTTCCCAGATCATAGTCATAATAATGCGTTCCCAACGGCAAAGTGCTCAGAGGCAACTTATACAAATTAAACTTTCCCAATGGTCATAAGCGTTAAAACCCTGCAAAGGTATAAAAAATAATTATTCCGAATCAAATTTTATTCTCTTTTTATTTTCTCCACACCTTTTTTCCTTATCTACTGTTACAGCAGTCAAATATAGCCGCAGGGCAATGGTTATACTTTCAAGAATATCTTCTTGCGATATAATATATAAAGGAATACCCAACAGGTGGCTATATAACAAATAGAATTAACAAATGGTTGAGCCTGTTCTGAAAATAATCCAACGAATCCGCCGAAAAAGAATCTGGTTATCCCCGAAAAACTGATAATCCGTTGTGCCATATAGATAGTAATGGAGTTCATCCCGATTACGACAAAAAAGGTAGTCCACTTACGCCAACCTTTTACATCGACCAAATAATAGAACAACGCAAACAACAGGAACGACAACCCGCCGACAAAACAAACAAATGAACTGGTCCACAAATTTTTATTAATCGGGAACACAAAATTCCACAACAATCCGACAATCGTCAAGGCAACACCGGCAACAGCCAAATAAAGCGATTTTTTATTCCCTGTCCAGTCTTGTTTTCTTACCATCTCACCGGCAAACATACCCAACAAGGCAGTAACAATAGCCGGTGCCGTAGAGAGTAATCCTTCGGGATCATGTACACCCGGATACAACAACTTACCGGGAGTTATCATGCGGTCGATATACCCTACCCAGCTTCCCTCTTTGGAGAACGGGTCTGTCCCTGCGGGCACATCGGGAACCGGTACGAAAGCCAACAACAACCAATACAATATCAAAATAGCGGCAGATATAATAATTCGTGTCCGAGTTTTCGTGTTCAAAAAAATCAAGGCAGCAAACATCCACCCCAATCCAATACGACCCAATACGCTACACCAACGAAGGTTCTCAAAATCGAAACGCAACAATCCGTTGTAAATCATCCCCAACAACACCAGAACCACTCCTCGACGGATAATATTCAAATAAATATCTTTCTCCGATGCCCCCTTAGCCCGGCGATTGGCCAACGAAAACGGGAATGAAATACCGGCAATAAAAAGGAAAAGCGGAAATATCATGTCGTGATGGGCAAAGCCATGCCACTCTACATGGGACATTTGACCGGCTATCGCTCCGAATACGGCATTGGGGAAGAGGTCATTCAAGGCAATAAAAAATCCAGCTCCTCCCATAATGAAGAACATATCGAATCCTCGAAGGGTATCCAACGACAACAATCTTTTTGATGGTTCCATAACAGTGTTTATTTTGATAATTAGATTTTCTACGTCCAAACAGGGAATAGGCTTCAAATATAACTCAACATATCCAGAATCCCAATAACATTTATCAACAAAAAAAGACAGATCTTGAAAAATTTACTTATGGAAAACTTTTTTTAACGCCACATTCCGAGAATAAAACGGCAGCATCGGCCAATAACGAGGCCTGTACATCTATCAACCGTTGATTGGAACTTCCCCGGAACGGCAACCGTTCATCCCGCAACGACTCTTCATACCGGCCATCCACCAATACATCGATATAAGGCAATATCTGAGACAGGCGTTTGGAGCGTGCAATGTTTTCGTATCTCCATCCGGTATAGCACCAAATATTTTTCCCTGTTCTCTCTTTTATTCGGCGGGCCAACGCCGTAAAGGCCTCTACCTGATAAATCGGATCGCCGCCACTGAACGTTACCTGGGCAAATTCGTCCGACTCTATTTTTGCCAAAATATCGGCAACAGGTACCGGATGCCCGGCCTCCATATCCCACGAACGAGGGTTGTGGCATCCGGCGCACCGATGAGGGCATCCGGCCGCATAAACAGCTGTACGGAAACCGGGGCCATCGACAACCGTCTCTTCGACAATATCCAACATAAAAATGGTATCGTTATTCATGGACAATCCGGTCTTTGAGTTCCGACAATTTCGCACGGTTCCAGCGCTGGGTCGTACCGACCAAATAACCGGTTATACGCTGCAACTTGTCAATCTCGGTACTGCCGCACTGGGGACAGGTGGTCAATTCTGCCGCAGCATTCTCGTATCCGCACTGCATACAGCGATTCCGGTTATGGTTTACCGAACCGTAACCGATATTGAACTTGTCCATCATATCCACCACCGCCATAATGGCCTCCGGGTTATGGGTGGCATCGCCATCCATCTCCACATAGAATATATGCCCACCGCGCGTCAAATCGTGGTAAGGAGCTTCAATCTCGGCCTTATGGCGCGCCGTACATTTATAATATACCGGGACGTGGTTGGAATTGGTGTAATAGTCCCGATCGGTAATACCGGGCAATACGCCGAACGACTGTCGGTCTTTCCGGGTAAATTTACCGGCCAACCCTTCGGCCGGAGTGGCCAATATGCTGTAATTGTGCTGGTACTGCTCGGAAAATTGGAGGGCCCGGTCGCGCATATAGGTTACAATACGCAACCCCAACAGTTGGGCCGGCTCGTCTTCCCCGTGGTGCTTCCCCACAAGTGCCACCAAACATTCGGCCAACCCAATAAACCCGATTCCCAACGTACCTTGGTTGATCACGGGAGCAACGGTATCGTCGGGACGTAATTTTTCGCTTCCCAACCACAGCCCCGACATCAACAACGGGAACTGTTTGGCGTATGCCGTTTTCTGAAATTCAAATCGCTCGTGCAACTGCCTTGCTGCCAATTCGAGCAATTCATCCAGCCTGGCAAAGAATCTTTCAACCCGCGCCTTTTTGTCGGCAATCTCCATACATTCGATAGCCAGGCGCACGATATTAATCGTTGAAAAAGACAGATTGCCCCGGCCGATAGAGCTCTTCGGGCCGAAACGGTTCTCAAACACACGGGTACGGCACCCCATGGTAGCCACCTCGTATTTATAACGCTCCGGGTCGTCAGCCCGCCACTCTTCGTGATGATTGAACGTGGCATCCAGGTTCAAAAAATTCGGGAAGAAACGGCGGGCCGTAACCCGGCACGCCAACCGATACAAATCATAATTCCGGTCTCCGTGTAAATAGCTCACCCCCCGTTTCTTTTTCCAGATTTGTATCGGGAAGATGGCCGTTTGACCATTTCCCACACCTTGATAGGTACAGTTGAGCAACTCCCGGATGACACACCGTCCCTCTGCCGAGACATCCGTTCCATAATTGATGGAACTGAACACTACTTGATTTCCTCCTCGCGAATGGATCGTATTCATGTTGTGAATAAAAGCCTCCATCGACTGGTGTACCCGGCCCACTGTCCGGTTTACGGCATGTTGTACAATACGCTCGTCGCCAGTCAATCCATCCAAAGGACGAATCAAAAAATCATCCAACGGCCGGTCGTACAAATGAGCATAATCGGCTCCGTTCAACTGCTCCAATACCCGAACCTCCTCGATAAAACTTTTGCGTACGAAGGGGGCTAAGTAAAAATCAAATGCCGGTATGGCCTGTCCGCCATGCATCTCGTTCTGGGCCGTCTCTAACGAAATACACCCCAACACACTGGCTGTCTCAATCCGTTTGGCTGGACGAGACTCGCCATGTCCGGCCGAAAAGCCGTTCTGCAAAACCTTATCCAACGGATGTTGCACGCAGGTGAGACTCTTGGTAGGATAATAATCTTTATCGTGGATATGCAAATACCCCTGACTGACAGCATTACGTACCGGTTCGCTCAACAGGTAGTCGTCCACAAACGGCTTGGTACTCTCGCTGGCAAACTTCATCATCATACCGGCCGGGGTATCGGCGTTCATGTTGGCATTCTCTCGGGTTACATCGTTCGACTTGGTCTCAATGATTTCCAGAAACATATCGCGCGTTTTCGCCTTCCGGGCAATGCTTCGCTGGTTACGGTAGGTTATGTATTTCTGTGCCACATCCTTGCGGCTGCTCTTCATCAGCTCCAACTCCACACAATCCTGAATAGCCTCCACACTCATCTGCTCTTTGCCTCGGCACACAATCCGGTCGGTTATCTGCCGAATCAAACCCATATCTTCTCCTTTCTCGGTATGCAACATCGCTTTGCGGATGGCTGTTATGATCTTCTCTTCATTAAAACCCACAATACGTCCATCGCGTTTTACTACTGTCTGAATCATATCTATCTACTTATTATTGTTTATTATTTCTTAATCCAAGCCCTATTTTTCAAGACTACAAACATACAAAGAAGAATAATATATTAATAACAATAATTGTCTATTTTAGACAACTTTTACAATCATAATAAAATATATAAACCTGATTAAGAATATATTAATGAAACAATTTGGAAACTTTTTAGAATAAGAAGCCAGCAGAATCTTCCCAAAGGGTATTGGTGGGTATGAGCGGAGGGATAGACAGCTCTGCCGCCTGTATGCTGCTGCAAGAACAGGGATACGAAGTAGTCGGCATCACCATGCGGATGTGGGATACCCGCGCACAATTTACCCAAGAGGGACAGACCGAGCCATCGCACATCCTGGAAGCTCGCAGTTTAGCCCAAAGGTTAGGCATCGAGCACCATACGTTAGATGTACGAGAGGCGTTCAAACAAGAGGTCGTACAAAACTTCATCGACGAATATTTACAAGGGCGTACCCCCAACCCCTGCGTATTATGCAACCTCCGTTTCAAATGGAAATACCTGCTCGAACAGGCCACCCTGCTGCAATGCGACCGGGTAGCAACCGGACATTACGCCCGGATAGAGAGCGACGAAAAGGGGCGTCTGTTCATCGCCTGCGGAACCGACGAAAAAAAAGACCAATCCTACTTTCTGTGGCGGTTGGGGCAGACCGAGCTCTCCCGCACGATTTTCCCGTTGGGAGGACTGACCAAACAAGAGATAAAAGAGTATGTTCGACAACGGGGATTCCAGGAAAAGGTACAAAAAAAGGAGAGTATGGAGGTCTGTTTCGTAGAGAGCGACTACCGGGACTTCCTGCGAGAAAATCTCCCGGACTTCGACACACGGGTACACGACGGATATTACATCGACAACACCGGTAAACCGATCGGCAGACACAAGGGATACCCGCTATATACCATCGGACAACGCAAAGGGCTGAACATCGCCTTGGGCTATCCGGTTTTCGTAACCAAAATAAATCCAGAAAAAAATACCGTCAAATTGGGCAAACGGGAAGAGCTGGCGTGTCAGGCAATGGTAGTGGAAGAGTTCCAGACGCCAGACCTTCCCGGATTACTCTCCGCCAACCCGCTGGATATTCGCATCCGATACCGTAGCCTCGGACAACCGGGGAAAATTACGTTTGCCGACGACAACCACCTGATTGTCCGTTTCGACCAACCGGCATCGGCCGTTACACCGGGACAATCGGCCGTATTTTACCAAGGCGACAAGGTATTGGGCGGGGGTATTATCGCATCATACAACACATGGAAAAAATATTTACAACAAAAATAATGATGAGACAGCTCGTTTTTTTACTCTGTTTCCTCTGCGGCATCCCCTCGACGCAAGCAGAAGGGAACCTCAAATTCCGGATCTACCTGAAAGACAAACCCACCGGCGAATACCGGCTGGACAATCCGCAAGCGTTCCTTTCCCTAAAATCCCTTGCCCGGAGGGAGAGACAGCATATTGCCGTCAACATCACCGATATTCCCGTTTACCGCCCTTACATAACGCAAATCGAGCAAGCATCGGGAGGAAGATGCGTTACCACCTCCCGCTGGCAAAACACCGCCGTCGTATCGGTTGCCGACAGCTCGGCCTTGACCCAAATAACCGCACTGCCCTTTGTGGACAGCGTCAAGTTGGTATGGGTAAAACCCGAGGTCGTACCGGTAAAACCCAAACCTTCGGGAAAAATCAAGAAGGAGAAACAACAAAAAGATCGGAAGAACCGTTACGGTGCCGGATTACAGCAGATTGCCCTGCACAACGGAGAAAAACTGCACAAAGCCGGATTCAAAGGCAAAGGGATGACCATCGCGGTTATCGATGCCGGATTCAAATACGCCGACGTAAACTACACGATAGACCCCTCCCGGATAGCCGGTACGCACGACTTTGTAGAGCCTCAGTCGGATTTTTTCCTCTCCCATGAGCACGGCACCATGGTACTGGCCACCATAGCAGCCTGCAACAAAGGGGTATTGACAGGTACTGCCCCCGAGGCCACCTTCTGGCTGTTGCGCAGCGAAGATGCCGACACCGAGTTCCCCGTAGAAGAGGACTACTGGACGGCTGCCGCCGAATTTGCCGACAGTGTGGGCGTGGACGTGATCACCAGCTCCTTAGGATACAGCCTGTACGACATCCGCTCCTTGGGGAAACCACAATCCACCTTGGGACGCGACAAATCGTTCATCACCCGGACGGCCGAAACAGGAGCACGGAAAGGGATGCTTATCCTATGCAGTGCAGGGAACGAATACACCAGCGAGTGGCACGCCATCACCATCCCCGGGGATGCCGAAACCATATTAACCGTCGGAGCCATCGACAGCCAAGGGCAACCCAGCACATTCAGCGGAGCGGGATATACTGACGAAAGAGGCGTCAAACCGGACATTGTCGCACTGGGGACAGCTGCCGCCACGACCGATCCGTCCGGAAACGTTACCCGTGCCAACGGTACCTCCTTCGCCACTCCCATCATGGCCGGGCTGGCCACCTGTCTCTGGCAGGCATTGCCTCAACTGTCGGCTCAGGAGATCATCCAGCTCATCCGCGACAACAGTTCTCTCAGGCTCGCCCCCGACTCCTTGCAAGGATACGGTATCCCCGATATCTACAACGCATACCTGACTGCCAAACAACAGCTCGAAACACAAAAATAGATGGATACGCTCTCGCTGTACGAAATGAACAACCTGGTGAAAGAGGCCTTAAAGACCTGTTTCCCCCAACGGTATTGGATACATGCAGAGTTAAGCGAAGTACACGAAAACCCGTCGGGACACTGTTACCTCGAATTCATCGAAAAGACACCCCGCTCGGGACAAATCATCGCCAAGGCACGCGGCATGATCTGGGCTGCCACCTATCGATTGCTGAAACCCTATTTTGAGACCAACACCGGACAACGTTTCGCCTCCGGTATCAAGGTACTGGTAGAGGTCAGCCCCACGTTCCACGAGCAATACGGGTACAGCCTGACGGTACACAACATCAACCCCGAATATACGTTGGGCGACCTGGCTCTTCAACGCAAAAGAATAATCGCCCAGCTTACGGCCGAAGGTATCATCGACATGAACCGGGAGTTGACATGGCCAACCGCTCCTCAACGCGTTGCCGTTATCTCTTCGCCGACGGCTGCCGGATACGGCGATTTCTGCAACCAGCTGCAACACAACCCGCACGGCTATCAATTTTACACGGTACTGTTTCCGGCCGTCATGCAGGGAGAACAGGCTGAAAAATCTATTTTAAACGCACTCTCACGTTTGTACGAATATGCAGACCTCTTCGACGCCGCCGTTATCATCCGCGGAGGTGGTGCCACTTCTGAACTCTCCTGCTTTGACAGTTATCTGCTGGCTACCCACGTGGCACAATTCCCCCTGCCCGTCATTACCGGAATCGGGCACGAACGGGACGATACCGTATTGGACGCCGTTGCCAATACGCGGGTAAAAACGCCAACGGCCGCCGCCGAATTTCTCATCGGGAAAGCGGATGAATTCACCGTTTCGTTACAACTGTTACAAAAAAATATACTAACTTTGTGCAGTAGTCGGATACAGCAGGAGAGGCAAAAAATTACAATGTATCAATCAGACATACCCCGACTGATACAACAGCGAGTGGCTCTCGACACATTACGACTGGAACGACTGCAACAAAATATTAATTTAAAAGTTCGTAACAAAATAGAGACAGAGCGTTCCCGTATCATGCAGTTGGCCACCCTCATACCAGCCAAAGTAGAAAAAAGGTTGGTAGAAGAAAAATATCGGTGGGGGACGCTTTGGAGACAAACCCTGAACGGATCAAAACGGCAAATCGAACAGGCAAAACAGCAGTTGGAAAATACAGAACGACTTATTTCAGCCTCTTCGCCGGAAAATATCCTCAAAAGGGGATACTCGGTTACATTGAAAAATGGGAAGATCGTAAAAAGCGTACAGGAACTAAAAATCGGCGACCAGCTGTCCATCTGGTTGGGGAAAGGAGAAATAACCGCACAAACGCAGGAAATATTCCCGCCCAAAAAGAACTAACTATGGTAGAAAAAAAGAGACAATCCTATCGTGAGGCTATGGCTGAATTGGAAGAGATAGCCGAAAAACTACAACAAAGCGATTGCGAAATCGATGAATTGAAACAATACACCTCCCGTTCGTTAGAACTGCTGCGTTTTTGTAAAAAGAAACTGTACGAAACAGATGAAGAGCTAAAAAAAATGTTTGAAGAAATCGAATCACAAAATCTCAACTAAAATAAAACCATCACAACAATGAAAAAGATGCTATCTTTGTTATTGCTGTTCTCACTGGGAATAGGCATAACAAATGCTACCGACATTCAAAAAGTGAAACCCGTCAAGAATGTCATCCTGCTTATTCCGGACGGAACATCGTTACAAACCGTTTCATTGGCACGCTGGTGTCAATGGTACAAAAATCCGGACAAACCGCACCTGAATATCGACCCTTACATCTGCGGAACCGTCCGTTCATTCTGTTCAAACGGCCCCGTAGGCGACTCAGCTCCCACCACCTCCTGTTACATGACGGGATATCCCAGCATTGCGGGATTTGTCTCTACGCACCCATACAGTGCCGGAAATGACGATATCTACCCGGTCGATCCCGACAAGGCGTTTCAACCGCTGGCAACCGTTTTGGAAGCATCCCGCATTTTAAAGGAAAAAGCCACCGGATTAGTTTTCGTTTGCGAATTTCCCCATGCTACTCCGGCCGACTGTGCATCGCATAGCTATAAAAGAGGCCGTTACAACCACATTGCCCCTCAAATGGTACACAATAATGTAGATGTTGTATTGGGCGGAGGAACTTCTTACTTAAACGAGGAGTGCGAAAATTACTTGAAAAACAGCGGATACGGCGTTTTCAAAAATGACCTGAAAGGATTCCGCTCATACGAAGGCAATAAAATGTGGGCCTTGTTCGGAGACGGAGAAATGGAATACGACCTTGACAGAAACCCCGAAGAACAACCCTCCTTGGCCGAAATGACAACAAAAGCCATCGAAAAGCTCTCTAAAAATGAAAACGGATTTTTCTTGATGGTAGAAGGCAGCTTAGTGGACCATGCCGCCCACGGGAACGACCCGGTAGGACTATTTTCAGATTTTCTGGCATTCGACAAGGCGTGCGGTGTAGCATTGGATTTTGCCAAACAAAACGGTGAAACGGCTGTTATCATCGTCCCCGACCACGGCACAGGAGCCCCTTCCATTACCGGAGGCAGCAGCTATTCCAAAACCCGATTATTCAGAACGCTGAGCGGATTCAAACGTACGGCAGCAGGCCTGGCAAAAATAGTAAACAGCCGTCCGGCCGAAGATCTTCCTGAAATCTTCAAAGAATATGGAGGCATCCGGTTAACCGATAAAGAAATTGACGCTTTCTACAACTGTAAGGGATACGACAAAAGCCCCATACCCAAAGATGAACGAAAAGACAAAAAAGAAGAAAATGTTCTATACAATAATTCTTTAACCGGACTAATTTCGGATATTATATCCGCACGTACGACCATTCGCTTCTCAACCAGCGGGCATACGGGTGAAGAACTTTTTTTGGCGGCTTATCACCCGAAAGAAAACCTGCAATTAGGGATGCTTGACAACATTGAGATCAATCACCTATTGTGCAATCTGTTAGGATTCAGTGGAGAACTCGACAACTTAACCTCTTCTCTGTTTGCCAAACATTATGACGTATTCAAGGGGATGGATTATGAAATCGTCCCGGCAGAAGAAAACGGAAATCCCTCCTTGATCGTAAACGGGAAAAAGAAAATAGAAATAGAACCCTTTACCAATATCATTAAAGTGGACGGAAAAGAGGAGCAATTAAATTCCGTAGTCGTATATGTAGATCGCACCAATACGTTCTATTTACCCCAATCGCTGGCAGAATTAGCTCAATAATCCCATCTTTACCATACTACAAAACAAAGCCCGGAGGTAATTCCGGGCTTTGTTTGCTTCGTACCTTAAAATAAAAGATACTACCGCCAGAGCTATTGGGTTGAGAAAATAATAAGCAAAAAAGCATTTCGATATGATTTTACTCCTTATGTTAACGAATTGAGCAACATAGTACCTTTTAACAAAAACAACCCTCATAATCCTCCTAACCAAAGAAAGATTATTCCAAAAGAGTTGCATTTCTATGGTGCAGAAAACGCCATGAAAAGCCATAATTTTTCTCGCAAACAAAGAGAACAATCCCATCGGCAAAAGACAAGATTATAATAATTTTCCTTTGAAATTTTCAGAAAAATTCACTATACTTGTACATCAAACAGAGAAATTCCCCCCTGTTCAAGACAGGTATAAATGCAAAAAAGGCGTGGAACTGTGTATTAATATCTGAAACTCGGGCATCGCCATAGCCGCAACAGATAGATAATAAACAACAGTCCACGCCTATATTTTATAGCAAAATATACGCTACATGACTTTCCGATTGCCTATTATTTCCCTTCTGTTTTTACAAAAATTGGCGATTTCTGAGTTTCAAGGAATAATATACAACACCTAAATATTTTGGGCAAAAGAGATAACCTCCTCTGCTACCACTCTTTACGTTGACAAATATAGTAAAATTGCTTTATTGCACAAAATCTCAGAACGATTTTTCACGCAACAAGCTCAATCTCTCCACAATTTCTCCGTTAAAAAACAAGAATATTACCGTCCTTTCAACTGACTCAAAAAACTTTGTAATCGTTTTTATACAAACCAGCCCTCACCAGACGCCACATCGTTCTAAAAACCATATAAAAATCTAATAGACAACGCCATAACAAAACCGTAAAATAGATTACAAAAAAGAGAGCAAAGGGAGAAGGATATTAAATAAAGGTAGTAATTTTACGCCGTTCTGGGTTTTGAAAACATAGGATTATAAATGTTCTGCACATCGCAATAGAAGCATTTAGAACCGCTGTTTATTCTAAAATACAGAGGTTTTTTCAAAATTTACCATTAAAAAAATACATTATGAAATCGATTATCTATCGTTTGTTGAATTTACAAGGAAACAAAATGCAATGTGCACCGGTCCTTTACCCTTCAAACAAAAAAAAGAGCACATCAGGTGTCGCCAAACCAGGCCCGTTAGTAAACAAATCAAGGGACCGATCTTCCTCAAAAATAAAATTTCGACAACTTCTACCATATATTACCTGCCATCTATTGACTGCGGACATTCAAAAGAAAATATTTCTGGTGAATCACTCCGAAAAATATGGGGAGAAATATCTGGGGATCGAGCCTATCTCTATAACAAAAACGCCTTTTTATTCATTCCCCAAATCCTATTCGCTGCCACAGCTCCTTCGTGCCATCGAGATGCTTGAAGAGCCACAAAAAACAATTGTTTGCCTTCATTTCTCAGGTTTCCGCAACGAAGAGATCGCCCGGCACGTTTCTCTATCACCCCAACTCATCAAAAAGGAGTTATCCTGCATACTAAATAGATTGGATACAACCATACGCGACCTATAAATATAAACCGTCCAAAACGCTTTCCGTATATAAAGCTCTTACAGGAAGCGTTTTATCCCAATCACCCAACAAACAATCAAAAGTCATCTTTTCTCAAACAGATAATCAATGCCTTGTACCCTTTCTTCCTTCTAATCCAACTGATTAAAATTCGCCTGACAACCCGTTCAAAATAAAAAAAAAGGGTTAATTTTGCGCCACACAAAGAAATAAAACAACTATGGCCCAAAATAAAGTTAGAGTTCGTTTTGCTCCCAGCCCTACGGGAGCACTGCATATCGGAGGTGTCCGTACGGCACTTTACAATTACCTGTTTGCCAGACAACACGATGGCGATATGATATTACGCATCGAAGATACCGACTCCCAACGGTTCGTTCCCGGAGCAGAACAGTACATCATCGAGTCGCTCCAATGGTTGGGTATCCGCTTCGACGAAGGCGTCGGACATGGAGGGCCTCACGCTCCGTACCGGCAATCGGAAAGGAAAGAGATTTATAAAAAATATGTAGATTATCTGTTGAAAAACGGGTTGGCATACATAGCGTTCGACACCCCCCAGGAGTTGGAAGCCCAACGAAAAGCCATCCCCAATTTCCAATACGACGCATCCACCCGTATGCAGATGCGCAACTCGCTGACATTGCCCCAAACAGAAGTGGAAGAGTTGATCGCTTCCGGCACACAGTATGTGGTACGCATCAAGATAGAACCGGGCGAAGAGATCGTAGTAAACGACCTCATCCGGGGAGAGGTATCCATCTCCTCCTCCATCCTCGACGACAAGGTATTATACAAGTCGGCCGACCAACTGCCCACCTATCACCTGGCCAACATCGTCGATGACCACCTGATGGAGGTTACCCACGTCATCCGGGGTGAAGAGTGGCTGCCGTCGGCTCCGTTGCACGTATTGCTGTACCGCTATCTGGGATGGAGCGATACCATGCCACGTTTTGCGCACCTGCCCTTGTTGCTCAAACCCGAAGGGAACGGAAAACTCAGCAAACGGGACGGCGACCGGTTGGGATTCCCGGTATTTCCGTTGGAATGGAAAGATCCGAAAACAGGAGAAATATCCTCCGGATACCGCGAATCGGGTTACCTGCCAGAGGCTGTTGTCAATTTTCTGGCCCTGTTGGGCTGGAACCCGGGCAACGATCAGGAGATACTCTCCATGGAGGAACTGATACAGCTCTTCTCGCTCGAAAAATGCAGCAAAAGCGGAGCGAAATTTGACTATGAAAAAGGGAAATGGTTCAACCATAAATATATTCAACAAAAGGACAATGCTGAAATTGCATCGCTGTTCATGCCCCAGCTGGAAGCATACGGCATACAATCTGACCTGCAATACGTTACCCGGGTCGTTGCCCTGGTAAAAGAACGGGTCAACTTCATCAAAGAGCTGTGGGGGCAAGCCTCGTTCTTTTTCAAAGCGCCGGATACATACGACGAAAAAACTGTCAAGAAGCGCTGGAAAGAGGATTCCGCACAACGTCTTTCCGAACTGATCGACGTCTTGCAGGGAATAACTGATTTCCGTTCGGGAAACACCGAAAATATCGTAAAAGCATGGATTGAAAACAACGGATACCACCTGGGAAACATCATGAACGCATTCCGGCTGGCCGTCGTGGGAGAATCGAAAGGCCCCCATATGTTCGACATAACCGAACTGTTGGGTAAGGAAGAGACCATACAACGCATCCGGAAAGCCATCTGCACTCTCTCATGAAAAAGACAGGCAGGTACATAACGGTTTTGGCTGTATTGCTACTCGGGACAATCCCCGTACTAAAAGCCCAGAATCTACTTTGGAAGGTAGATATGACAGGATTCTTCGACAACCGCGAATACAAGTCGCCGTATCAAACCTCCCAAACTTTTTTCGGTACACGGCTGTCGCCAGAGATCGGGTTGGGAATAGACAAAGACCGACACCGCATCATGGTAGGAGGTTCGTGGATACAATCTTTCGGATCGCCGTTAAAAGATTCGGAATTCAAGCCGACTGTTTATTATCAATACAGCGGGACGAACGGATTCAGCATGAATGTCGGCTCTTTTGCCCGTACGCACCTGATCGAATCATTGCCGGCCATCCTGTTGTACGACTCCCTGACCTATTTCCGTCCGAATATCGAGGGTGTTTTATTCCAATACCAACGGGACAGAGGGTACGGCGAGGTCTTTATCGACTGGCGCCGCAAACAGACCGAACAAGAACGAGAAGCCTTTTTAATCTCGGCCAGCGGTCGGTGGATGCCGGGCATATTCTTTGCCGGAGGCCATGCGGTAATGAACCACCTGGCACGTCCCAAAAACTCGCCGGACGACATTTCGGTAGTCGATGACATCCTGCTAAACCCTTATATAGGAGTTGATCTGAGGAATCGGCTGCCTTTGGACGATTTCTCCCTACAAGTCGGCTACGTAATCAGCTTGGAACGTATCCGAAGTATCGGGACATGGCACCGGCCGCAGGGACTGTTGGCCCAGCTATCGGCCGAATGGCGCTTTATCGGGCTGAACAATATCCTGTACATCGGCGATAACCAACAACCCTTTTATCCGCAATTCGGATCGCTCCTCAACCAGGGAGACCCGTTTTACCAATCTACCCGCTACAACCGGACAGACCTCTACGCATACCTGTTCCGCAACAGGTGGGTAAACTGTTTCTTCTCGCTGAACTTCCACTACTCGAAAGAATCGTTCGATACGCAACAACAGTTCATCTTGCGTTTCGACATAGACAATTATTATAAAAAACCTCCTCGCCGTCCACCTAAGCGGTCTCTTTTAAAAGATTTATTTTAACACAAACGGCTAACGGTTTTCTAAAAAATGAATGGTATATATAACTTTGGGATAAATTGCTACCAGTATTTGGTCAGCCTGGCAGCACTGAAAAACAAAAAAGCCCGTCTATTAAACGAGGGACAGAAAACAATTTTCGACTACCTGGACAAGACTATCGTCCCCGGAGAGAAGTACGTGTGGTTCCACGCCTCATCATTGGGAGAGTTTGAACAGGGACGTCCCCTGATAGAAGCGCTGAAACAACAGCGTCCAGAACAGAAAATCATTGTTACCTTCTTCTCTCCATCGGGATATGAGGTGCGAAAGAACTACGACCGGGCCGATGCCATCTGTTACCTGCCTTTCGACAAACCAGCCTCGGTAAAACGTTTTTTAGACACGGTCAATCCCGCCATCGCCATTTTCATCAAGTACGAGTTCTGGGCCAACTACCTGACAGAACTCTCCAACCGTCAGATACCGACCTACATCGTATCGGCCATCTTCCGAAAAAGCCAACTGTTCTTCAAACCTTTCGGAGGATTCTACCGGACATTATTAACTTGCTTCGACCATCTGTACGTCCAGGACAAAAACTCCCAATCGCTGCTCTCTTCTATCGGCATCGACCAGGTAACCGTATGCGGAGATACCCGTTTCGACCGGGTACTGGATATTGCCCGGCAAGCCAAAAAGCTGCCGCTGGCCGAACAGTTCGTACAACACGCAGAAAAAACGCTGGTTGCCGGCAGTTCCTGGCCCAAAGACGAAGATATTTTTATCGAATATTTCAACCGCCATCCGGAGCTGAAACTGATTATCGCCCCCCATGTTATCGACGAGGAGCATTTGAAAGAGATTGAATCGAAACTAAAACGCCCTCATCTGCGTTACACACAGGCCTCGCCCGAAAACATCGCACAGGCCGAATGTCTCATCATCGACTGTTTCGGTCTGCTCTCCTCGCTGTACAGATATGGACAGATTGCCTATGTCGGAGGCGGGTTCGGCGTCGGTATCCACAACGTTCCCGAAGCGGCCGTATATGGCATACCGGTTATTTTCGGGCCGAATTACCACAAGTTCAAAGAGGCTTGCGACCTGATAAAATGCGGCGGAGCGTTCTCCATAACCGGGCCGGATGCATTTGAAACCATCATGGAAAGATTGGTCTCCTCCTCCGGATTCAGGGAGAACTCAGGCAAGGCGGCACAACGATACATTGCCGACAACAGCGGTGCTTCAAAAGTTATCTTGAAAGATATTTTCGGGATTGACCTACACTAAGAGACCGAGACCTTGACGGCATTGCCGTTTTTTACAAATACCAGCGTATTATCTTTTAAGGTATAGTGTTGGAAGTCTATTACCCAATTGGGGTCGAAATATTGGCCATTGACCCGTACCTCGAAATGTAAATGTTCGGTGGTTGCCCGACCGGTCCGACCGGTCAAGGCAATGGGGTCGCCGGCAGAGACATATTCGCCTACCTTTACCAGGTTTTTCACATTGTGGCTATATACGGTTTCAAAACCGGACCGATGCCTTACCACGATTACATTCCCGTAGGCGCCATAACGCTTGGACATCCGCACCACCCCGGCAAAGGCGGCCACAATGGTATCATTGGCCCGTGTTTTCAGATCTACCCCCGTATGCATCCGCCCGCTTCTTCTACCGTAAGGAGAAATCACCTTGGCGCCGGGCAAGGGAAATGCGTAACCTGCCTCTTGCCCGAAAACAGGCAGTTCCACTACCAAACGGGAATTTCGGTCGAACAGACCCTTATGCTTTGAACTGACATAAGCCGTTTCACTGGCTGAAAAAGTTTCGGGGATAACAATCCTCGCTTCGATGTCGCGTACCGGCCGATACGGAAAGGTTACCGTATATACCGGAAGAGTCGGTTGATAGGTGGGTAACGGATCTATTTTAGCCAACGGATCATCCCACAAAGGAGGAGCAGATACCGTTTTTTTCGTGCCGCATCCTAAAAACAGGAACGGTAGAATCAGCAGAAGCGGAGCAAGCAAGTTATATCGATACATATTTTTCAGGTTAGGCGGATACTTCAAAGTTAACAAAAAAGAGTGTACCAGAGAGAGGCAGCCGGAGCGAAAACCGTTTCGGCATTAGAGAACGCACCAAATAAAAAAGGATATCCTGAGTTGCCGATATCCTTCTTTATTTAGTAAGTAAAAATACTAAAATCTAAAATTAGGCTTTCTTGCTGTTGTATTCGTCAGAAACAGTCAGTTTCTTTCTTCCTTTTGCACGACGGGCAGCCAATACGCGGCGACCGTTTGCAGTAGCCATTCTTTCACGGAATCCGTGTTTGTTTTTTCTCTTTCTGTTAGAGGGTTGGAATGTTCTTTTCATCGTATATACTTGTTTTATGTTATTACTCTTACCTTTCGGAATCGAGTCGCAAAATTAGTTACTTTTCTGAAATAAACAAAGGGATAACTCTTTTTTAGTAATTTCTTTTTGCGGTTTTTACTGATTTACATTACTTTTGCACCCGGAAAGATGAATCATTCATAAAAACAATTACACATAAATTCACAGTAATATGATTAATGCACAAGACATTAAGATCGGAACAGCTATCCGTATGGACGGAAAACTCTATTTCTGCATCGACTTCCTGCACGTAAAACCGGGTAAAGGAAATACTTTCATGCGTACCAAACTGAAAGATGTGGTAAACGGCTATGTATTGGAACGTCGTTTCAACATCGGTGAAAAATTAGAAGATGTTCGCGTAGAACGCCGTCCTTATCAATACCTGTACAAAGAGGGTGATGATTACATCTTCATGAACCAGGAAACCTTTGAACAACACCCCATCGCCCATGACCAGATTACCGGGGTAAACTTCCTGAAAGAGGGAATGGTGGTGGATGTGGTATCGGATGCCTCTTCCGAAACCATTCTGTTCGCCGAACTGCCGGTAAAGGTACAACTGGTCGTTACCTATACAGAACCGGGATTGAAAGGCGATACCGCTACCAATACCCTAAAACCGGCAACGGTTGAAACGGGTGCAGAAGTACGCGTTCCGTTGTTCATCAACGAAGGCGAAACCATCGAAATCGATACCCGCGACGGATCCTACTTAGGTAGGGTGAAAGCCTAATTCACTTACTTATCCATAAAGCATAAAGAGATGTCCTTTTGGACATCTCTTTGTTTTTCTGACCGTATCGCCACAGAGCGAACGTAGGGGTATCCCCCTTCCTGCCGGAATTACTTCGTCGGTTTTTCCCGAAGCGTTCCACCTTCGTTGTATCGCTGGTTGTTGGGCAACCCGGGTTTCCCGGTTCCCTGTTGCAACAACGGCAACATCTCGTCCCAATATTGCGGATATATATCCCGGGGAGAGGCTTTGTGTTTCTTACAAAGATAGGCTGCCATACCTACCACTTCGCCCATCATGCCTGTCGTCCGCATTACCCGGACGGTACCCAGCGCCGTATGCGATACGCTGATGTTGCGTCCGGCCATAAACAGGTTTTCGATATTACGGGAATACAAACACCGGTAAGGTATGGGATAGGGATATATGTTGCTCTGTTTGGTAATGGCTTTAAACTCCTTACCGGGAAAGTTCTTGGAGTTGACCGGATCGGGATAATGCAAATCGATGCTCCACGTGGTAGAGGCGGTTCCATCTTCGTATTCAACGTAATTCCGGATGTCGTTCTCTGTAAGGATGTGATCGCCCAGTAACCTTCGCGACTCCCGTTTCCCCGAGATATAAGCTACCCAGGCAAGCCGGCGATTTCGGTACGCCGGGTCTCCTGACTCGTTTTTCAGGTATGACCAGTTGGAAAAGATAACCAACATACCGTAATCCCGAATCTGCTCGAATTCAGTTATTTGATTCCGATTCATACCGGTTTCCCACCGCCACTCTCCTTTGGTAACCTTTTCGGCATTTTGGGCATTAAAATCGATGCCATAACGGAATTCCGGGAATCGGCTCGCGCGGGCACTCTCTTCCGAATACCATTGAACGGAAGCGCCCATGGTCATGCTGTCGGCCTTTTCGGGGGCAGTAGGCTCTCCGTACTGGTCGCGACTTTCACGACCCATGGCATAGTCGGCTCCGGACAATACGCCGACCGTTCCATCTCCCGTACAATCGGCAAAGAGAGGGGCCGATACCAAAATCTCCCGAGAACTCTCGATATGACGGGCAATAACACCGGTAATGCGGTTCTTCTTGGTCTTTGTCTTGACAACCCGATAATTGGGGAAAAGAGTGATATTCTTTTCTGCCGCTATGAAAGCGGCTTTTTTGTCATCCTCATAATACGATGCCGGTTGGGCATTTCCTCCTTTTTCTGGTCCAAACTCTTTGATCAGATTTCCCAACTGGTCATAGGGCTGAGCCTCGATCCGACCTCCTAAATGAACCCGAACCTCCGAACTATTGTTTCCTCCCAACACCGGACGGTCGTTTATCAGGGCAACCTGCAACCCCAACCGTGCGGCCGATACCGCCGCACAAATACCGGCAATTCCGCCTCCGGTTACCACCAGATCGAAATCCCCTACTTTTTGAGGCTTTTTCAACCCCAAACATTTGCGCCGAAACGACTCCAAAGCCGAACCATCCGTCGGCGGAACAAAAGAGGCATCGGTCGTAAACAGCAACGCATCGCAACGGCCGTTAAAACCGGTCAGATCGTGTAATTTTACGGTATTGCGCTTTTGGGTAATCTCGACAGTTCCTACCTTTTGCCACTCCCATCGACTTCCTGTTATCCCCGCGGTATCGGGCAACGTCTTGCCGTCCACCGATACGGAAAAGGCCCCCGGGCCTTTTCCGGAGAACCAGGGAGAGGTCCAGTTATAGGTCCTGACATATACCTGGTATTTCCCCTGTTTGGGAAAATCCACGTCGGTAACGGCATCCTCTACCGGTACGCCCAATCCGTGCGCCATCAAATAAGAGGAGCCCATGATATCCATAAACTGCTGATCGACTACCCATCCTCCTTTTCGGGCAAAACTCTCCGCCTCTACCCACACGTGTGCGGCATGAGTAGGAAATGGCGCTGCAAACAATACAAACAAGAAAAATAAACGGATACTTCTTTTCATTTATGTCGGTTTAGGATTTATATATTCGGCTACTACGGTAGGGAAATCGACCGAAAAGAGATGTTCTTTTCCCCCTTTTTCACGAACCAATAAATTGGATATACTCTCGGGAATAGCCTCCTCTATCTGTAAACGCAAGATAAAGAAACGCAACGGCTCTTCGCGCAGATGGCGGGCGATGAAACACAACCGCTGGTTGGTCAGAAAAAGAGTACCGGACACCCACTTGTCGGCACAATAGCAACGGGCGTCAAACCCTTTTTCCATCACCTCGTCGGGCAGCAATGTGGGGACAACCTGTTCTTCCTCCTGAGTTTTCACCCGACTCATGAAATAATTGGCTGTAATAAGCAAAATCACAAACAAAAGCGCCTCGGAGATTTCTTCAATGCCTAATTTACCCACGGTAATGACAGAAACAAGGATATAGGCAACACCGATAGCCAAGGCTATCAAAAGATTTTTTTTAGTCGATTTTTTCATATTCTGATTCAATTTAGCGCAAGATAGCGAATATTTCACTCCGAATAAACAAATATTTAATATATTTGCATGACACGATTAAAAACACGCCCTTGGAACTATATTTTTCTATCATCATACCGGTGTATAACCGACCGGACGAAGTGGGGGAACTGTTGGAGAGCCTGGCTTCGCAAACCGACAAAAACTTTGAAGTCATACTGGTAGAAGACGGGTCCACGCAACGATGCGATACCGTTGCCCGCCAATACGCCGATCGGGTAAATATCCGTTACTATTTTAAAGAGAACTCGGGACGCAGCCAAACCCGAAATTACGGAATGGCACGCGCGTCGGGCAATTACCTGCTGTTTTTTGATTCCGACTGCATCCTGCCCCCATTCTATTTTGAACGGCTAAATTCGGCGCTGACACAGCATTATGTAGATTGTTTCGGAGGACCGGACAAAGCTCACGAATCATTTACCGACCTGCAAAAGGCCATCAGTTACTCCATGACCTCCTTCTTTACGACCGGAGGGATCCGGGGAGGGAAACGGGGGCTGGAAAAGTTTTCACCACGGACCTTTAACATGGGTTTTTCGCGACAGGTGTATGAACGGGTGGGAGGATTCAAAGATATGTTCGGCGAGGACATCGATTTAAGTACCCGCATCCGTCGGGCCGGATTTTCCATCTCGCTGATTCGCGAAGTATTCGTGTACCACAAACGCCGCGTCAGTTTCCGGTCGTTTTTCAAACAGGTAAGGGTCTTTGGTATGGCTCGCGTGGCACTCTATCAACTGCATCCCGGCAGCCTGAAAATCGTACACCTATTACCGGCGGCATTTGTCATCGGATGTGCCCTCCTGCTCGTGGCTTCGCTTTTCTGCCCGTACGCAGGATTGCCGATTCTCTTGTGGGCGGGGTTGCTGTTCGCCGAATCGCTTGTCAAAAACAAAAGTATCCACATCGCTTTTTTATCGGTCATTGCCGGCTTTATCCAACTCTCCGGATACGGAATCGGATTTATCAAGGCCTTTACGGAAAAGATCATCCTGCACAAGCAGATCGACACGGAACAGGAACTCAACAAACACTACAAAAAGACAAAATAGGGAAAAGATTACGCTACATCGGAGGGCTCAAAGATGTCGAGTGTGAGTTGCCCCGTTTCATCCAAAACGGCAAAGGAAAAATAGTTTATCCAGTCGCCCAAGATGATAACGCGGCTATCTTTGCGCAACATCAAATCGAGCATGATGTGGCGATGCCCGAAGATAAAGTAATTGATCGGTTCTTTCTCCAAATACTGTTTGGCATATTGTACCAGAAATTCCGACTGTTCTCCCTTATAATCCTCCTCCAACGAATTGGAGCGGCTGTGGGACGACCAACGGTGGGCAAAAGAGACAGTCCACCGCGGATGCACGGCAGCAAAAAGCCATTGGCAGAAACGGCTGTGAAAAATCGTCTGCATCAGCTGCATCGAAAAGGGAAGACGCACCCCCGGCAAGACGTCGCCATGGGCCAGGAACAGACGTTTCCCGGCCAACGTACAGACCAATGCCTCTTTATGCAGGATGATACCCAACTCATCGGGGAGATAGTCGAATATCCAGATATCGTGATTTCCGATAAACCAGTGTACCTCGACGCCGTTATCGGTAAGCTCGGCTATCTTGCCGAAGAAACGGGTAAATCCACGGGGGACAACCGTTTTATACTCATACCAGAAATCCAATACATCTCCCAACAGATAGATGGCCGAGGCTTCGTCTTTGACCGAATCGAGCCAACGGACAACACGTTTCTCGGTTTCGCGCGGATTTTTCAACGTACGCGCCCCCAGATGCATATCTGAAAGGAAATAAATTTTTTTCATCTCTGTTTTTTATAAAAATCCCAACTCCAATTTAGCCTCCTCACTCATCATATCCTTGTCCCATTCGGGCTCAAACACGAGCTGGACATCTACGTTTTTCACCTCGTCGATGCTCTCTATCTTCATGCGGATATCCTCTACGATAAAGTCGGCTGCTGGACAATTCGGGGCCGTAAGCGTCATATCGACCTTTACATTGTTATCGTCATCCACATCCACCTTGTATATAAGTCCCAGATCGTACACGTTTACCGGTATTTCCGGATCGTAAACGGTCTTCAACAACCGGACAATCTTCTCTTCGACAGACAGCAATTCATTTCCCATATACGTTATTTTTTGCAAAGTTACACAAATTCGGCATGATCTACAATTTTCCCTCGTCGGCATAACTGAAATAGGCGTGCTCGCAAACAATCAGGTGGTCGAGCATCTTGATGCCCATCAACTCGGACGAATAGCGAAGCCGCTCGGTAAGCCGGTCGTCTTCGCCGCTGGGGTTCAGGCTGCCCGACGGATGGTTATGGCATAGCGCAATCCCGGAAGCCAACTGCTCGATAGCCGGTTTGAGGATCAGCCGCACATCCACATACGTAGCCGCCACGCCGCCCTGGCTAACCCGGAGCTTGTTGATCACCCGGTTTTGCGCATTCAACAACAATATCCAGAACTCTTCGTAAGGTAAATCGACCAACAACGGATAAAAAATACGGAAAATATCGTTGCTGCACACAACGCGCGGACGATCCTCCGACGAGCCCTCCTCCTTGCGTCTGCGGCCCAACTCCAAAGCGGCTATAATGCTGATGGCTTTCGCCTCTCCTATCCCATAAAACATCGAAATAAAATCGGAAACCGAATATTTCCCCAAACGGTTCAAATCATTATCCGCGCTGTTCAATATCCGTTGCGAGAGTTCCACCGCCGTCTCGTTCCGGTTGCCCGAACCGATTAAAATGGCAATCAATTCGGCCGTACTCAACGCACGAATACCTTGCGACAACATCTTCTCCCGGGGACGGTCTTCTTCCGCCAACTCCGTTATCGTCAATTTTTGCTTTACCATAAATATTCTTTCTTGTTTCCTGAAACGACAGAATAGCCGAAAATAGTGAATCCGAAGATTTCATACAAGAGAGAAACGTTTTTTATTCCTTGATTGCCATTTAGCCGGAACAAAAAACAAGGAGAAACAACTATTTTCAGAACAAATTACATTGTATAAATAAAGCAAAAATACGATATTTGTAACAAAATGCGTCTTCATGTTATCGCTTGATTCGGCTGCACCGACATGAACGACTTATTAACAAGCAATTAACCCTATCTATGAAAAAGACAAACACTGCTTTTCTATGGCTATTCTGCCTACTTTGTTCCTGTCAACAACCTGAAAATACCGAAAAGTTGTCTATTATACCTTTTAACGAGGTCAAAATTACCGATACATTCTGGCACAACCGGATGAAAATCCAGAAAGAGACCCTCGTGCCGTTTTCATTGGAAAAGACCAAACCGGCCGTCGATAATCTTCGTAAAACAGGGAACTTTCTAAAAGGAATAAAAGACGAGCTGCCTTTTGTACACCGCTTTATTGCTTCCGACCTCTACAAGGTGATGGAAGGAGCCGCCTACCTGCTGATGCTGGAACCGGACCCGGTACTGGAAGCCCGGATGGACAGCATTATCGACATCATAGCCGATGCCCAACAGGCTGATGGTTATCACTACGAATCGCACATTACCGGGGTAAGCAAATACGACATAGAGGGAATGGGCCCCCGACCCTACTCCCATGTGGTACACAGCCACGAACTCTACAACATGGGACATATGTACGAAGCTGCCATTGCCTATTACCAGGCTACCGGCAAGGACAAATGGCTGAAAGTGGCCGAAAAAAATGCCCGGCACATCCAAAAGGTCTTTTTTGAAGGAGATCCGAACTACAACGATGGCAAACCGGTTAACCAGGCCCCGGGACACGAAGAGATAGAACTGGCTCTGGTAAAACTGTACCGGGTTACCGGCGACACGCTCTACCTGAACATGGCCAAACGTTTCATCGACATACGGGGGGTAACCTACCGTCCGGAAGGAGGGGGTGTCATGGAAGCCCGCTATGCACAACAACACCTGCCTGTACGAGAACAGACTACGGCCGAAGGTCACGCCGTACGTGCCACATACCTCTACTCGGCCATGGCCGACATATCGGCACAAACCGGCGACGAGACCCTACAACCCGCCCTGAAAAGCATCTGGCACAACATTGTAGATACCCGGATGCACATTACCGGTGGATTGGGATCGGTCAAAAACATCGAAGCCATCGGCCCCGAATACCTGCTCCCCAACAAGGATACTTACGACGAAACCTGTGCCGCCGTAGGAAATGTATTTTTCAACTACCGGATGTTCCTATTGGAAAAAGATGCCAAATACATGGACGTGGCCGAAGTAGCGCTGTTCAACAACGTACTGGCCGGCGTCAATTTAGAAGGAAACCGTTTTTTCTATGTCAATCCGTTGGAGGCCGACGGTATCACTCCGTTCAATCACGGGACTCCGGGACGGGCTCCGTGGTTCGGAACCGCCTGTTGCCCGTCTAACCTGGCACGCCTCATTCCCCAGATTTCGGGCATGATGTACGCACATACCTCCAACGAAATCTATTGCATACTTTATACGGGTAACCAAACTGAGATTCCGTTAGCTGACGGCAAAGTCTCGGTACAGCAAACCTCCGAGTACCCTTTCGGCGAAACGGTTCAAATAGCGCTGACACCCGAACACGACGGGCAAAGGTTCGACCTGAAAATGCGTATTCCTACCTGGACAGGAGACCAGTTCGTACCGGGCGAACTGTACCATTTCACCCAACCGGCACAGCAGAAGCCCACCCTGAGAGTCAATGGAAAACCGACCAAACTATCCGTACATAAAGGGTTTGCCACCATTTCACGGAAATGGTCGGCCGGAGATATAGTAGAGCTGACACTGCCCATGCCCATACGCTATTCTAAGGCTATCGACCAAGTGGCCGACGACCGGGGAAAAATTTGCATCTCCAAAGGCCCTGTCCTCTATTGTGCCGAAGAGTTCGGCAACGAGGCTCAGATGTTGAATCTGGCCATTCCGGAAAACAATCCGGCACGGGATGCCGGACGATCTACCGACGAACGGATAAAAGATATCCCGTTAATCGAGACGCAGGCCATTGAAAAATTGAAAGAGGGCAAACGAGAGGTATCCCTATCTCTATTGCCCTACTTTGCCTGGAACAACCGCGGTAATGGAGCAATGCAAATGTGGTTCCCCACCAACATCGACTCGGTTAAATACACCGACTTCAAGTTTCTGCGCTCCGGGAAATTTAAACGTATAGAGGCCTCTTTCACTTACGGAAACGACTCGAAAGTGGCTGTCGGCGACAACCTGATACCCAAAAACTCGTTCGATACCTCCATCCCCCGATGGACCAGTTGGCCCCAAACCGGGAAAGAGCAATGGATTGAATGTGAACTGGAAAAGCCATCCAATATCGAAAGCGTCGCTGTTTACTGGTACGACGACAACGGTGGGGTACAAATCCCCGTATCCTGGTCCCTGCAATACAGAGAAAACGGGAAATGGAAAAAATTCCCGCTTTATATAACCGACCAATACAACACGTTCAAAGACCAGTTCAATATGGTACACCCGGCCGAAACCATTACGGCCGAGGCTATCAAAATAGCCATGAAGCCACAACAAAAATCGGCAGTAGGTATTTTAGAAATCAACATAGAAACAGCCAAGTAATACATTCAACATTATAAACCAAAACCAAATCAACACATGAAAAAGCTATTTCTTTCGGCCGTAGCGATTATGCTATCTTATCCGCTACTGGCTCAATGGGCTCCTGCCGGAGACCGGATCAAGACAGAGTGGGCAGAAAAAGTGGATCCCTCCAATGTCCTGCCCGAATATCCCCGCCCGATTATGCAACGTACTGAATGGCAAAACCTGAACGGATTATGGAATTACGCCATCCGTCCGACAGGAGAATCGGAACCCCAAACATTCGATGGAGAAATTCTGGTACCGTTTGCCGTAGAATCTAGCCTCTCCGGCGTACAAAAAAGAGTAGGAGGCAACAACGAACTGTGGTACAACCGAACTTTCACCGTTCCCTCAAAATGGAAAGATAAAAAAATCCTGCTTCATTTCGGCGCGGTCGATTGGAAAGCTGACGTATGGGTAAACGATATCAAGGTAGGCCAACATACCGGAGGATATACGCCGTTCAGTTTCGACATCACCCCGGCGCTGATGAAAGGAGAAAACAAACTGGTGGTAAAGGTTTGGGACGCTACCGACAGATCCTACCAACCCCGCGGAAAACAGGTAAACAACCCCGAAGGGATATTCTACACGCCGGTTACCGGTATTTGGCAAACCGTATGGTTAGAACCGGTTGCCACAGAATACATTGAAAATGTAAAATCGACCCCCAACATAGACAACGGAACATTGACCGTCGATGTATCTACCCAAACCCGGGACGCCTGGATAGAAGTCCGTGTATTGGATGGGGACAAAGTAGTATCAGCCTCCAAAGCATTGGCCGGGCAACCACTGCAACTCAACATCCCGAACGCCAAATTATGGAGCCCGGAGTCGCCATTCCTGTACAACCTCGAAATCGCATTGGTTCGTAACGGCAAGGTAATCGACCAGGTATCCAGCTATACCGCCATGCGGAAATACACCACCCGCCGCGACAAAAACGGAATCGTTCGCTTACAACTGAACAACCAGGATATCTTCCAGTTCGGCCCGCTCGACCAGGGCTGGTGGCCCGACGGGCTTTACACTGCCCCCACGGACGAAGCATTGGCCTATGACATCAAAAAAACCAAAGATTTCGGTTACAACATGATCCGTAAACACGTTAAAGTGGAACCCGCTCGCTGGTACACCCATTGCGACCAATTGGGGATAATCGTATGGCAAGATATGCCCAGTGGAGACAACAGCCCCAGGTGGTTCAACCAGCGTTTCTTCGAAGGAACAGAAGAAAACGTACGGTCTGCCAGATCGGAAAGCAACTATCGGAAAGAGTGGAAAGAGATTATCGATTACCTCTACAATTATCCTTGTATTGGCGTATGGGTACCCTTTAACGAAGCATGGGGACAATTCAAGACCGTAGAAATTGCCCAATGGACAAAAGAGTACGATCCGTCCCGCTTGGTCAATTCCGCCAGCGGAGGGAATTTCTTCCCTTGCGGCGACATCATCGACCTGCATAACTATCCAGAGCCAAAACTCTATTTATATGACGCTCAACGTTCCACGGTATTGGGTGAATACGGAGGTATCGGACTGGTCGTCAAAGGACATATCTGGGAAGCCGACCGTAACTGGGGATATGTACAGTTTAACTCTTCCGACGAAGTTACGGCCGAATACGTCAAATATGCCAAGCAACTGAAAGACCTGATATCCAAAGGTTTCTCTGCGGCTGTTTACACGCAGACTACCGACGTAGAAGGAGAAATAAACGGATTGATGACATACGACCGCAAAGTAATCAAAATGAACGAAGAACAAATCCGCCAAATCAACCAGGAGATTTGCAACTCGTTAAAATAGATTATTTCTATTCCTAAGCACAAAATATTCCCGAACGGTTTGATCTGTCGATCTGTTCGGGAATATTTTCCATTCTTCCAAAAGCAGATTACATCTATTTATATATCAACATTTTAAAAGAAAGTAACCTGTTATCTTCTAAAAAACGAAAAAATAAACAGACTGAATCGTTTGCTTTTTAAAAGCAAACCATTACTTTTGTATCAACAATTAGCATAATACTCATTTAAAAACTTTACAACAATGGCTTACGTAATTAGTGACGATTGTATTGCTTGCGGAACTTGTATAGACGAATGTCCCGTAGAAGCTATTTCTGAAGGCGACAAATATTCTATTAACCCGGATATCTGCACCGAATGTGGTACTTGCGCAGATGTATGTCCTACCGGAGCTATCAGTCCCGCAGAATAATCAAATAAGGAAATTGGAAAAAGGCTACTCCGTTTTGAGTAGCCTTTTTTGTTTTAGGGAATTTTTCTTCTGTGCAAGAGACAAAAGAAAAGGATTTCTTCTTTTTCTCCGCTTTTTGAAAAAAGCGGAACCAAAAACTTTTTGGTAAAGCGCAGTATTCTGAAATAATATAAAAGAAAAATCATAACTTTGTCGTTAGAATTACTCCTCTTCGTCAACTTATCTTGATGAACCCGAGCATATATATGTCTTGCTAAAATCAAAAGAATTATGCTTGCTTTTCGTAAACACCTGTACGCCATCTTGGCCATGTTCTTGATAAATAATATGGCAACAACCCAAGCCCAAATGACCATCATCATGTCAGAGGGTGCATCGATACAAGAAGACAGCTACTGTTTCAGGGATGAATTTCCGACAGATTATATAAAAGGGAAATGGAATGACGGGGCTCGCATCACCCACGTGGCGTACGGCTCTGGGAAATGGCTGGTTACTTGTGCCAAGAATACCGGGATAGGGATGCAATCGTACAGCGGAATAGGAGCTTTCCCGTCTCAATGGATCAAACAAAAATGGGACGAAAACTATCGGATTACTGACGCCGCGTATGGGAACTCGGGATGGGTGGTGATTATGAGTCAAGGACTGTACGACGGGCCGCAATCTTATTACCACGACAGCAACTGGCCCAAAGATTGGTTGAAAGAGCAGGAAAACGAGGGAAGATTCATCACGACATTGACCTACGGAGACGGGAAATGGTTCGTTACCGCTTCTTCCAATTGCAACATCACCGACCAGACATGGTACGTATATGACAATGAAATTCCGCAGGACAAGGTACAAGAGATGATAGAAAAGGATTACGTTATTTCTGAAATAGCCGCCTATAAAAATCAGTTCGTCGTCGTATATTCAAAAGGCCCGGCATATACCAACCATGCGTGGATGTACAATATACAAAATTGGGACAGCGCCCAATCGTGGATCAAGGAAAACTGGAATGAGAATTTCTGCATTACCAGCCTGGGGGGATATTTGAACACTTCCTCTCCCTCAACAAACAACACCAACAACGAACAGATAGCATTGAACCGCCCTTCATACGGGACCTATCCCTCCCAAGCAGACCTCTTTTACAAGGGCGATACGTTTGCCGGACATTTAGTCATCAACCAGAGCAACGGGTTTCGCACGACCTCTTTCACCAGCGGATCGCTGGTTTTCATTTCCATCTATGCTCCGAAAGAGACCTCCGACAGCTTCATCCTCGACAATATGTGCGGGCAGAACCTGATTATCTCAAAAGACTGGTCTTCGGTCAAAATTACCGGCTTCGGTACGCAACTCGCCTACAATACGCAATGTACGAAAGAGGATTTCGACCAATCGGAAAAACTGTATCAACAGATCAACTCGAATACATTGCAAGTTTCCGGAGGGAATAACAACACAATCATCAATACGAACTCCAACATAAACGATAACGGCGGTAACCGGAGCACACGGCGTGTTTGTCCCGGGTGCAACGGGACGGGTAAAGGAATGGACCAGATTACCTACTCTCCCAACTATACCGGAAAAGACAACTCCGAATGGTGCCCCATTTGCGGGAAAGTTGCTCCGGCCCATACGCATCGCCAACCCATGTGCCGCGTTTGCAACGGGAAAGGCTACGTCGAATAAACCGGTACTATCTTTTGCAGCGCCACATACCAGATATACCCCTTAACCGGGGTATATCCCATTTGAGACAAAGCATCGGCATAACGCCGTACCTGTTTCAGATAGGAGGTGCGTTCTGTTTTCCCGAACTTGTAATCGATTACCAACGCTCCGTTGGAAGATACCACCACGCGGTCGGGACGCAAGATTTTTCCATCCGGATGCCAAATCTCCATCTCATTCCAAACCTCTGTTTCGGGGGAGAACCACGCCCTAACCGAGGGCGAGGAGATAGCCTCTTCCAGATACCGGACAACTTCCACCGCCTCTTCCTGCGATAATTCGCCACTTAAAACATACGGCTCCACGGCAGCCTCCAACTCCTCGGGATAACGGATACCGCTCAGTATCTCGTGCATCAGGTTACCGTACTTGATCTGCTCGTTGTTTTCAAAGAAACCGATATGCCTCATATTCAAGCGGAAACGCTCTCCGGGTTCAGCCTGTCGGCTCCCGGCAGCAACCGTCGCCACATGAACCGGAATACCCTTATCGACGGGATGCCACCAACTGCCCAACTCAAACACGCCCGTCTCCGGACAAAACGCATCGGACAATACCGTACAAGGGACATCCGGTACGACAACCGACCGGGAGGCCCGCACGATGGCATACATCAAGGTAGCGACAGAGGTTACGGTTTCCGATGCCGGTTGCGGAGCGAAAAGTATCATCTCCTCGCGGGCCCGGGTAAAAGCCACATACGCCAGGTTCAGGTTATCGATATAGGCAAAGGACTTTTCGCGGAAATAATCGGACGAATAGGCCGTCCGTTCCAATACCGAAGAGTAACGGACCGGTACCAACGGAATATCTTCAAACGGTTCTCCTTGTGTCCGGCACCAAAGTATCTGGGTATGGGTAGGCGAATGGTCTATGCTCCAATCGCAGAATGGCATGATAACCACCTTGAAATCCAACCCTTTTGACTTGTGGATGGTCATAATACGGAGGGCATCCTGCGATTCGGGGTTAAAGACCGACCGGGACGCACCCCGCTCGTCCC
This sequence comes from uncultured Bacteroidales bacterium, assembly GCA_949300615.1. Classification (GTDB taxonomy): domain Bacteria; phylum Bacteroidota; class Bacteroidia; order Bacteroidales; family CHK158-818; genus Gallibacteroides. The sequence continues at coordinate 31,591 of CASGEW010000014.1, forward strand.
ACCAACCGAGAAAAGCAGCTATATCGGCGGCATGGCTGGCCGTAAAATCCAATATCAAATCTTCAAAAGCCTGGATAAATAGCTGTTCGCGATCCAACACCTCCGGAGGTAAAAACGAGATGATTTTCTGACACAGATCAAACAACGAAAGAGTCCGAAACTCATCCATCCGGCGCTCCACCTGTGCGGCAAAAGAGTTTTCGCCCCCGTTAAAAAAGGCGGACAGGGCCTGCTGGGGGGTCGTCCCCGACTGACTGATCTCATACTCGTATGTGGCCAGAATAGAACGCAGCGTCTCCTTGGGATTGTAAAGATAGGCCAGCATATTCACAAGAAAGCGGACGGAGGGAGAACTGCTTATGTACAGGCTTTCATCCGAGATGATGTCGAACCGGTATCTTTCATCCCGAGACGAGGCCTTGTAACGCAACAAGGTATCGGCAATCAAGACGCCATCGGCCTTGTTCCGCACCAAAAAGGCGATATCCCGCAACCGGTAGCCGTTTTGTTGCAACCGGATCAGCAAATCCGGAATACGCCCGAGAACCTCCTCCTTGAAATCGTCGGCCGACGGGGCATCGATAAATGAAATCTGGACGTGTCCGTCGGACGACTCGTAGGCCGGAGATACGCGCTGGGCCACATCGCCGTAGGCATCGACGATACGCGTAGATAACGCCTCCCTGTCGCCGCTGCACGCTCCGGCATCGAGCAAGGCATTGAATTTATCCTGTAACAGTTGGGCGGCTGCCGTAAAAAACGAATTGTTAAACGCCACAATCTGTTTGCAACTGCGGTAATTGGTGTTCAAGAGCTGTTCCTCACATTTGGAGGCATCGAAACTGCGACGCAATCCCGAAGCAAGCAACCGCCAATCGGAGTTACGCCAACGGTAAATACTTTGCTTGACATCCCCTACAATGAGGCACGCCTGCCCCTTATCGAGGCTTTCGCGGAACAGCGGCCTGAAATTCTCCCATTGCAGGTTCGAGGTATCCTGAAACTCATCAATCATAAAATGCTCGATACGCGTACCTATTTTTTCATATACAAAGGGGGTATCGCTGTCGTCTATAATGCGGTGCAACAGATCGGCCGTATCGGAGAGCAACAACAGGTTATGTTCCTGCTGATAAGCCTGTATATGGCGGTCGATGTCGCTCAAAATACCCAATGTAAAGAGATAGCGTCCGGTCTCTACGGCGGTCAGATAACGTTCATATCCTCCTTTCCCATAGAGATCGACCATTTTCTTTACACAATCGTTCAGCCCCTCTCCATATACCTGCCGGATAGCCTCTACGGTAGCATCATCGGTTTTCCGGGTAAACCACCCTTCGGGGTTGTCGGCCAACCGGACAAAGGTTTCGGTAGGTCCTTTCATAACACCGGCGCGCCATTTTTCAAAGAGAAAGAAGGGTGAACGGCTTCCGTTCTTAAAACGATCGGGCGACAAGCCCCGATCCGCCATGAGGGACAAGGCCCGTTCGGCACAGGCAACGACCTCGTTTTCAAAAGCCTTCCGGACGGTACGAAGTTTCTTGGCATACTCCCGCAAGAAGGTCTTATCGGCCGTTATTTTGAGAAGCTCATCCCGGAAACTTTTATAGGTTTCATTGAATATCTCCTGCGACAATCCGCCGATGTCCCGGCGAATATCCCACGACAGGCCCGACTCTATCCGCTCCTCGGAGAAACGGAGTAACCATTGCAACAGGGAGGTGCTCTGGGGATTCTCCAACTCAAAAAGCATATTGTCGATGGCCTGCTGCAACACCCGGTTTCCCTCTATTTCGAGGTTATATCCGCCTTGTAGCCCGATCTCTCGGGTAAAGGCCCGGGTGGTCCGTTGAAAGAATCGGTCTATGGTGCAGATGTTGAACTCCGAGAAATCGTGCAACAACCGCTGCAACGTCTCTGCCGCAAGTTGCTGTAACGCCGGTATGCCTATTTTCAGTTGGGAACACAACAAAGAGATATATGGAGACTTTTCGGCATCGTGGGCCAACAGATTCAGCTCCGAAATAATGCGGGTTTTCATCTCGTCCGTAGCCTTGTTGGTAAAGGTTACGGCCATCAGATGCCGGTAAGCATTCGGCTCTTCCAACAAAAGGAGCAAATACTCGTAAGCCAGCCGGAATGTTTTTCCGGAACCGGCAGAAGCCCTATATATGGTTAATTTCGACACCGTGGGTTATATGGTTTTGGCCCGGTAACCGGACGCTTGTAAAATTTCCAGTACCTTGTTCCTGAAATCGCCCTGAATCAGTATCTCCCCCTCCTTGCAGGAGCCGCCCACGCCACACTTGGATTTGAGCATCTTGGTCAGTTCTTTCAAGTCTGCCTCTTTGCCGACAAAACCCGTCACCAGGGTTACCGATTTCCCGTTACGGTTCCGCTTATCCAGCGAGATGCGCAACTGCTGTTGCGAAGGAGGCAGGGTTTCAGCCTCCTCCTCTTGGGAGAGCTCATAATGGAAATCCGGGTTGGTAGAATAGACCACATTCAAACGCTCTTTCCAGTCATTCTTCTTCGACATAACGCTGTATATTTATTAAGAATCACACCATCAGGCATTTCCTTGGTGCCTCATATTTGCATCAAATATAATATAGAAAGCAATCGTCTCCAAACAAAATTGACAAATAACAAAAAATGTATTACTTTTGCCTCGCTGTAAAGAATTTAGATTGTGATGGAAGAAGAAGTCCGCAAAATAAGCGTAAAATTACCCGAACCGTCGCTTCGCCGGCTCCCGTGGTACCTGGCTTATCTTAAACTGCTGAAAGATAAAGGGGAGCTTTATGTTTCGTCCACACAAATTGCCAAGGCGATAGGAGTAGATGCGTCCCAGATAGCCAAAGACCTGTCGTTCATCAACATATCGGGGAAAACGAGGGTGGGCTACAAAGTAGATTCACTCATTACCGTACTCGAAAATTTCTTAGGATTCAACATCTCGCACAAGGCGTTCATCTTCGGGGTAGGCAGTTTGGGTGCCGCGCTGCTGCACGACACCGGTTTGGCCCAATACGGATTGCAGATTGTAGCGGGGTTCGACATCCGTCCCGAGCTGGCCAACACCACCATCAACGGGATTCCCGTATTTCACCTCTCGGATTTTGTCCAGAAACAAAAAGAGCTCGGGGCAAACATCGGCATCCTGACCGTACCGGTGGATAAAGCACAAGAAGCGGCCGAAAGCATGATTGCCGGAGGCATAAAAGCAATCTGGAACTTTACCCCCTTCCGGATACGTGTTCCCAAAAACATCGTCGTACAGAACATCTCCATCTACGCCCACCTGGCGGTGATGTTCAACCGGCTGAACGTTACCAAGGCAAAATAATTCCACCGAAGGGAAGAGTTCCCAACCCAAAATCCCGGAAATTATCCGTACATTTGTCGTATCCAAAAACAATCCAAAAGATGAAAATCATTGCCGTCGGGTGGAACTATGCCGACCACAACAAAGAGATGAAACGGGAAAATCTCCCGGCAGAACCTACCCTGTTTATGAAACCCGACTCGGCCCTGCTGAAAGACGGGAAACCCTTCTTTATTCCCGACTTCACCACCCAGCCCGAATACGAAACGGAGCTGGTATTCCGCATCGGGCGGTTGGGTAAAAACATCGCCCCCCGGTTTGCCCACCGTTACTACGACGCCGTAACGGTAGGCATCGACATTACCGCACGCGACCTGCAACAGCGGCAACGGGCTGCGGGTGCCCCCTGGGAAATCTGCAAAGCCTTCGACGGATCGGCGGTAATCGGCACATTCGTCCCGGTAGAACAACTCCCGGAGATTCAAGACATCCAGTTCTCGCTGCGCATCAACGACGAATTGAAACAAACGGGAAACGCCCGCGACATGATTTTTCCCATCGACGAAATCATCGCCTATGCAAGCCGCTTCTTCACGCTCAAAATAGGCGACCTCATCTTTACCGGCACGCCGGCCGGAGTGGGGGGAATCCACATCGACGACCACCTGCAAGGATATATCGGCGAACAAAAATTGTTGGATTTTTACATCAGATAGAGGCATGAAAATAAGAACAGGATTCGGTTTTGACGTACACAAACTGGTACCGGGACGGGAATTGTGGTTGGGAGGCATCCGCATCGACCACACCCTCGGGTTGTTAGGGCACTCGGATGCCGACGTACTGATCCATGCTTTGTGCGACGCACTGCTGGGAGCAGCCAACCTGCGCGACATCGGGTTCCACTTTCCCGACACGGCCAACGAATACAAAAACATAGACAGTAAGATATTGCTCCGCCAGACCCTTGCCCTCCTCCGCCAGAAGGGCTACGAACTGGGGAACGCCGATATAACCGTCTGTGCCGAACGCCCCAAGCTGAATCCCCATATCCCGGCAATGCAACAATGCCTGGCCGAGGTAATGCAGGTAGATGCGGACGACATCTCCATCAAGGCCACCACGACCGAGAAGTTGGGATTTACCGGACGCGAAGAGGGTATCTCGGCCTACGCCGTCGTACTGATTACCCAAACGAAATAGCATCTGCCCGGGAAAGTGTCGCGATCCCGGAAAGGCGAAAGCCCTTGCCGGAGGTTGCCCAATCCCAGAACAAAAAAAAATCATTCCCATACATTCCGAAAAGATACAAGTACACCCTCTTCCGGAGAGGATATTCCCGCATCCCCACCGAAAGAGGGTGTTCCCAACTATAATCGACTATTTACTTACTCTGACGATCTACCTTCCGGACCATCCCATTCTCAACAGTGAACAGGTACTCTTCGGGGTAAATATAATGTCCGGTATATTCATATTCAAGAATCTTTTCGGGAGACCATTTTTTCTCTTTCATAAGGTTCAACGCCCGATCGGATAATTTTTCCCTCAGATAGATCCCGTTTGCGCCGCCTACAATTTTACCGCTTACCCATCCGGCAAACAACTTGCCGTCGATGAATTTCTGGCCGCTCAACACCTCTACCAACCGGTTCAACTCTTTCTGCGGAAGAATTATCGATTTCTCTTCCATCACATTTCCCGGGATATGGGGAAAGAGATGATACAGGAACAGCGAATCGTTCTCGATGCCCCACACGGCCGTATATCCCCGTTCGGCATCCAACTGGATAGCCAGCAATACCCGGAACGGGACAAGCTCCACTTTATGAACGAATACCTTCTCTTCCAACTGAGGAAAGAAGCGCAACGGCGAATCGGCAATCAGAATCGTTTCTCCTTTATACAACAACGTGTCGCGCAAGGTATTATTTTGGTCTCCTTGTTGTACATCCTGCGCCTGTTGGGGTAATCCATAAGGCGGTGTCGCCGGAGTGGAAGACGAGCTGAGATAAACCTCTTGTATCTCGTCTATCTGCTGCGGGGTAAATAGTTGACCCCATGCCGGTATTGCGTTAGCTACTACCAACAACAATACAATACATACATTTTTCATAAGACCTCCTTTTTTCTATATGGGTTATAAATATCTTCTTACATCTCAAATAAAAAATCCAAAATGGTATTTCTATGTACCTCTTTTCTGAACCTCCAACTCTTTGAAGCGGAACATCTTTTCGATATCTTTCAGGTATTTGCTGTCAAAATTTTTCAACCCTTCGTCGGTCAAAAAGCAATCCATACGGATAGACAACGCATTTTTTTTGCATATCAAGATACCTTTGTGATGGTTGTAACGATCGCTTACCGTATTTCCGTCCATATCGAGGTTGAATGTCAGGGTAGAGTCGGCGTTGAAATTCGCCCGACTGTATTCCACAGGCATGTAGGTCACATGATCGCGCAAAAAACAGGTTTTATCCGTAGCAATATAAGGTTCAACATATTCCCATCCTTTATTTAATAGTTGCATACAATCCAAATTGTCTCCCGTTTCGTAGATACTGAGCCAAATCAGGATGTTTTTATCTTGATGCTCCATATGACTCTCTTTGCTCATTATCATCTCGGTAGCGACCAACTTGATACCGAAAGGGTATTGGTTCCAGAATTGTGCGTCGTAGTCTCCCGAATATTCCGGAAGATCGATGTATTCCAGGTTTCGGGCGATACCCATGAGCAGGTTCCAGTCGCCTTTGATCTGAATATCATCGCCTAAATATATTCGGTCCTTTTTATCGGGCACGCTGCGATGCTGGGCCAGCATTGCCATCGGGAAAATTATCCCGATTAGAAAGGTTATAAAATGCTTCATTACAACGTTTTTATTTCGATCTTTTTAACAATGCCATTTTCTACCTCAAACCAATATTCTTTCGGATAGATATAATATCCCCGATAGTAATATTTTTTAATTTCATTATTGCTCTTATCCTTTTCATTTCTATACAGATACACTCCATTGGCACCTCCTGCAATTTTACCTGTTGCCCATCCGGCAAACATCAGCCCCCGGTTGTCGTAAGGTATTCCCGTAATACGTTCCAGTCTGCTCTTTAAGGTATTGAATGAAAGAAGAGTCAATCTATAATCGGGTGTTTCACTGACTAATCCATATTGAGAAATCCTCCCCACGAAAAGAGAATCGTTTCTTATAAACCATTGTGCGGTAAAACCTCTTTTACATTGAGGGGCGTCCAGCGCGTGATTACTTATGAGAGTTCTGCGTTCATTCTTTCTGATTAAGGAGTCTTTGATGCCGGGGAAATCGAGCAAGGGCGACTGATATATAAGTATCGTTTCTTCGTTGTAGAACAGCGTATCCCGCAAGGTATTGTCCCCGTTATATACATCCACGGGATAATATTTCCGAACCTCCCCATCAAAAGTCTCAACATCGAAAGTAGAAGCCGTAGAGATAGGCGGCAACCGCTTCTCTATGGCACGGGTAACCTTTTTGATATCCTGCCTCAGGTATCTCTTTATCTCGCGTTCTTTTACCAGCTGGGCCAGTGATGTACTCCATCCGAACAGCGACAGACATAATAACATTACGATCTTTTTCATAAGCTATGCCTTTATTGTAAAAAAACGATTCCTTTAATATTGAAATTCAGCGAGATACTATTAAAACTCTATGGCCATGATAGTTTTGTCTTTTTTTTCCACATAGGAAAAAGGAGCATATAGAGCATTGCCTGCATACATCTTTTTGGCCTGATTCTG
>CASGEW010000015.1 GCA_949300615.1 uncultured Bacteroidales bacterium
CTGTAAAGTCATAGCCCGTTGCGATTATGCTATGGACCCCAAAAGTTGGACAATAAAATTGGTAGAATGAAAATAAATGTGTAATATAGCATCCAAATTCTGCATAAACCGTTGCTAATGGATCATAAACAATTTGTAACCAGATTGCAAAAGCGCCTTTCGATGCCTAAAAATGAGATAAATGAGATGTTGTCTCATCTGGCAGAGATTATAAAGGATAGTGCGTTAAAAATGGATTCCATTGCTATACAGGGGTTTGGCACGTTTGAGCCTCGAAAAAAGTTGGAACGAATAAGTGTAAATCCTGCTACGGGAAAGAGAATGTTGGTCCCTCCTAAAATGGTTTTGACATTTAAGCCGTCAACCCAAATCAAAAACAATTTGAAAGAAAAAACATCGGATGGAGAATAAACTTTCGTTAACAGACGTAGCTGAGTTGTTATCCCAACGTACGGGATGTACCAAGAAAACAGCAGAACAATTTTTAAAAGAGTTGTTTGCCGAGGCAAGTGCTGTGATTTCTTCGGGCGAAAGTTTAAAAATTTCCGGATTAGGTACATTCAAATCAGTATGGGTTGCCCCACGAAACAGCGTAAATGTACGCAGCGGAGAGTCTTTTGAAATCCCGGGACATTATAAACTCTCGTTTGTCCCCGACAAGAAAATGAAAGATGCCGTAAATGCCCCCTTTGCCGATTTTGAAACCGTAGTGTTATCTGACCATGTTAACCTTGCAGCAATGGCGGATACAGCAGATTCCAGTGAAGGGACTCAATCCGAAGATACGGTGGCCGATAAACAAGAAACGATACCTCCCGGGTTTGACAGTGGAGAGAAATTGGAAAATCAGGCAGATAAGGGGGGGCACGAAACTGTTATTTCAGATAAAGAGGATGTCTCTCAACTACAAGATGAATCCGTATCGGACATTTTGGAACAAGGAAACATCGGTAAAGAAGATGATTCAGAGATAGATACCCTTCCGCTAAAAAAGTCTTATGGGTGGTCGGATGTCGCAAAAGCATTGAAAGATATTGTGGTCATTATCTTGATGTTGGCTACGGTAACAGGTGTAGGTTATGTGGTATATAAAATATATCAAGATCGGAAAGAATTAAAACAACGCAAAATGGCTATTTCTGAGCAGAAAGAGAATGAGTCAAGTACGATTTTCCCTCTGGAAAAAGATTCGATAGAACAAACTCTCGTAGAGGATACTCTCCCAGAGAAGAAAGCTCCTATTGCCGTCGAAAAGATAACCGAAGGCCTTACCCTGGCAAAACTTTCTCTGAAACACTATGGAAATAAAGCGTTCTGGGTATATATTTATTTGGAAAACAAAGAGAAGATAGCTAATCCGGACAACATTCCGGTAGGAATATCCGTATCCATTCCGGCCAAAGAGAATTATCGGATCGATGCCGAAAATCAACAATGGATCGACGAGGCAAAGGCGTTGGCTGATGATATTCTGGAAAATATAGCAAAATGAAAAACTGAAAAGCCTTCGAAAGTTTCGGAGGCTTGATCATTTTTAATAACTTAGATTTTTTTAACGGGATAACTGTTAAAATGGAAATCAAACGTGTCTATTTTTGTGTTTATATAAATAGTAGATTATAATATTAAACAAACAAATTATATATCAATATGAGTCAAACAGTAGATATCCGGGAGCTGAATGAGCTGATAGAAAGCAAAAGCTCGTTTGTAAACATGATTACCATGGGTATGGATCAAGTAATTGTAGGTCAAAAACATTTAGTTGATTCGTTGTTAATAGGATTGCTTTCAGATGGACATATATTGCTCGAAGGGGTTCCGGGTTTGGCAAAAACATTGGCTATTAAAACATTGGCGTCCCTGATAGATGCCAAGTATAGCCGTATTCAGTTTACACCCGACCTATTGCCTGCCGATGTGGTAGGAACTATGGTTTATAGCCAGAAAAAAGAGGAATTTCAGGTAAAAAAAGGGCCGGTATTTGCCAATTTCGTATTGGCCGATGAAATAAACCGTGCCCCGGCAAAAGTACAAAGTGCCCTGCTCGAAGCCATGCAAGAACGTCAGGTTACCATTGGCGAAGAAACCTATAAATTGGATGAACCGTTTTTGGTAATGGCTACTCAAAACCCGATTGAGCAGGAAGGTACATATCCTCTGCCCGAAGCTCAGGTGGACCGTTTTATGATGAAAGTTGTTATCGGTTATCCTAAAAAAGAAGAAGAAAAACTGATTATTCGGCAGAATATTATGGGAAAACGGCCGGCCATTACTCCTGTTTTGAAAGCCGAAGAGATTCTCGAAGCCCGTAATATCGTTCGCAAAGTCTATCTGGATGAAAAGATAGAACGCTATATCGTTGATATTGTATTTGCTACCAGATATCCTCAGGAATACGGATTGGAAAACCTGAAAGAGATGATCTCGTTCGGAGCCTCTCCCCGTGCTTCCATCAATTTGGCCTTGGCTGCCCGTTCGTATGCATTCTTAAAACACAGGGGATATGTTATTCCGGAAGATGTCCGTGCCGTATGTTACGATGTAATGCGCCATCGTATTGGGTTAAGTTACGAAGCAGAAGCGAATAACCTCACCTCCGAAGATGTCATAAGTGAAATTCTGAATAAAGTAGAAGTACCCTAATCGGGATAAAAAACAGCAATAATGGAAACAAGTGAACTTTTAAAAAAGGTTCGCCATATCGAGATAAAAAGCCGGGGATTATCCAGAAACATTTTCGCCGGCCAATACCATTCGGCGTTTAAGGGGCGAGGAATGGCATTTGCCGAAGTGCGGGAGTATCAGTATGGAGATGATATCCGGGATATTGACTGGAACGTTACCGCCCGTCATAACAAACCCTATATCAAGGTTTTTGAAGAAGAACGGGAGATGACGGTTATGTTGTTGGTCGATGTATCGGGCAGTCGAGATTTCGGCACCCGATGTGAAATGAAAAAGGAGATGATTACGGAAATATCCGCTACGTTGGCCTTTTCAGCTATTCACAACAACGACAAGATCGGGGTTATATTCTTTTCCGATAAGATAGAAAAGTTTATCCCTCCGCAGAAAGGACGGAAACATATCCTCTATATTATCCGGGAACTTATTGGCTTTGAAGCAAGCAGCAACAAGACCGATATAAACATGGTGTTGCGTTATATGACCAATGCCATCAAGAAACGGGCCACATCGTTTCTAATATCGGATTTTATCAATGCTGAGAACATCAAAGATGCGCTTTCTATCGCCAATAAAAAGCACGATATGGTTGCCATACAGGTTTATGACAAACGGGAAACCGATTTACCCGATGTAGGTCTGATCAAAATGAAAGATGCCGAAACCGGGCAGGAATGTTGGATTGACTCTTCGTCCTCCAAAGTTCGTTCGGCCTATAAAAATTGGTGGGTGCAAAATCAGCAAAGGACAGAAGACGCCTTTGCCAAAAGTCGGGTTGATGCAGTTTCGGTAGCTACTGACGAGGATTATGTGAAGGCCTTGATGAAATTGTTTCAAAAACGAAATTGATAAATCTTGCATATATAGTGAAGATTTTAAATTGAATAATACTTACGGATGAAAAAAATAATGCGTAAAACTTTGTTTGCATGGCTTTGTTTAACCATCATCCTGCTATGTTGGGGGAATGAAGTAACGGCTCAACAGGTAAAAGCCTCGATGGATTCCACGGCCATATTGGTAGGGCATCAGACACAAATAAAGTTGGAAGTGGTGCAAGACAAGGGCAAAACGGTAATACCGCCAGCATGGAAAGATACCTTGGTAAAGGGTATTGAAATATTGAAAGTTTCGACGCCGGATACAACCGATTTGAACGATGCTAAATGGCAGATCAATAGTCAATTGCTTGTAACCTCTTTTGACTCCGGTTTCTATTATATCCCACCATTTAAGTTTATTGATGGAGACGATACTTTGGAAACTAATTCGTTAAGTTTGAAGGTCGTTACGTTAGACATCGACACTACCGGAGCTGAATTTTTCGACATCAAGCCGGTTATGAAAGCTCCGTTCGTCTGGAAAGATTACCTGATGCCCGTATTGTGGGTATTATTGGCCTTGTTGGTAATAGCCGCAGCCATTTATATCTATTACAGATATAAAAAACATAAACTGTTGTTGGGTTCGCAGCCTGTTGTACCGCTTTTGCCTGCCCATGTAAGAGCTTTACAGGCATTGGAAAAAGTAAAAGACGAAAAGCTTTGGCAAAACAACCGCGAAAAAGAGTATTATACCCAAGTAACGGATATCCTCCGGCAATACATTTTTGAGCGGTTCCGGATCAATGCCTTGGAGATGACCTCCTCGGAAATTCTGGGTAAAATCAAGGTATTGCATGACTATAATTCTGTATATGACAATTTAAAACAGATTTTAGTAACAGCAGACTTTGTAAAATTCGCCAAATGGAAACCCCTTCCCGATGAGAACGAAGTAAGTATGGTAAACGCGATGCTTTTCGTTTCTCAAACCAAAGAGGAAGAACCTGAGCCTGAAAACAACGATCAAGAGTCGGAAAACGTTGATCAGGGAAATAACGAAGAAACAATTACGCAGAAGGAGAACAAACCTATGGCAAACTCGAAATAGTTTCTGATAAAAATTGACGACAATGACATTTGCTAATCCGCTATATTTATATTTATTGCTCCTGTTGATACCGGTTATAGCCTGGTACATCTGGAAACAAAAAGGAGCCCAAGCATCGTTGCAAGTCTCCGCGACGCAGGCTTTTGACAAATTACCGGTAACGTATAAGAGTTACCTGAGACATTTTCGGTTTTTTTTGCGTTTGCTGGTTTTGATTTGCGTAATTGTCGCTTTGGCACGTCCCCAGTCGAGCAGTAGCTGGCAGAACTCTACCACAGAGGGGATTGATATTATTTTAGCGTTGGACGTATCTACCAGTATGTGGGCCCAAGATTTTAAACCAGACCGTTTGGAAGCGGCCAAAGATGTAGCAGCAGCCTTTATCAATGGACGTCGCAACGATAATATCGGGTTGGTGGAATTTGCTGCCGAAGGGTTTACCCTTTGTCCCATGACGACCGACCATGTTATCCTGTTGAATCAATTGAAAAACGTTCAATGCGGTGTCTTGGAGGATGGTACGGCTATTGGTGTAGGTTTGGCCACAGCCATCAATCGGATAAAAGATGGGCAGGCCAAATCCAAAACCATCATTCTTTTAACGGACGGGTCGAACAACCGCGGTCAGGTATCGCCCGCCACAGCCGCCGAGATAGCAGCGACGTACGGTATTCGTGTATATACCATCGGTGTAGGTACGCGCGGTATGGCACCTTATCCGGCCCGGACACCTTATGGAACGATTGTTACCCAACAGGTAGAGGTGGATATAGATGAAAATACATTGAAACAAATAGCCGCTACTACCGGAGGCGAATATTTCCGGGCCACAGACGAGAATGCATTGGAAAAAGTTTTTGAAGAGATTGATAAATTGGAAAAAACAAAGATGAGCGTCAAGGAGTTCAGTAAAAAAGAGGAAGAGTACCTGGTTTGGGCCCTTGCCGCTTTTATCCTGCTTTGTTTTGAAATTTTATTGAGAAATACGGTATTGAAAAATATACCATAATAAAAACGGAGATTGTTACTATGTTTCGATTTGCACATCCAGAATATTTTTACTTGTTATTGGTGTTGCCGGTAATCTATCTGGTTTACCTGTATGGCATTTTTCGTAGAAGGAGAAATCTGAAAAAATACGGGGATATCAAATTGTTGGAGTCTCTGATGCCCGATATTTCACGCTACAAGCCTCATGTAAAATTCTATTTTCAACTTTTTGCCTTGTTTGTACTGGTGTTTGTGATTGCCGGGCCTCAATTCGGGTCGAAATTGGAATCGGTAAAAAAACAAGGAGTGGAGATTATGATTGCATTGGATATATCCAACTCCATGTTGGCCAAAGATATATCGCCCAATCGTTTGGAAAAGTCGAAACAGATTTTGTCGAAATTGATCGATGATTTGTCGAATGACAAAGTTGGATTGATCGTTTTTGCCGGGGATGCCTATACGCAATTGCCCATTACCACTGATTACTCTTCGGCCAAGATGTTTCTTTCTGGTATTACCCCGAACATGATTTCATCTCAGGGAACGGCTATCGGATCAGCCATACAGCTGGCAATACGATCATTTTCTCCTGATAAGTCGAGCGATAAGGCAATTATCGTTATAACCGATGGCGAAAACCACGAAGGCGATGCCGTTGAGATGGCGAAACAAGCCGCAGAAAAAGGAATTAAAGTGGATGTCATCGGTATCGGTTCGCCCGAAGGAGTTCCAATCCCGGAGAGCGAACAAAGCAATGATTTCAAAAAAGACAACCAGGGAAACGTTGTCATTTCGAAATTGAACGAAACTATGGGACATCAGATTGCCGAAGCAGGAAAGGGTATCTATGTCCGGGCCGACAATACCAACAACGCATTGAGAGCGCTACTCAACGAGGTCAGTAAAATGAAAAAGACAGATTTGGAATCAAAGGTATATTCCGAATATGATGAACAGTTCCAAAGTTTGGCGTGGATTGTTTTGGTATTGTTATTGGCAGACATATTTATTTTAGACAAGAAAAACAGTTTAATGAAAAGATTCGATTTCTTTTCGTAATACTTTTAAATACAACAATATGAGACGTATTATATGGATAATCGTTTTTCTTTTCCCGTTTGCCCTTTTCGCCCAAAAGGCTGAAAGGAAGAATTTGCGGGAAGGGAACAAGCTATACAACGATGAAAAATATACCGAGGCGGAAATTAGCTACCGCAGGAGTTTGGAAGTAAATCCTACCTCCGAACAAGGAATCTTTAATTTGGGAAATGCCTTGTTCAAACAAGAAAAGTATAACGAAGCGGGCGAACAATACAAGATGTCTGCCCAGATGCAAAAAGACCCGGTAAAAGCTGCTGCCGCATGGCATAACTTGGGAAACATCTCTTCGCAGGCAAAAGATTATGCTAAAAGTATCGAAGCATACAAGCAGGCGTTACGCTTAAACCCGAACGACGATGAAACGCGGTATAACCTGGTATTGGCTCAGAAGCTCTTGCAGGAGCAGCAAAATCAACAAAATCAGGACCAACAACAAGACGATCAACAACAGGAGAATAAAGAGGATCAAAAGGATCAGAATCAAAATCAAAATCAACAACAGCAAAATCAGGATCAGAACCAAGACGAACAAAATCAGCAGCAACAACAAGACCAACAAATGTCTCGGGAGAATGCCGAACAAATTTTAGAGGCGTTGCAACAGGATGAAAAGGCTACCCAAGAAAGAGTAACCAAGGAACAAATGCAACAAGTAAAACAAAAAATTACGGACAAAGATTGGTAATTAAATTGTTGTTCCAAACAGAAATGAAGTAAAAGATAAAATATATATGAGGAGATTACTATTTATATTAATTTCACTGTTCACATATACGGTATATACTTCGTATGCAGAAGAAAAGATCGAATTCAATGCCATTGCCCCCGAAGTGGTGAAGGTGGGTCAGCAATTCCAAGTCAAATTTGAAATCAATACGATGCAGGCTACCAATTTTAGAGGACCTTCCTTTTCTGGATTTGATGTATTAAATGGCCCGGCAGAATCGATGGGACAATCTATTCAGATTACTAATGGACATAGGACTCAAATAGTCAGCAATGCGAGGATTTATTACTTGATGGCTACCAAAGAGGGAACCTATACCATTGATCCGGCAACGTTTCAGGTAGGGGATAAACAATATTCTACCCAACCGATTACCATAAAAGTTTTGTCAGACGAGGATGCCGCCGAAAGAATCGCTACCCAAAATACCCGGAAATCATCCTCCGAAGGAAATGATTTGTTTGCCCAGGTGATATTATCAAAACGAAAGGTTTATGAACAAGAGGCAGTTTTAGCTACAATAAAGTTGTTTGCCGGACAATCGGTCAACCTTAGTCAGGTTTTGAGTGCCAATTTCCCGAATTTCGACGGATTTGCCGTATCTGAGATGGAGTTGGGAGAAGACCGTCAATTAAAACTGGAAGAGGTAAATGGAAAAATTTATAGAACGGTAGAATTGGCACAATACCTGTTGTTCCCTCAAAAAACAGGAAAGATCGATATATCTTCCGGTAAAATGGAAGTTTTGACACAAGTCCCACGTCAAGTAAGTATCCATGACCTGTTCAATATGGATATGTATGATGATGTGAGGCGTTCGGTCAATATCCCGGCAACATCTGTTACGGTAGAACCGCTGCCCTCTGGTCGTCCGGCCTCGTTTATGAATGCGATCGGGTCCTTTACCATTGCATCTTCCATAAACAATACCAAAGTAAAGGAAAACGAAGCCGTAACCATAAAATTGGAAATCAAGGGAACCGGAAACCTGAAATACATAAAGAATCCGGAAATAGACTTTCCCGAAGATTTTGAAACATACGACCCGGTTGTAAACGTAGAAACCAAAAATACTACTTCCGGTTTACAAGGGCATAAGACCATAGAATATACGGCTATTCCTCGTTTTGCCGGTAATTTCACTATACCGGGAATATCCTTCTCCTATTTCGATACCTCGACAAACAGTTACAAGACGCTAACGACCCAACCGTTTGAATTACAGGTTGAGAAAGGAGATGGGAAGAGTTCTTCCGCCGTGATGAGTAATTTCACCAACAAAGAAAATGTGAAGTTATTGGGGCAAGATATTCGGTTTATCAAAGTAGGAGATACCAAATTGCAGAAAGAGATCACATTCTTTTTCGGTTCTTGGGGGTATATCCTCGGATACATTATACCGGCTTTGATGTTTATTATTTTCGTAATTGTATATCGGAAGCAAGCCAAAGCCAATGCCAACATCGCCTTGATGAAGACTAAAAAAGCCAATAAAGTAGCTAAAAAACGGTTGAAGCTGGCAGGCAATTATTTAAAAGAACATCAAAAAGAACAGTTCTACGACGAAACGTTAAAAGCCGTTTGGGGATATTTAAGCGATAAATTGAGCTTGCCTCTTTCGGAACTGACAAAAGACAATGTAGAAGCCGAACTGAATAAATATGGGGCAGATCCTGAATTGATCGCTCGTTTTATGGAAATCCTGGATACGTGTGAGTTTGCCCAATATGCTCCCGCTCAATCGGAAAAAGCGATGGACGACCTGTACGAATCGACCGTAGAGGCCATCGGCAAAATGGAAAATACAATCAAAAAATAAGATTCGAGATATGAAAAAGATATATTCCTTTATTGTAGCGTTTGCCTGTTTTACAAGTACTTTGCTCGCACAGGACAAGCTCTCGGAAGCAAATGAAGCGTACAGTAACAACGAATATGCCAAAGCGATAGAGCTGTATGAATCCGTATTGAAGGATGAAGGGAAATCGGCAACCGTGTATTATAATCTGGGGAATGCCTATTATAAAGAAAAAAAGTATGCTCCGGCTATCCTCAATTATGAACGGGCTTTGTCCATATCGCCCAATAACGAAGATGCCCGATATAACTTGGAAATGGCCCGTACCCATATTGTAGATAAAGTAAATGCCGTAAAACCGTTTTTCCTTACATCGTGGGTCAATAACGTCCGGAACGGAATGTCCTCAAACGGATGGGCCTATCTGGGAGTTGGGTGCTTTATCGGCTTTATCATTTGCTTGTTCCTCTATTTCTTTACACGTGTAGTATGGATTAAAAAGGTCGGATTTTTTGTTGGTATCTTTTTGATATTCGTTTGTATTGTCTCCAACATTTTCTCTTCCGATTTAAAACAAAAAATGTTGGCACATGACCAAGCCATTATTTTTGCCCCTACTATCACCATCAAGAGTACTCCGTCGGCAGAAGGTATGGATATGTTTGTATTGCACGAAGGGACCAAGGTATCGGTTATCAGTACCCTTTCCGGATGGGGAGAAATCGAGGTGGATGGGAATCGAGGATGGATTCCGTTGGATAAAATGGAAATAATCTAAAAAAGATAGAGAATTCAATCCGGTTATGTTAGAACAATTTCTCGAATATGATAAATGGCTGTTGCTTCAAATAAACGGGAGTAATAGCACATTCTGGGATCAATTCATGTGGATATATACCGGAAGGCTTATTTGGTTACCGTTGGCATTGTCTTTATGCTACGTTTATTGTCGGAAATGTTTATTGGAAGCCATCCTGATCCTGCTTGTTTCAGCAATTGTAGCAACCTTGACGGACCAAATCTCTACATCCTTTTTCAAACCTTTTTTTGCCCGATTCAGGCCGACCCAGGATCCCGAGTTGTTGGGATTGATAGATATAGTGAATAATTACAGGGGTGGTAAATACGGCTTTATTTCGAGCCATGCTGCAAATGCGGTGGGAATGCTAACCTTTACTTCGCTCGTCTTTCGTCGTAAAATATATACGATAAGCATGGTTATATGGGCCTTGCTGAATTGTTATACCCGAATCTATTTAGGCGTTCATTATCCGGGGGATATTTTAGGCGGGTCCTTTTTGGGGCTTGTTGTCGGGATAATCGGATATCAATTGTACACGTTTGTTCGAGGCGGTATGTATTATAAAGGGTGGCTGTCTGATTATCAGATTCCTTATGTTCATATCAGTGTTGCCCCTATACTGATCACCTTATATATAACCTGGATAGGAATTGTTTTGTACGCGGCCATTGCCTGATCTACATAAGAACAATTTGAAAAACAGCCTCTTCTCCGTTTTTGTGAAATAATTGCAATAATATTTGGAAAAGCAAAAAATTAAACCTATATTTATTGCGTGATAATGTAAAAAATATTAAGAACCTTTTTAAACATTTTCTACTATGCCAAAAACAATAACATTTAATGAACTTCGTCGCCTGAAAGACAGTCTGCCTACTGGTTCTATTCATAGAATTGCAGATGAACTAAATATACGAGTACAAACCGTACGTAACTATTTTGGAGGGAATGATTATAACTTTGGTAAAAATTGCGGTTTGCATATCGAACCTGGACCTGATGGCGGTATTGTTGTATTAGATGATACGACAATTTATGATATGGCAGTTAAGATTCTTTCAGAACAGAACTCAAACGAATAATATCAAGATGTAGTCAACGCTATGTTTTGATATTTTTTGTTTATGCCCAGGACGCGCTCCGGCTATTTACCGCTGAGAGTAGGTGAGATTATCAATAGGATTTGTATGTAATTCAAAAATCAAAAAAAAATGGATACAGACAGACTTATTACGATTGCCATACATACCTTTGAAAAAGCTCAAATCATCAAAGGGGTATTGGAAAGTGAAGGAATTCCAACCGTAATCCAGAACGTTAATTTGATACAGCCGGTTATCTCTTCCGGGGTTCGCGTCAGAATACATGAAAGAGATTTGCCTCATGCCTTGCAGGTTTTAGAGGAGTATCCATTGCTGAAAGATGACAGAAGCTATGAAGAACCCGTAGAAAGGCTTAATCGGATATTGATACCGGTCGATTATTCTTCCTATTCATATCATGCGTGTCAGATAGGATTCAATCTGGCCAAAACGTTGGGAGCCGAAGTCATGCTGTTGCATGTATATTTTAGCCCTTATTTCCCGGGAGCGATTCCCATAACTGACACGTTTACGTATGAGATAAGTGAAGACGAGGCATTTAAACAGGTTTTTGAACGGGCCAACAAGGAAACAGCCTCTTTTACAGAAAAACTGAACAAACAGATTGCCGAGGGTAAGTTGGCCGATGTTAAATTTGACATAGCCTTGCAGGAGGGGATTCCGGAAGACGAAATCATTCAATACGCCAAAGAGTATAATCCGTTGATTGTTATTATGGGTACCCGTGGTAAAGATCAGAAGGAGCAGGATTTAATCGGAAGCGTTACGGCCGAAGTCCTCGACAGTATAAGGTGCCCTGTTTTTGCTATCCCGGAAAATACTCCGGTCCTTTCGATGGATCAGGTAAAAAATATCGCGTTTTTTATCGCATTTGAGCAAAAGGAACTGATAGCCTTGGATATGTTTATGAGATTGATGAAACCTTTTTCATTTGCCGTAAGTTTGATCCATATCGCCAATAAACAGGACGAATGGGACGAAATAAAAATGGCAGGAATCAAGGACTATTTTGTTAAAAATTATCCAGGCAAAGAGGTTTCGTGCGAGACCATACAAAACGAGGACTTTTTAAGTGATATTGAAACCGTTGTCCGAAATAAGAATATTGATGTTCTGGTGTTGGCATCGCGCAAGCGCAATATCTTTGCACGACTTTTCAATCCGAGCATTGCACATAAGATGCTGTTCCATACGGACACACCGATATTGACAATTCCCTCGTAAGCAAAAATGTTCAAGATAGGAGAGACGCTCGACTCGGAACGTCTCTCCTGTTTTTGTGGAGAAGGTTCTTTCCAAGAAAAACGACAAACCATACGTAGGACAAGTGTTTTTTCATTAACTTTGCAACCAAATCAGAAAATATAATATTTATCCAAGACGATGGCACTGACAGAAAAAAATGAAGATACGGAAAAGAAAAGCCTGAATTTCATAGAAGTTGCCGTAGATGCCGATTTAAAAGCCGGTAAAAACGGAGGAAGGTTAAACACCCGATTCCCGCCGGAACCGAATGGTTATTTGCATATAGGACATGCAAAGGCCATTTGTATGGATTTCGGTATTGCTGAAAAATTCGGGGGGAAATGCAACCTCCGCTTTGACGATACCAATCCGGTAAAAGAAGATGTTGAATATGTAGATTCCATACAAGAAGATATAAAATGGTTAGGATTCGATTGGGGCGATCGCCTCTATTATGCCTCGGATTATTTCCCCAAATTGTGGAATTTGGCCGTTCGGTTTATAAAAGAGGGGAAAGCCTATGTCGATGAACAATCTGCCGAAGAGATAGCCCGGCAGAAAGGTACCCCGACACAACCCGGGATAGAGAGTCCGTTCCGCAACCGGAGTGTAGAGGAAAATCTTGATCTGTTTGAACGGATGAACAAGGGTGAGTTTGAAGAAGGCAGTATGGTTTTACGGGCCAAAATAGATATGGCTTCCCCCAATATGCACATGAGAGACCCGATCATGTACCGAATTATCAAACATCCGCATCATCGGACGGGAACGACATGGAATGCATATCCCATGTATGACTTCGCACACGGGCAATCTGACTATTTTGAGGGCGTTACTCACTCTATCTGTACGCTCGAATTTGAAGTCCATCGTCCTTTGTACGATTGGTTCATCGATCAGTTCGCAGGCGATGACTATCGCCCCCGACAAATGGAGTTTAATCGGCTGAACCTTACCTATACCGTGATGAGCAAGCGGAAACTGTTGCAGTTGGTACAAGAGAAACTGGTATCGGGTTGGGATGACCCTCGTATGCCGACCCTTTGCGGATTGCGCCGTAGAGGTTATACCCCCCAATCCATCAAGAACTTTATCGATAGAATCGGTTATACCAAATACGACGGGTTGATCGATGTTTCGTTGCTGGAACATAGTATCCGCGAAGATTTGAATCAAACGGCCACGCGGGTATCGGTTGTTTTGGATCCGATAAAACTGATTATTACCAATTACGACGAAGGGAAAGTGGAGATACTCGATGCTGAAAACAATCCAGAAGATGCATCGGCCGGGACACATCAGATACCGTTTAGTAGAGAGTTGTATATCGAACGGGACGACTTTATGGAGAATCCCCCTAAAAAATATTTCCGGCTCTCCGTAGATAAAGAGGTACGTCTGAAAAACGCCTACATTGTAAAATGTACGGGATTTAAGAAAGATGAACAGGGGAAAGTAACAGAGGTATATTGTGAGTACGATCCTACAACCAAGAGCGGTATGGCCAATTCGGGCCGTAAGGTAAAAGGTACGTTGCATTGGGTATCGGTAGAGCATTGTGCATCGGTGGAAGTACGTCTGTACGATCGTCTGTTCAGTGTGGAGAATCCCTCCGAAGAGAAAGAGATAGATTTCCGTCAGTTGTTGAATCCCGATTCGTTGAAAGTATTGACCGATTGCAAGGCAGAACCCTATGTGGCAACGGTTAGTAAACCTGGCGAACGTTTCCAATTTCAACGTACGGGCTATTTCTGCGTAGATCCCGATTCGACCGAAGAAAAGATCGTATTCAACCGAGTAGTTCCGCTCAAAGACAGTTGGGGCAAGATAAAAGATAAATAATCCAATAATCGAAAATGAAAGCCTGTCTTATCATGTATGATATGACCGGCTTTTTTCGTCAATTAATACAAAGTAAAGATGTCCATAGAACAACAGGGCGCCGATCTGTTTCGTCGGTATAACGAGATGAAGAAACAGGGGAAAATACCCTATTTCGACGTCGAAGAATTCGATGAGGTAGCCTTTCTTTACGAAACGAAGGGAAATTACAACGAAGCCCTTGCCGTTATACAGAACGGGCTCAAACAGCACCCCGGAAATGTTGATCTGTTGATAAAAGAGGCAAGATATTTACTCTATGTAGAGCAGATAGACGAAGCTGAAAAGAAACTTTCCGTTTTACCGTACGAGGATGAAGAGGTGATTGTTTTAAAAGCCGAATTATGCCTTTATAAGAGGGAAAACGAACAAGCCATCGAATGGTTGAATAGCTTATTGGATCATGAAAATTTTTCGCCCGACTTGTGTCTGGATGTTTTAGATTTGCTTGTCGATTTTAATCGGATGTCTGAATTGACCGATTTTGCCGAGAAAGCGTTGCAACGGATATCCGACACGACAGATATCCTGCGAGAGTTGGCTTCGATCTACGAAGAAAAGGAACAGTTCGATTTGGCCCTGAAAACATACGATAGGTTATTGGAACAAGATCCCTATTCCAGTACCGATTGGTTGGGACTCGCCAAAATATATGCCATAAAAAAGAATTACGAAAAAGCCATCGAGGCTTGCGACTATGCTTTGGCCATTGATGAGAATGATCTCAATGCCTTGTCGTTCAGAGGCTATTGCCTTTTTGATACCCGGCGGTACGAAGAGGCCATCGCGGTATTCGATGAATATGTTCGGAACGGAGGCAGTAAAAGCATTGCTTACGAATTGATAGCAGAGTGCTATTCTGCGTTGAAAAAAACAAAAGAGGCCATTGTCTATTTGACAAAAGCATACGAGATAAATCCGCGCGATGTAGAGACCTGTTATCAGTTGGCTGTCAACTATTTTGATACAGGCGAGATGCAAAGTGCCATCGATTTCCTGAAAAAAGCCATTGTCATAGACGACAAAGACTCGTCTCTCTACTCTTTCTTGGGAGAAATCTATTTGCGGCAGAGGGAGTTTGCTTTGGCTGAAAATTATTTAGGGAAGGCTGTTTTTCTGGACCCGAACAACGAAGAGGCCTATATGCTGTTGGGCGATTTGAAAGCCATCCAAGAAATGCCCGAAGAGGCCATCCCGTATTACAATCAGGTGTTAAACATCACACCGTACGACATAAAAGTGACATTCAAGTTGATTTTGGCTCAATACAATGCCGGGAATCTGGAAGAGGCCGCATCGCTTATAAAACACCTGGATCAAATCATGAACGAGAATGGTACTGCCGAGATACCGGATAATAACAAGAGCGATATTCTTCAAGCCAGAAATATGCTGGATACGTTACGCAATATTTTACGGGATAACCTGGACGAAAAGATATAAAAAACGTTTTATTCATCCAGCAAATCGGGCCGGAGTGCCCGGGTGCGGTTCAGTGCTTGTTCGTGTTGCCACTCGCTTATTTTTCGTTGATGTCCCGACAGCAGGATGTCGGGAACCTTCCACCCTTTGTATTCGGCCGGTCGGGTATAGACAGGCGGAGCCAAGAGGCGGTCTTGAAACGAGTCGGACAGCGCCGATTGCTCGTCGCCGATTGCTCCTGGAATTAACCGGACAATCGTATCGCACATTACGGCTGCCGCCAACTCCCCTCCGGTAAGTACATAATCTCCTATCGAAATCTCTTTGGTAATGAGATGTTCCCGGATACGGAAATCGATTCCCTTATAGTGCCCGCACAAGATAATCATATTCTCGTTCAAGGAGAGGGTATTGGCCATGGGCTGGTCAAACTTTTCACCGTCGGGGGAGGTATAGATGATTTCATCGTAATGCCGTTCTGCCGTAAGCGAGCAGATGGCCCGGTCTATCGGTTCGATTTGCATGACCATCCCGGCCTCCCCGCCAAAAGGATAGTCATCCACTCTGCGATGTTTGTCAGTAGAGTAATCCCGCAGGTTGTGCAGATAAATTTCTACCAAGCCTTTGTCTTGGGCACGTTTTAAAATAGAGTGGTTCAAAGTCCCTTCTATCAATTCGGGCAGGACTGTCAATATATCTATGCGCATGGTGGTTCTTTTGGTTGCAAAAGTAGGACTTTATGGCCGATTCTACAATCGTTTTGGTTATTTCCATAACTTTTATATTATTTGAACGGATGTATTCCAAAAGGATTTTTTATATTTACACGTTTTGACAACCATAATCCGGACATGGATGCTACGTTAGAAAAAATAGAGACTCTCCGAACACAACTGAACGAACATAATTATCGCTATTATGTTTTGAACGCGCCACTTATCTCCGACATGGATTTCGACCTCATGATGAGAGAGTTGCAGGAGTTGGAAAATCAATATCCCCAATATGCCGATCCCAATTCTCCCACCCAGCGGGTAGGCAGCGATATCAACAAATCGTTCAAGCAGGTAGTACATAAATATCCGATGTTGTCGCTCTCGAACACCTATACCGCAGAAGAGGTGTCTGATTTTTATACTCGGGTAGAGGAATCGCTCAACACGGCATTTCAGATTGTCGGAGAGTTGAAATACGACGGTACCTCCATTTCGCTGACCTATATCGACGGTAAATTGGTCAGGGCTGTAACGCGTGGCGACGGAACACAAGGCGACGACGTTACCGATAATGTCAAGACCATTCGCAGTATTCCGTTACAACTCAGGGGTAGCGGTTATCCTCGGGAATTTGAGATTAGAGGCGAGGTGCTGATGCCGTGGAATGTTTTTGAGAAACTCAACCAGGAAAGGGAAGCTCAGGAAGAACCGCTTTTTGCCAATCCTCGAAACGCCGCATCCGGAACGTTGAAACTACAAAACTCCTCGGTAGTAGCCTCTCGTCAATTAGACGCATACTTGTATTATCTGTTGGGCGACAACCTCCCTTCTGACAGCCATTACGAAAATTTGCAGGCCGCTCGCTCATGGGGATTCAAAATCTCCGATGCCATGCGCCGGCTCAACTCGTTAAACGAGATCAATGATTTTATTCGTTTTTGGGACGTTAATCGAAAAACGTTGCCGGTAGCTACCGATGGTATCGTATTTAAAGTAGATTCGTTGCTACAACAGAAGAATCTGGGTTATACGGCCAAATCTCCCCGCTGGGCGATAGCCTATAAGTTTCAGGCAGAAAGAGCCGAAACACGCCTCAATTACGTGTCTTATCAGGTAGGTAGAACCGGAGCGGTTACTCCGGTTGCCAATTTAGACCCGGTGCTGCTTTCGGGTACGACGGTAAAACGTGCTTCGTTGCACAATGCCGATATCATCGAATCGTTGGACCTTCATATTGGAGACATGGTATATGTAGAAAAAGGAGGAGAGATTATACCGAAGATTGTAGGTGTCAATACAGAGGCCCGGTTTATGATAGGAGAGAAGGTGCGTTTTATCAGCCGCTGTCCCGAACCGGAATGTAACACACCACTGGTTCGATACGAAGGAGAGGCGGCATATTATTGTCCCAACGAAACCGGTTGCCCTCCCCAGATAAAAGGGCGTATAGAGCACTTTATCAGCCGTCGGGCCATGAATATCGAGGGTATTGGTACCGAGACGGTCGATCTGTTTTTCCGGTTGGGAATCGTCAAAAATGTAGCA
The DNA here is from genome assembly GCA_949300615.1 of uncultured Bacteroidales bacterium. Classification (GTDB taxonomy): domain Bacteria; phylum Bacteroidota; class Bacteroidia; order Bacteroidales; family CHK158-818; genus Gallibacteroides. Next base: position 17,954 of record CASGEW010000015.1, read on the forward strand.
GACTTATATACGCTGGAAATCCCTCAGATAGCCAGTTTGGAACGGTTGGGAGAGAAGTCAGCCCGTAACATTATCGATTCCGTTGCAAATTCGGTAAACGTTCCCTTTGAGCGTGTCTTGTTTGCCTTGGGTATCCGGTTTGTAGGAGAGACTACGGCCAAAAAACTGGCATATGCCTTTAAAAATATAGATGCTTTGAAAAACGCTACGGAAGAAGAGTTGGTGGCCGTCGATGAGATTGGCGATAAAATTGCACAAAGTGTTATTCGTTATTTCAGAGATGAACGAAATCTGGGACAGCTCGAACGATTGAAGCAATACGGGTTGCAATTTGAAATATCGTCTGAACAGCTCAGCCTTCACACCGATCGGTTACAAGGGGCTACGATTGTTATCAGCGGTACATTCATACACCATTCCCGGGAAGAGTATAAAACGTTGATAGAACAACATGGCGGGAAAAATACCGGTTCCATATCGGGAAAGACCCATTATCTGTTAGCTGGTTCCAACATGGGGCCTGCAAAGTTTGAAAAAGCCCGTAAGCTCGGTATCCGGATTATTTCAGAAGAGGAGTTCTTAAAAATGATCGAATCATAAAAGAAAGACCAAGATGTTTAATTATAACCTGAAACAGAAAATTAAGAAGATACAGGCCGGATCTCCCCGTTTTTCAGATTCGTTTCAAAGTTATGAACGTGCACGCCGTATTTTATTGCTGTGCGAACGTGATGCCTTTGAGGCTTTGCTCCCTCAAATAGAAGCTTTCCGTCAGGCGGGGAAAGAGTTGGACGTGTTTGTTATTGATACGAAAAAGCAGAAAGGCATTGCCCCCATGAGTGATACGCCGGACTATGTAAAAGTATTAACTTCTTCCGATTTCAGCCGACGTACGCACACCCCCGTAGCAAATATCTTGAAATTATTGCAACAATGCCGTTACGATGTTATGATAGATGTCACCACCGAATTGAACTATTCAACGCTCTATTTGGCATATATCATCCCGGCATCTTATAAAATGGGGGTAAAAAAAGGAGATACCAATCCGTATCAATTGATGATTCAAAGTACACAACCGTTGACCCCCTCCGATATATGGGAAAATTTGTTATTTTACTGGAAGAAAATTGATATAAAAGAGAATAATTCGTAATTTTGGGACCCGATAAACAAAGATCTATCAACAAACATATATGGCAAAAATTAATCTAAAAGGGATGGGGGTGGCATTGATCACTCCGTTTAAAGAAGATGAATCCATAGACTTTGATGCCCTCTCAAAACTCCTTGAATTTCAGATACAAAACGGGACAGACTATTTAGTCGTATTGGGTACGACAGCCGAAACACCGACCCTGACTGAAACAGAAAAGACTCAAATTATTCGTTTTGTAACAGAACGGGTAAAAGGTCGTATCCCTATTGTATTGGGGGTAGGAGGTAATAATACCCGAGCCATTGTAGAAAAGCTGAAAACGGACGATTTTACCGGTATCGATGCTATCCTGTCGGTTGTCCCCTATTATAATAAACCCTCTCAGGAAGGTATTTATCAACATTACAAGGCGATTGCCAGCGCAACGCAACTGCCTGTTGTGTTGTACAACGTGCCTGGGCGTACGGGGGTCAATATGTCGGCCGAAACGACGCTACGTATAGCGCGCGAATTTGAAAACGTAGTGGCTATCAAAGAGGCATCGGGCAATATTACGCAGATGGATGACATCATTAAAAACAAGCCTAAAGATTTTATGGTTATTTCAGGAGATGACGGTATAACTTTCCCGCTCATTTCGTTGGGTGCCGTAGGGGTAATCTCCGTTATCGGAAACGCTTTTCCCAAAGAGTTCAGCCGTATGGTACGTTTAGCGTTGAACGGAGATTTTGCCAATTCATTACTGATACATCATCGGTTTACCGAGTTGTTCAAACTTTTGTTTGTCGATGGTAATCCTGCCGGGGTAAAAAGTATCTTGAATGCTATGGGGTATATCGAAAACAAGTTGCGTTTGCCTCTGGTACCTACACGTATCACCACATTTGAAAAAATAAGAGAGGTTCTCAAAGAACTGAACATTACTTGTTAAACCGAAGTTTAGAACAATAATAATGTTGTAAGAACGATTATAAGTTATAGAAAAGAGCTTATATAAAGCATAGTGAAAGGTATGGAATATAAAAATGTTCTGTACCTTTTTTGTGTTTTCTTGAAAGAGAATAACTCCTGTTAGAAATCGTTTGTCAAATAACTTAAAAACATCGGCAATGTCAGGACTCTTTTTTGTTATATCAAAAGAGTTCTGACAACGATAGTTTTTACTTTTCAATTAGTTTTGATGCCTATGAAAAATTTTGTTTCCCTGTTTGTGCCGGTACTCATCTGTTTCTTGGTGGGATGGACGGCCAGTTATTTTCAATTTGAATCTCTCCAATTGTGGTACCCGCTGTTGAATAAATCGTCTTTGACGCCTCCCAATGCTGTTTTCCCTATTGCGTGGGGTATCATCTATTTGTGCATGGGTATTTCGGTAGGGCTTGTTTTTCGATCCGGATCACAAAACAGAGCCCTGTTACTGGCTTTGTTTACCGTACAACTGTTTTTCAATTTCCTTTGGAGTATCTTGTTTTTTTACTTTCGCAACCCTTTGATGGGATTTATCGATATCCTTGTATTGGATGCGGGAGTGATTATTTATGCCATAAAAAGTTACAAGGCTAACAAATTCGCTTCGTGGCTCTTTGTCCCTTATATACTATGGCTCTGTTTGGCAACCTATCTAAATGGATATATTTGGTTGAACAATTAAAAAACGAGGTTTAGGTTTGGTCGGGAGAAGGCTTCGTACTATATTTGTAACAAGTTTGGGTGAATTGTCATAGCAATTCTTGCTCAAATGTTTTTAGGCGTTGTATTATTCTTAAAGATTAAAATCGCCAGTTTTATGTCAAGAAAGAATAATAAACAACCGCTTACCTCGTTTTGTGTGTTTTATTACATACAATATGGGCGCAGGCTGTGTTTGTTATCTTCTTGACGGGTTTCTGGCGATTCCTTATCTTTGGATAATTACACGGTATCTGCGCCTTCTGAGTTTATAACTCCGTTTGATTGGATACTGCAAACGGAAACGTAGTGCTTTTTTGTGCGAAGTTATGCCATGTTTATCCCTGTTTGGAATTGTTACTGCTCCGTTGTTTTTCACCCCTATTTCATTTTTGTCTGTCGGATAACTTTTTCTCTCGTTACTTCCGAAAAGGAGTTTTCGCTTGGGCATAACCCTCCACAATGGGCCTGTCAAAAGCGAGAAGCTGTATCATGATTGTAGACTTTTTTAGGAATCTGCTCTCCTATCTTTATGTAAGACAGTTACCTCCGTTATCGAAAATAGAAATTTGCGACAAACTTAGAAATTATCTCAAACCTTTCTGTTTGCAACTTACCGATACGGTTATCATCCTGCCGGAAATACCTACCCGAATGTTTTTACTCTATACGAAGTATGTACATGGGAAATATTTTCTTGAAGGTATTCCCTATGCCAGTATCGTATATATAAGACAGGAGTCCGATTGTCTGTTGATTTTTCTGAAAGACGGAGCTATATTTTGCTTGAATAACGACAATCGTGTAGGAGTGTATTCGTTTATAGGCAATGCGAGGTTCAGACGATGGAGGTTCTTTTTCCAGCTCCGCATTGCTCGATTGAAAAGGCGGATAATCTTTTTCAAACATCGTTCGGAGAATCCGAGAAACAATGTGTGAATATAACTGATTTACTGTTGGAATAGAAAAAATAGAGGAGTATCCATTTCGCAAGACACTCCTCCTGATCATTCTATTATGATTTATCTTTATAAGGCGTTTTGGTATATTTCTCGGGCTACCTGAGGTGTTACCAGCAGGTTCTCTCCATAACTCACACCGCGAGCCTGGATGCGGTTGTAGATCGTATCTACGGCTTCTGCCGGGATTCCGTATTGGCTCATGCGTGTATGTAATCCCATTTGCTGGAAAAATGCTTCGGTCTTTTCGATAGCAGCATCGGCTTTCTCGTCTGTCGAACCGGATTGGATATCCCATACCCGTTCGGCATATTGGGCCAGCTTATCGCGTTTGTATTGTTTCAATACCCGTAACAGGGCCGGATAGATGACTGCCAGCGTTTGGGCATGATCCAACCCGAACAAGATGGTAAGTTCATAGCCGATACGGTGTGTCGCCCAGTCTTGCGGGACCCCCATACCCGTAAATCCGTTCAATGCCATGGATGCACACAACATGAAATTTGCCATCGTGTCGTAGTCGTGCGGTTGGGATAGAACTTTCGGACCTATCTCGATGAGCGACATCAATAACCCTTCGGCCCAACGGTCCATCAACAGGTTGTGGTCGGGGTAAGTCATGTATTGTTCCATGGTGTGCATGAAGGCATCCACTACTCCGTTTGCCAATTGTTTGGTTGGCAGGCTATAAGTAACCTCCGGATCAAGAATGGAGAATTTGGGAAAGGAGTAGGGGGTTATGAACGATACCTTTTCGAGCGTGCTGCGGCGCGATAATACTCCCCGGTGGTTCATCTCCGAGCCGGTTGCCGGTAGCGTAAGTACGGTAGCCAACGGTGTGGAGCGACGGATAAGGGTGTTGTCGGCAATCAGTTCCCAAGGATCGCCTTCGTATGGAATGGCATGAGCTATAAATTTAACGGCATCTATGACCGATCCGCCTCCTACGGCAAGTAAAAAATCGATTCGATTTTCGCGTGCCAGCATTATCGCTTTCATAGCCGTGGCATAATCGGGATTGGGTTCGATTCCCCAGAACTCCCACGTATGATGGTTTTTCAGTGCCTCTTTTACCTGTTGGTAAACGCCGTTGCGTTTGGCACTGCCGCCTCCGAAACAGATCAGGATACGTCTCTCTTTTTCTATCTCGTTAGCCAGTTGGGCAATGGTACCCTTTCCGAAAATCAGTTTGGTGGGGTTTTCAAATGTAAAATTGTTCATACCGGTATTGTGTTATTAGAGGTCGTTTTATTTGATTAAACGTTTCATCCAGTTCAACTTCGTCTTGTATGGAGGATATTTTAACCGAATGTCAATGCATGGCGACGACTTTACTACGCTGCGTGTGTGGCTGAATGTATAAAAACTGTATTTGCCGTGATAATACCCCATACCGCTGTTACCTACTCCTCCAAACGGGATGTATGGGTTGGCAACGTGCATAACCACGTCGTTGATGCAGGCTCCGCCCGATGTTGTATGGGTAAGCAGTTGTCGGGCCTTTTCGCTATCAGAGGTAAAATAATACAACGCCAAGGGTTTCTCTTGTGTGAGTAGATAGTTTTTTACCTGATCCGTGTCGGAAAATTCCAGGATGGGCAGCAACGGGCCGAAAATTTCCTCCTGCATGATGGCATCATCCAACCGTATGTTGTCGATAAGGGTAGGGGCTATGTAGCGAGACGCTGCCTCTGTCGCTCCCCCGAAAACGATGCGTCCCGCTTGCATCAATGAACAGAGTCGGTTGAAATGTGCATCGCTGACAATACGTCCGTAATCGGGACTTTGGAGAGGTTCTTCTCCGAAGAATTCGGTAATGACTGTTTTTAGCTCATGCAGTAACGGTTCTTTTACCGAACGGTGTACAAAAAGGTAATCAGGTGCGACGCAGGTCTGCCCGCAATTTAAAAATTTACCCCATGCTATGCGGCGGGCGGCTACTTTTATATGCGCATCGCTATCGACGATACAAGGGCTTTTACCGCCCAGTTCCAATGTTAGCGGCGTCAGAAAACGGGCGGCCGATTGCATCACCCGATGTCCGAAATGAGGCCCGCCAGTAAAGAATATATAATCGAAACGCTGTGATAGTAATTCCGACATCTCCTCTTCTCGTTCAGCAGATACCGAGCATACATATTCCGGTAAGAAGACCTCCGAGATAATCTTTTCAATCACTTTCAACGTATTGGTCGTCTTGTGGGAGGGTTTGACCACGACGCAATTCCCGGCAGCGACGGCTCCTACAAGAGGAGAGAAGAGCAATTGGAACGGATAGTTCCACGGGGCGATAACAAGCGTTACGCCGTAGGGTTGTCGGTAAATACGACTGCGGGAGGGAAACATGAACAACGGTGTTCGGGCACGTTGCGGTTTCGCCCATTTTTTCAGATGTTTGATAGCGTAGTCAATCTCTTTTAAAACAATACTTATCTCTGTTATAAAACTTTCTGTCTCCGATTTATGCAGGTCTTTGAACAAAGCCTCATAAATCTGTTCTTCGTACGAGAGGATGCAATTTTTCAGCATTTTCAGGGCTGATATGCGAAATTCTGACGAGAGAGTCTGTCCCGTGTTGAAAAATTGTCTTTGTCGGTTTATGATATTGGGGTATTCGGTCATCTTACGGAGATCATTTTAAGTGATAAAGATAATTGTTTCCAAATTAATTTTGTTATTGATTTCCTATATAAATGCTACATTAATCAAAGTTTATTAAAATGCGATTGTTTCTGTTAGATTCATCAAAAATATTGAAAATATTGTTTAATTTTGTTCCCATATAACATATTAACCTCGTATATTGGAGGATTATCCGGTGAAATTTCCTGTTACATCTATTCTATGATTAAATCTTCTCTAAAAGGGTTAGGTGGTATTTTTATTGAGTATAACGTTTCTTGAAAGACTTGGTTCTATTATCTAAAATTATTTGATAACAACACGAAAGCATTAACATTAAAATCTTTGCAACATGAAAAATCGCAGTTGGACGCTGGGTCTGTTATTCGTTTCAAGCTTGTCCGTAGGAAATTTCGTTCAGGCACAGACGGTTGAAAAAATCAGGGGAGAAGAGGTACTCCTGACAAATTATACCACCTCGTGGATTGGTAACGATGGAGGTTGGGAAGAGGTACATATCCCGCATGATATGCTCAATATGTTTGTGTCGGACGACGGAACCGTGGCGACAATCTGCGGTTGGGACGAGGGCGGTACGAACGTCGGAGTTTTTAAGGAAGGAAAATTGATTTCCCGTCCGGAGGGTTCGGGTACCGGCGGTTGGGGCCGTTTCTCGGGAAGTGCGGTTGTTTTGGATGATAATTATGTTTATCAACTGTTATCGCAACATGGTTGTGACGGTGGAAATAGCGATTTAAACATCAATGGATTACCACAATTCCCCCCTTGTGATGAAAAATACGAATGGAAAACCATAAGACGATACGATATCAAAACAGGCTTGGGTGCTCCTTTTAAAGGAGGGTATGGTTACAAGGGCGATATGTTGGTCGTATGTCGGGAGCGAGATAGAAAATTGACCGGATTGGCTATCAATGATAAAAGTTTGTATGTTGCCGTTACGGGTAGTGAGGCACAAAATCAACCGGACTCCATAAAAATCTACAATCGTCAGACCATGAGCTATCAATCCGGATACGCCGTAAAAGGTGGAACCGGCCATTTGTGTTGTGATAAAAAAGGAGGTTTGTGGATGATGCAAGGTCGGGAGATTGTTCGATTAAACGCTGCGGACGGGAAGATACTTCCACAAAAGTTGACTCTACCCGAAGATGTGGTGGCAAGCTGTTTTTCAATAGACAATCACAATGATCGTCTTTTGTTACCCAACAGCGGGGTAGATATGAATGTCCTGATTTATCATGACATCTATAATCAACCTCGATTATATACTACATTTGGGAAGAAGGGGGGAGTCTTTGCTGTTGACGAAGATCACCTCGAAGGCGAGACCGGCGAGCTTCGTTTTATCGGACCTACGGCAGCAGGAGTAGATGCAAAAGGGAATATCTATGTAGCGAATACCGCAGTCAGCAATGGACGAGGGGCTGTTATAGAGGCCTACAACGAAAAAACGAAATCAAGGTTATGGAAACGCGAAGGTTTGATATTTACCGCAACGGCCGATTTTAAACGCGATGATCTTCTTTACTTTTACTCGCCCGAAAAGATTCATCGGATAGATTACGGGAAATCCGGAGGCCGGTTGGACGAATTTGTCGCTCTTACCGTCAATCCGTTCAGATTCCCCGATGATGAGCGGATAAGGAAAAACGGAGGTTTCATTACTTCCTGTTTTAAACGTTCGATAGAGGGCAAGGACTTTTTGTTTGTTTCCGATATGTACGGAGGGTTGTTGGCCGGTTACCGGTTTGATAAACCGAATTACGGATATATTGGCATACCCTGTTTCTTTTTGAATAACGGCGACCCGGACAAACAAATTCCTATTCCGATGTGGCTGGATGATAACGGCGATGGAAAACGACAAGAGTCGGAGTATCGCTATTACCCCGAAATCAACCAGTATTCGATGAGTATGTTTGTCGATAAGGTCGGTAATATATGGCGGGGTACCCGGGGCCAAGGTTTCTTTTCCTGGAAATTGAAAGGATTGAATGAACACGGTGTACCGCAATACGATGATCCGGTACTTTATCCCCTTCCTGAAAATTTCAGCGATGCCAAAAGAATCTACTATAATCCCTCGACCGATGAACTTTTCTTAGCGGGCTTTTCTCCAAAATACCAAGATAAACAGGATACTTGGTGGGCCATGGGAAGCACGATTGTACGATGTGACCGTTTTTTGGAACGGGCTGCCAAAAATGAAATTGTAAAGGGGTGGAAAGCTGATTTGATTTTTTATATTCCGTTCAATATAGAAGATGCGTCCGGGCTTGATCACGATAATGCCAAGGCTTTTGCCGCAGAGGGCGATTACATCTTTGTGGCCATTGCCCGGTACGGTTACATTACGGTTTACGACAAATTGACCGGGAAGCTGGTGGGCCGTATAGAGCCGGGAGATAATGTACATAAACAAAGTGGTTGGTGCGATTTCAATTATGCCATAAACGTGATGCAACAAGAAGATGGGTCTTATCTGATTCTGCATGAAGAGAATGCTTTTGCCAAGATACTCTGTTATTCGTGGAAACCTGTTCCGACGAAAAAATAGAGGAGGAGAATCATTCTTTGTCTTTTTTACTACTCAACAAATTTTCTGGCGGCAATTTCGGGTGAAGATGCCGCCAGTTGTTTTTGTGCAATTGACTGAATACGCTTGATAAAATATTTTGCTTAAAAGAATCCCGGTTGAACTCCCATCTCCTTTGTAAGTATTTTTAAACAATATAATAGGAAATTTGTTATAATAAAGAACAAATTAAGAGAAAAATATGAGCTCTAACTGGTTCTGTTTTTGTGCGTTATTGCTGGGAATGGGTGTGCCGTTTTCGGCTCTTTCACAACGCCCCCAGCAATATACCAGCCAGAATTTACCCGATTCGTGGAGTGAAGACAGTTGTTATGTGCAAAAATTGCCGATATATGACGATTGGTGGAAATCGTTTGAAGACCCCATGCTTGACACTCTTATCTCCATCGCCATATCAAACAACAACAATTTGCTGATGGCCGAGAAACGTATCCGTATGGCCAAGACCCAGCTTCGCATACAACAGGGTAGTTATGCCCCTGTGGTACAGTTATCGGGCGGTTGGGTAAAGACCAAGAATAGCGGTACGATAACCTCCCAAGAGTTACCTGCATCGACTGAAAGAAACGATTATGGAACCGCCCAATTATCAACCAGCTGGGAGATAGACCTGTTTGGTAGTATCCGTAACCGGGTAAAATCTCAAAAAGAGCTTTATGCCGCTTCGCAGGATGAATATAACGCCGCTATGGTTGCCTTGTGTGCACAAGTGGCCGATGCGTATGCCACGTTGCGTACGTTGCAACATCAGTATCAGGTGGCAGAAAAAAATATCGCTTCTCAACAAGTCATTTTGGGAATAACCCAAGCACGGTATAACAGCGGATTGGTTTCGCAGTTGGATGTTTCGCAGGCGAAGAGTGTCTATTTCAGTACCCGTTCCACACTGCCGTCCATCCGAACAGGGATAGACCAAGCCATCCATACGATTGCGCTGTTGTTGGGATTGTTTCCCGATGAAATGAAAGAGCGTCTGTCTGTGGTACAACCTTTACCGTTGCATATACAAGGAATTGCCGTCGGTATTCCGGCCGATTTGCTTAGGCAGCGGCCCGATGTCCGAAGCGCAGAACGCAATGTCGCCTCTTCGGCGGCCTTGGTAGGTGCCTCCAAATCGGATTGGCTCCCCAAATTTTATGTGAAAGGGAGTGTGGGGTTCTCCTCGCACGAATCAAGTAAATTTTTTAATCATAACAGTTTAACCTATCAAATAGCTCCCACCGTAACCTGGACCCTGTTCCAGGGGACACAGCTTGTGCAGGCAACTCGTGCTGCCCGTGAACAGTTGGATGCCGACATCCTCCAATTTAACGAGGTGGTATTGACGGCCGTTCAGGAGGTAGAGAATGCCATGAGTGCTTACTCCTCGGCAATAGAGGAGGAGGTGATGTTGAAAGAGGTGGTATATCAAGGAGAAGAGACTTTAAAACTTTCGCTACGTTTATACAAAGAGGGGTTGACATCGTTTCAAAACGTACTCGATGCCCAACGTTCGTTATTGGGGTATGAAAATTCCCTTGTGTCGGCACAGGGAAACGCTTTGTTAGCCCTTATACAACTGTATAAATCTTTGGGAGGCGGCTGGATGGTAAATAACGATTAATATATGAACAATATGATTTCATTTTCATCGGTTAAATATTGGGCGGGATGTATCGTTTTCTGCTCTGCTGTATGGGTCTCTTGCCACAAAAACAGCGCACCTGCATCGGTGTCGGCGCCTTCGGTCCATGTTGCCAAACCAGTTGTAAAAAATATCGTGTTGCATAAGGAGTATCCCGGTTATTTGTCATCAGAGCAATCGGTAGATCTGGTAGCCCGTGTCAATGGTTATCTGGAACAGATTTTATACTTGCCCGGAGCTTTTGTAAAAGAGGGTCAGATGCTTTTTGTTATAGAGCCTTCTCTATATGAGGAGGCTGTTGCACAAGCCGAGGCAGCGTTAAAAACGGCCCAGGCCCAGCTTTATTATGCCACGAATAATTTTGACCGCATGAAAGAGGCGGCCAAGAGCGATGCCGTAAGTCAGATAGAATTGATTCAGTCTGAATCTAATTTAGATCAGGCAAAAGCAGATGTAAAAAATGCCGAAGCACAGTTGGCTACTGCCCGCAAGAATCTGAGCTATTGTTATATTCGGGCGCCTTTTTCGGGACATATATCCCGCAATATGTATGATGTGGGCGCTTACATCAATGGTGCCGCACAAGCCGTGCAGTTGGCCTCGTTGTACAAAGATGCCAAAATGTATGCCTATTTCAACATAGAAGATAACCAGTATTTGCAAATGAAAAAGAACAATCTTCCCGGATCGGTAGAGATCTATACCCGCGGGAATCTCTCTTCTGGATATTTCGGCACATTGAACTACGTATCTCCCAATATAGAGTTATCCACCGGTACGTTGAATCTGCGTGCAGAGATTGACAATCCGAACGGAGAGTTGAAAAGCGGGTTGTATGTAACGGTTAAGCTTCCGTACGACGAACAGGAATCGGCCATTTTGGTCAGGGACGCTTCTGTCGGGACAGACCAGGCTGGGAAGTTCCTTTATGTAGTGGGCGATTCAAGCATTGTACGGTATCGCCATATCGAAATCGGCCAAATTGTTGACGATTCGCTCCGATTGGTGACCAAAGGACTGTCGCCGGACGAAATGTATGTAACATCGGCCCTACTTAAAGTACATGACGGAATGGTTATTTCTCCCGTATTGTCCAAGTAACGATTTATTATAATGATATAAAATATAGCACCGTGTCTAAATTTTTTATTACCAGACCTATTTTTGCCACTGTTATTGCCATATTGATGATCATAGCGGGGCTTGTAACGATGGATATGTTGCCCGTGGCACAATTTCCGGATATTACACCGCCTACGGTACAGGTAACCGCGCTCTATCCCGGGGCAAGTGCGGAAACTGTGGCTCAAACGGTAGGAGCTCCGATCGAAGAACAGGTAAACGGAGTGGACGGGATGTTGTATATGAGTTCGTCTTCATCCAGTTCCGGGCAATACACGTTGACGGTAACTTTTGAAGTCGGTACCGATATAGACATGGCTACCGTGATGGTTCAAAATCGAGTGGCAATAGCCGAAAGTAATTTGCCTCAGGAGGTTATAAATCAAGGCATCACTACTCAAAAACAATCGACCAACATCGTAATGATGCTTTCGTTATTATCCGACAAACCGGAATTGTACAACGGTTTATATCTGGCCAATTATGCCAAATTGAACTTGACCGACCAATTGACCCGTCTTAAAGGCGTGGGAGGGGTTACTGTTTTCGGTGCCGATAATTATAGTATGCGTGTCTGGTTGGATCCGGATGCCATGCGTATTCGACAACTTGTACCGGCCGATGTTTACACGGCCATCCAGAATCAGAACCTGGAAGTATCGGCAGGTAGCGTAGGACAACCGCCTGTCAATTCAGATGAAGCGTTTCAATTTACCTTGAATTCGACCGGCCGTTTAAAAACTCCCGAAGAGTTCGGTAATATCATTTTAAGAACGCTGCCCGATGGGAGTTATTTACGACTGAAAGATGTAGCGACAATTGATTTGGGTAGTGGAAACTACAACATGACATCGTTGCAGAAAGGCAAACAGACAGCGGCCATTGCCATATACCAACTGCCGGGAGCAAACTCTTTGGAGGTAGCCAAAGCCGTACGGGAAAAGATGGCTGAGTTGGAACCTTTTTTCCCCGAAAGTGTAACCTATAACGTACTGTTGGATACAACCGATTTCGTCTCGGCCTCTATCGATGAAGTGTTGAAAACCTTTATCGAGGCTACTATCTTGGTGATTCTGGTGATTCTGCTGTTTTTGCAGAATTTCCGGGCCGTAGTTATCCCGGCAATAACCATCCCGGTATCGTTAATTGCCACGTTTGCAGTAATGGGAGCATTGGGGTTCTCTATTAATACTTTAACACTGTTCGGGTTGGTACTGGCGATTGCCATTGTGGTGGATGATGCCATTGTCGTCATTGAAAATGCGACCCGGTTGTTGGATACAGGTAAATATACCCGGACAGAAGCGGTGGAAAAAGCCATGGGGGAGATTACCGGCCCGGTTGTCGGCATCGTTTTGGTACTGTCTGCCGTATTTATTCCCACGGCATTCATCGGAGGAATAACCGGACAATTGTATAAACAATTTGCATTGACCATTGCCACGGCAACGGTTTTTAGCGGATTCAATTCCTTAACCTTTACACCGGCCATGTGCGCATTGTTTTTACAACCCTCCCAATCATCCCGGTTTTTTATTTATCGCATCTTCAACAAATGGTATGAAAAAACCCAAGAAAAGTATGTAAAAATAATTACCTACCTGTTGAATAAACCGGTTGCAACCACGATGGTTTATCTCATGATAACGGCTTTGACCGCCTGGTTGTTTATGAAATGGCCTACCTCATTCATCCCCCAGGAAGATCAAGGTTATTTCTTGGTTTCGGTACAGTTGCCGGGAGCTGCCAGTTTGCAGCGAACAGAAGCCGTCTCGACCCAAATATCAAAAATATTGGATGAAATACCGGAAATAAAATCATATATGGTTATCAACGGTTTTTCCATTATACAAGGAGCTCCGGCCTCCAATAATGCTTCCATATTCGTTATCCTGAAAAATTGGAATGAACGAAAAAAGAAAAGCCAATCCTCCTTTGCCATAGCGGAACTCTTCAATAGGCGTGCTGCGGCCATCGAAGAGGCTCAGATTTTTGCCGTAACACCGCCTGCCATATCGGGGCTGGGGGTATCCGGCGGCCTCGAATTCATGTTGGAAGATCGCCGAAATTTGGGTGTGGGGGAATTGCAGAAAGCCATAAATGATTTGATGGCAAATGTAAAGTCGGAACCGGATATTATGATGCTTAATTCCCTTTTTCAGGCCAATACCCCGCAGTATTATTTAAAGTTTGACCGAAATAAAATCGAAATGCAGGGTATCTCGCTCAATCAAGTCTTTCAAACGCTCTCTTTCTATATGG
>CASGEW010000016.1 GCA_949300615.1 uncultured Bacteroidales bacterium
TTTAATTTATTTTGTATCAATTAGGTATAAACTATTATATACCATTATCCTCAACTACACCCAACAACATGGATGTGGAAAGAGTTGATGCCGGCAAAACCCCTATCAATCCGGAAACAGGCAAAGCGTCGTACAAGATGGACCAATTGGAACGCCCGTCTTCCGACACATATAACTTCTGATCATCTGCTCCTAAAACAAAGAAACGACCGTTCATCACCTGTAAGGACTGTAAATCAGGGACAAATCCGAACGACACATTTCCTGCCGGAGTGTTCCACCCCCCTGCATTGGGAGTGTATATAAAATAGTCGTCATCCACCTGTACAAAACTAAGTGTATTGTCATTGACAGACAACGTTTTCTGGGCATCAAGCTTTTCTACCGGGAAGGCGTATTGGGACAAATCATCCCAACGCAAAGAGTCCGGGAGTAATTGATGGACATTTACCTTTACATCATAGATTTTCTCTGAAAGGCCGTTCTCCGATACCACTTTTAACTGTACCGGTTGGGTAAAATCCAACGAATCTTCGGGATTCGTGTAATAATCAATCTCTCCTTCGGGAGTGATAAAGATTGCTTTGGAGGCATAGTCAAACGACACATCTACCATTAAATTGGAAACATCCGTCCCCACGGGCAACGAATCGGCATTGTATATCTGACCGCCTATCAAATCAATGGTAAAAAATACCTCATCGAGGCCCTCCATGATATTATTGTCGATTTTCAGGCTGAAACCATTGACCGCCGTACTACCCGAATAGTAATCCGAAGAGATGGAATTACTTCCGCCCGTACAAGAAGGAGATAAGATTAAACCTACTAATCCTATGCAAAATAAATATATTTTTTTCATGCTGTATTAATTCTTTACTATTGCAATTTACCAATCAATCCGGACATACAGATGTCTCTTCATCCCATCTGCCCTACCTCTTTCTGAGATAAACAACTACAATAATCCATATTATGTTATGACGTGCAAAATTAGAAACATTTTTTGCTTTCACGCACAAGAACAGAGAGAATTATAATAATTTATGTATAGAAACGGCTCTTAACAATATTTTTTACACAAAAAAGTTCTTTTATTTTACCTTGTTATTTTTTATAACCCAAATCCCCTTTCGGGTTTCGGAAACCATATATCCGGGTACTGTCAAGGGGTTGGATTTCTACCGGAAACCGGTTTAATTCAGGGGCAGATATACCACTACCAATCCTCTTTTCCGACACTTCCACACGCGCCTCGTTCCAGCAACCTTCGTCGATGAAACGCTGCAACAATTCGCCACCGCCTTCTACCAGCAGGCTCTGTATTTGATATTTGGTCAAAAGATCCAACCAATCGGACAGCGTGGGATTTTTGATCTCCGATTTCAAGAACCGTACATCACCAAAATCCGCGGCATCGGTTTCCGTCAACACCCAGGTAGGCAAACCGTCTGTAAACAGCTGCAACGTTCGGGGAAGGGTACAGTTACGGTCGAAAACAATTCGCAAGGGATGCTTCCCGCTCCAACAACGGACCGTTAACGAAGGATTGTCCAAACGCGCCGTTCCAGCGCCGATACAAATGGCATCTACCTCCGACCGCAACCGGTGGACCATCGTCGTAGATACCGGAGTGGAAAAACGCTCGGCCGGTTGGTCGGCAGCAATACGGTTGCGGTCTATATACCCATCGGCACTTTGCGCCCATTTCAACACTACGTACGGTTTTCGGTGCTTCTGGGCAAACATAAAAAAACGGTTCAGTTCCAAACACTCTTTTTCAAGCACGCCTGTAACCACCTCTACTCCGGCATCACGCAACAACTGAACACCGCGTCCGGAGACTTTCTCGAACGGATCGAGACAACCCACCACCACGCGCGGAATCTTTTTCCGGACAATCAACTCGGCACATGGAGGCGTCTTCCCGTAATGAGCACAAGGTTCCAAAGAGACATACAGGGTCGAGCGGGAAAGCAACCTCTCATCTTGTACCGCTCCGATGGCATTTACCTCTGCATGAGCCTCGCCGCAACGGCGGTGATACCCTTCGCCGATGATACGGTCCTGACAGACAACTACCGCCCCCACCATCGGATTAGGAGAAACATACCCTGCTCCCCGCCGGGCCAGTTGCAGGCATCTGCGCATATAAAAATGGTCTCTCTCCATCCTACCTATTCCTATAAATTTGTTACCTTTGTGCTATTCTATCTCTCTATGCAAAATTGTATCGCGCATATCAAGCAGACCTTGGGTCAGCACTACTCTGCCTCGGAGATAAACGGTTTTATCCGCATCATCTTCGAAAACATATGCGGCTACTCCCTGACAGATCTAATTTTGCACAAAAATAATATTTTATCCGATTCTTTGCGCAAACAAATCGACAAGATCGTAGAACGCATAGACCAAAACGAACCTATTCAATACATATTAGGAGGTTGCCTATTTTGCGGTATCTCCTTTTCAGTTACACCGGACGTACTCATTCCGCGTCCCGAAACCGAGGAGCTGGTTGAACTGATTGCCACCCGACACGCCGGGAGTGCTCCCCGGATATTGGACATCGGGACAGGAAGCGGATGTATTGCGGTATCGCTGGCCAAAAAACTGCCCGAATCCCGGGTCGAAGCGTGGGACATTTCCGAAAAAGCGCTGCAAGTTGCCCGAAAGAATGCACAAGAAAATCAGGTAAACGTTACGTTCAAACAAGTGGACATCACCCGGGAACTGCCGTCAGATGCGGTACGTCCGTACGACATCATCGTCAGCAATCCTCCCTATGTCTGTTTGCGGGAAAAGGCCGAAATGGAAAAGAACGTACTGGACTACGAACCACACCTGGCTCTCTTTGTGCCCGACGAAGACCCGCTGCTCTTTTACCGTTCCATCCTCCGTGCCGGCAAACGCCTGCTTGCCGAGGGCGGATTCGTTTATTTCGAGATAAACCGGATGTTCGGGCATCAAACAACCTCTCTTTTACGGCAAAACGGTTACGAAAAAACCGAAATCATCCAAGACCTATCGGGAAACGACCGAATGGTCGCCGCCCGGTTATTCCCATAAGCGTATGAAAAGATTGTCTCCACCAGAAGCGTTGCACCGGGCAGCGGCATTATGTTCTAAAAGCGAATACTGTTCGACCGAAATCGACGATAAACTGTCGGCATGGGGCATTACTCCGCCCGACCGGGAGACGATCATCGGACGGTTAACGGCCGAAAAATTTATAGACGACCAACGTTTTGCCCGCCTCTTCGCCCGCGACAAACTTCGTTTCAACCGGTGGGGAAAGATAAAAATTTCGTACGCCCTCCAACAAAAAAAAATCCCCGCATCATACATCCGGGAAGCTCTTGAACAGATAGATACCACACTGTACGAGCAGACATTGGCTTCGCTCATAACAGCCAAGGCCCGAACATTAACCGACGAGGACGAATACCAACGACGGAACAAGATATACCGATTTGCTCTCGGACATGGATTTGAACCGGACCTGATAAGCCGCACCTTACACCTCGACACTCCATGAAACGACTCCTATCCGAATTAACCAATCTGTTTTATCCCCGGTTATGCCTCATTTGCCAGCAACAGCTAATGGCTAACGAACGGCATCTCTGCCTGCATTGCCTGCAACAGATGCCACGTACCCACTACCACCGGCAATCCGGCAATCCGGTAGAGCAGCTATTCTGGGGAAAAGTGGAAATCATATCGGCACAATCCTATTTTTTCTTCCTGCCCGAGGGACATTTCAGGCACCTGATCCATGCCATCAAATACGCCGGGCAGGCCGATGCCGCCCGATACCTGGGAGCACGCTATGCCGCCGAAATAGCAGCAGACGGAAAACTGTCCGACATAGACTACCTCGTACCGGTACCGCTTCATCCCAAACGATTCAGGCAACGGGGATACAACCAAAGCGAAAAAATCGCACACGGAGTAGCCGATGTTTTCCGCAAACCCGTACTGACAAGACTCCTATACCGGAAATACGCCTCCGAAACGCAAACTCACAAATCGGTTTACGACCGATGGGAAAATATGCAAGGCATATTCGGCACCCACAAGGTAGAGCTTCCGCTATACCCCCATCTGTTGTTGATCGACGATGTCATCACCACCGGCGCCACGCTGACGGCCTGCGCCCAAGAGATACTACAACGTTACCCGACCGCCCGCATCAGCATCCTCTCATTAGCAGTGGCCCCGTAACAAGAGACAAAAAAGAGAAAGAGTGCCATACAAATAGAACGAAAAATCGTATATTTGCACGGTGTTAAACAACCCCCAAGATTCAAAATAAAAGTACCCATATATGGAAAATCTGGAAAGACTTATTGCCAAGAAACTGTTAAAAATCAGTGCCGTAAAATTACAGCCGGCCAACGCTTTCACGTGGGCATCGGGATGGAAATCGCCCATCTATTGCGACAACCGCAAAACGCTCTCCTTCCCGGCCATCCGCAACTTGATAAAGGTAGAGCTCAGCCGCATCGTCCTGGAAAATTTTGAAGAGGCCGATGCCATTGCCGGCGTCGCCACCGGAGCCATCGCACAAGGGGCCATGGTAGCAGAAGAGCTGGGACTTCCGTTCGTCTATGTACGTTCAGCTCCCAAGGACCACGGATTGGAAAACCTCATCGAAGGGAACCTTCGTCCCGGACAACGCGTCGTGGTCATCGAAGACCTCATCTCCACCGGAGGCAGCAGCCTGAAAGCCGTCGAAGCCATCCGTAAGAACGGTTGCGAGGTAATTGGTATGGCTGCCATCTTTACCTACGGATTCCCCATCGCCGTAGAAAAATTCAAAGAGGCCAACGTCAAGCTCATTACGTTAAGCAACTACAACGCCGTCTTGACAGAAGCTCTCAGCACCCACTACATCACCGATGCCGATATGGCAACCCTGCAAGAGTGGAGAAAAGACCCCGCTTCGTGGAATCCCAACAAATAGACCCGTATGACAAAATTTGAGAGCGAGATAAAAACTATCCCGGCAAACATCGAGAGGATATACGCGACCCTCTCCGATTTAAATAACCTGGAACGCATCGCCGGTAACCTGCCCCAGGACAAGATCAAGGATTTGACCTACGATGCCGACTCTTGCAGCTTTTCGGTACAACCGATAGGAGCCGTCTCCTTCCGGATTGTAGATCGGGAGGAGAACAAAACCATCAAGTTCGGGACCGAGAAATCGCCCGTTGACTGTTTCTTCTGGATACAACTACTGCCCAACGGCGAACAAGAATCGAGAATGAAACTGACCGTCAAGGCCGAACTGAACCCCTTCATCAAGGGGATGGTGTCAAAACCCTTGCAAGAGGGGCTGAACAAACTGGCCGACGTATTGGCCGCCATCACCTATTAAATACTGCAAATCAATTTACACAATATGGCTCAAAAACTTTGGGAAAAAAACGTACAGGTAGATCACGACATTGAAAAATTCACGGTAGGGAAAGACCGCGAAATGGATCTCTATTTAGCCCCCTACGACGTATTGGGCTCCATGGCGCATATCACGATGCTCGAAACCATCGGGCTGCTGACGGCCGATGAGTTGTCCTTGCTGTTAAACGAACTCCGTCGTATATATGACATTGCCCGAAAAGGAGAATTTGTCATAGAAGAAGGAGTCGAGGACGTACATTCCCAGGTAGAGCTGATGCTGACACGCAAATTGGGCGACATCGGCAAAAAAATCCACAGCGGACGCTCCCGCAACGACCAGGTACTGGTTGATCTCAAACTATTTACCCGTGCTCAGATCCAGGCTATCACAGAACTGTGCCACACGCTATTCAACATATTGATTGACCAAAGCGAGAAATACAAGCACGTCCTGATGCCGGGCTACACACACCTGCAAGTAGCCATGCCCTCATCCTTCGGGTTGTGGTTCGGGGCCTATGCCGAAAGTTTGGCCGACGACCTGCTCCTCTTGCAGGCGGCCTACAAAATCTGCAACCGCAATCCCCTGGGATCGGCTGCCGGATATGGCTCCTCTTTCCCGTTGAACCGAACCCTCACCACCGAACTGTTAGGGTTCGATTCGATGGATTACAACGTGGTTTACGCCCAAATGGGACGCGGCAAGATGGAACGTATCGTCTCGATGGCCTTGTCGTCCATTGCCGGGACACTCTCCAAGCTGGCTTTCGACGCCTGTCTGTTCAATTCGCAAAACTTCGGATTCATCAAACTGCCCGATGCCTTCACTACCGGATCGAGTATCATGCCCCACAAAAAGAATCCCGACGTATTCGAGATTACACGTGCCAAATGCAACAAACTGCAATCGTTGCCTCAGCAAATCATGATGATAACCAACAACTTGCCATCGGGGTATTTCCGCGATTTGCAAATCATCAAAGAGGTATTCCTCCCCTCGTTCGACGAATTGGCTGATTGCCTGCGTATGGTATCGATGATGATGACCCACATGACAGTAAACGAACATATCCTCGACGACGAAAGATACCGTTTAATGTTCAGCGTCGAAGAGGTAAACCGCCGTACCCTCGCCGGTATCCCCTTCCGCGATGCCTACAAACAGGTGGGGTTGGAGATAGAGTCGGGCCGGTTCAACCCGCCGACCACGGTACATCACACCCACGAAGGCAGTATCGGGAACCTCTGCAACGACAAGATACGGATACTGATGCAACACATCGTGGACGGATTCAACTTTGAACAGGCAGAAAACAGCATACAAAAATTGCTGCAACGCGATTAAACGCAGCTAAACAGCCCATACGACGCAGGAAGATTTACATAAAAACCGCTACATTTTTTTGCATAAACAAAAAACAGGCGCTATATTTGCAGTCGCGTTTGCGAAAGTAGCTCAGTTGGTAGAGCATAACCTTGCCAAGGTTAGGGTCGCGGGTTCGAGTCCCGTCTTTCGCTCCAAGGCCGCCCGGATGGTGGAATGGTAGACACGCAAGACTTAAAATCTTGTGACCATTGCGGTTGTGCGGGTTCAAGTCCCGCTCCGGGTACAAAAAAGACGAGTCGTAAAAATACGCTCGTCTTTTTTGTTTAGGGTAATTAACTTTTCTATTCTTTATGGCGGGCTTTCAACTCCCGGGCCAAATCCTCGATACGAACCCCCATCTGGGTAAGCAGCACAATCAAATGGTAAACCAAATCGGACGCCTCATAAATAAACTGGTCCTTGGTTCCGTTGGTCGCCTCGATAATGGTCTCTACGGCCTCTTCCCCCACTTTCTGGGTAATCTTGTTGATGCCTTTGGTGAAGAGCTTGGTGGTATAGGAACCTTCCGGCATCTCCCGGCGACGTTTCTCGATAAAATCCTGCAAATAAGAGAGAAAACTCAAATCCTCAACATTTTTATCGCCTAAAAATGTATCCGCACCGGTTGTCGATCCGTCGGGCAACGCCTTTATCACCACCGCATCGCCCGTTTCGCTGACGACGATAGCCTCTACCGAGAGAGGTTTCTCGTACTCTCCCCCTACCACCGGGACCAACTGCCGGGTATGTACATCGAAAAGCATCACCTGTTTTTGCTCCTGCATCCAATCATACGCCGCTTTATCGATATATCCGATTCTCAAAATCTTATTTGTCCGGACATCTTGCACCACCGCCTGTACCCAGCCGTGAGCTCCTGCAAAATTCAAATTTGCCATATCTTTTTTCTTAATCTTTAACGGCGCAAAGGTAACGATTTTACGCCATAAATCCCAACCAACCAGCCACAAGTCTTTGATCTTCCCCAGCCCAACAATAGCCAGAATTTAAATATTTTTTATACATTTGCCCGTCCGAATTTACCTCGGGGCAAAACCTATATGGAAAAAATTATATATATCATTGCAAGTATTTTTTGTATCACCATCTGCCTCACCATGGGCATTGTACTGCTATCCATCCGAGTCCGGAACAGGGTTTACAACAGCCAATACCAACTCGCAAAGAAATGGCTGATTGCCCTATATTTCATCGGAGCGGCAGGTTATTCGCTGATATTTTATAACCAGGCTATCGAAAATTACGATCCGACCATCGAGATATTTCCGTTTACCATTACATTTATCTCTTCGGTACAGGCGCTGCTTTTTACCTACACCATCATTGCCCTGTTCCGATCCAAACACGCCATATACCGGAAAGCCCTTCGGGCCCTCATCCCCCTACTGATACTCTGCTTAGCACACTTCATCTCTGTCCGAGTGGCCGGGAATCCTCATCTGACCAATCTGGAAGAGTTACAACAGAACATTACACACCCAACAACGCTTATCCGGCTGTTCTTCGTAGCCTTCTATTTCGGTTTGCTCATCCGATTCTCCGTTGTCTTCATCCGCGAAAAAAGAAAGTTTTGTGAAAAAATAGAAAACTACTTCTCCAACACAGAACAGATACGACTCCGGTGGGCAAGCGTTGCCTTTGCTCTGGCGATTATCATCGGGATACTGAACCTGGTCATATATACCGTTCCAACCCGGTTTTATGCCGCGTGCATTACATTCATCCTCGGCGTGTTTTATTTGACATTCGCCATACAATACATCAAATACCAATTGTTCGACGCTCTCATCTACTACGCAACCGAGAACAATAACTCTCCGGAAAAGACGGAAAAAACAGACGACAAGCAGTTGGAAAGAAAAATCGACCAATGGAAACTCTCCCAAAAGCCCTATCTTATACAAGGCATCACCATCGAAGATGTGGCTTCTCAACTGAATGTCAACCGCAAAACGCTATCTTCCCATATCAACTCCGTTTATGGATGTAATTTCAACTCGTGGATCAATCAGATGAGGATAGAAGAAACCATCGCCATACTGACCCGGGAGCCATCGAAAAATATCACCGAAATTTCAGAGATGGTGGGTTTTGGCGATAAATCGATTTTATGCCGACAATTCAAAAAATATACCGGAGAAACCGTTACCTCGTGGAGAAATAGACAAAAAAATTAGGCACTATTGCTTATTTAGGCGCATTTTTCCCTAAATTGTCAACAATAAAACCCTAAAACAGCATTACTTTTGTAACAAATAACGACAGGAAAAGATTTTTCATAAATTGCTTCGGCAAAAGACCCCTTGCCTTATTTTTATCAATAGCCCTTTTATCAATTAAAAAAACTGATTATTCCTGTTGGCCGCAAAACAATTATGTGGTATAAGAACGGCAGTTCCAGGTGCATTGGGAACTGCCGTTTTCTTTTTACCTTTCCATCGGTTGTTTTATTTAAAAATCTCCAAAATGGCATTTGCCATCAAAATATGTCCGGCTGCCGAAGGATGGACTCCGTCGTCTGTCCAGAAATTCGAGGGGATACCATATTTAAGACCTTCTTTCTCTGCTTCGTTGAAAATAGACTGCATCGGGATAAAGGTTGCACCAAACTCTTTGGCCAGTTTCTGTGCAATCGCCTGGTACTTGGGCAAAGCAGTTCGCCACTGTTCGGTAACGGCACCCACGCCGACCAATCCGAATGGTTCGCAAATAATGAGTTTTACCTTGGGAAGTCTCTTCTTCGTCTCTGTCAACAGCTCCCGATACGAGGTTTCATAGGTTTCGGGAGTCCCTTTATACCCCGAACTCAACGTATGCCAATAATCGTTTACGCCGATCAATATACTCAGCACATCGGGTTTTATATCCAGGCAATCCTCTTTCCAGCGATCTTGCAATTGATATACTTTATTTCCGCTGATCCCACGGTTTACAAAGGTAAAGTGATAATCGGGATACTCCGTCGCCAAACGGGTAACCACCCACCTGGGATAACCGGGTCCGATTTTGGACATCAAATCGGCATCGGCATCGCGGCTTCGTCCGCAATCTGTAACCGAATCGCCTTGAAAAAGGATAGTATAACCTTTTTCCAACTTAATTTTTTTACCTATCCTCCTTTTCCCCTGCTCTGCCGCAAAAGCCGCCGGCACAGGAAGGGTAGCCGCTACCGTAGCAACCGCCACCTTTTGAATAAATGCTCGCCTGTTTCCCATCGTTAATTGTGTTAGTTATTTAGTAGTAGTGTGTTCAACGGACAAATCAAAAATCTTCTCCTGAACAAAGAAAACCAAATATTAAAACATAACAAAAAAAAAGGCTCGAAAACTTAAAAACAAAATACAATTCAAAAACACTCCTCTTTCCAAATTGTTCTCTACCGAGAAACCTGCCAGACAAATCACCGCCGTGGGCCATTTTTAAGAAAATCGGCCAAACCGGTGCAAGCATCCTCCAAAATATCCAATACCTGTTCAAAACCGGAACTGCCTCCATAATACGGATCCGGGATATGATCTACGGACAAACGTCGGCAAAAATCGGTCATCCGATAGATTTTTCGCTCACTCTCCGGGTCCGGAGCCAAAGCGTGCAGGTCATCGTAATTTCGATCATCCATGGCCAGAATCATATCAAAACACTCGAAATCAGAGCTCTTTATCTGACGGGAGCGATGAGTCAATTCATATCCCCGTCTGCTGGCGTGCATCCGCATACGAGGATCGGGCAAGTCGCCGGAATGTCCGCCGTAGGTACCGGCCGAATCCAATTCGACAAACCTCAAACCGGCATCGGCATCCACAATCTGCTGCATAACCGCCTGCGCAGCAGGGGAACGGCAGATATTTCCCAAACAGACAAACAACAATTTTTTCTTTTCTTCCATCTTTTCTACGTTACAATATAACAAAACAGAGCCGGATAAGAGATACTTATCCGGCTCTGCCGTATGATTCAATCCATGCGAAAGAATTTTCGCACTTTTGTACTCCATTAGTTATTAACCGGTTCTACCGAAACAAATGAACGATTGTCTTTCTTTTTACGAAATACTACCGTACCATCAATTAAGGCAAACAAGGTATGGTCTTTTCCGATACCTACGTTTTCTCCCGGATGATGAACCGTTCCTCTCTGACGAACAATGATATTTCCGGCTTTGGCAAATTGACCGCCGAATACTTTAACGCCTAATCGCTTACTTTCCGATTCGCGTCCGTTCTTAGAACTACCGACACCTTTCTTATGAGCCATTTTGTTTTGTTTTTAGAGATTAAGCTACTACTTCTTTAATTAACACTTCTGTGAAATTCTGACGGTGGCCGTTACGTTTTCGGTATCCTTTTCTTCTTTTTTTCTTGAAAACGATTACTTTTTCTCCACGTACATGCGACAATATTTCGCAAACCACTTTGGCTCCTTCGATTACCGGAGCTCCGACTTTCACTTCGCCGTCTTTGTCAGACAACAACACTTTATCGAACTCAACAGCTGCGCCACGCTCTGCTGCAAGACGATGAACAAACAATTTCTTTCCGGCTTCTGCCTTAAACTGTTGTCCTTGAATTTCTACAATTACGTACATCTGTTTTTTTATTCATTACAGGTTACCTTCGCCGGGTGGAATGGTACATTCGCTTATCGTACCCGAAACGAAATCAGGGCACAAAATTAATACAATGTTTTTTCTTACACAACTATTCGCCTGTTTTTTCTGTCAAAAAACATTCAAAACAGGAAACTTCCTACAAAAAAAACGATTGATTGCTTAAACAATTATTATAGAGACAATTTTAAATAAAATTATTTTTATTGCAATAATTATATTTACAACTATCTTTGTCGCGTTTTCAAGGCGGGGATTTTCATCGACGGAGACAAAATTCCCCTCTTATTTATTCATCAAAACGTTATTTATGAAAAGATTATCAGCAGCATTCATCGCACTCACCTTCTCGTCTTCACTCTTGGCCGAAGGGTACCAGGTAAACCTGCAAAGCACCAAACAAACAGCCATGGGGCACGTAGGAGCCGCATTAAAACTGGGGGCGGAAAGCATCCATTTCAACCCGGCCGGAATGGCTTTCATGGAAAACAGCATCGACCTCTCTGCCGGAGCCTCTTTTACCTATCCCATAGCCACGTTCACCAGCAACGGCATTAAGTCCGAAACCAACAATCCGGTCAGCACGCCGTTCTTTGCATACGCAGGTTTCAAAATCTACGACAACCTGGCTGCCGGTATCGGCATAAACACGCCTTACGGAAGTACCCTCAAATGGGGGAAAAATTGGGTAGGGGCAGACGTGATTCAGGATATCGCGCTCCAATCGTTCAACATACAACCGACCTTAGCATACAAGGTATGTGACAAACTGAGCATCGGAGCCGGTATGATGATAGCATTCGGCAACGTAGAGCTCTCCCGGGCCATGTTGCCGGCCGGAACGCTCACGGCCATGGGGATGGGGCCCGAATATGCCGATGTCATTCCCGTATCGGCCACCCTTACCGGAAATTCCAAAATCAGTTTAGGATATAACGTCGGCGTTCTGTACGACCTGACCGAACGGATCTCGTTGGGAGCCTCTTTCCGCTCGTGTGTCCGGATGAAGGTCGAAGAGGGAACGGCCCGTCTCGATTATGCCAGCGATGCCATCAAATCGGTCATCCAGGCCTTACCAACTTTCCCACAATTAGACCAGGGTACTTTCGCCGCCGAGATGCCCATGCCGGCCAACCTGAACATCGGTGTTTCATTCCGAACTACCGACCGACTGTTGCTTTCGGCCGAAGCACAGGCCGTATTCTGGAAAGCATACGATAAACTGGACATCAACTTTTCTCAGAACGTGCTGAACGGATACAGCCTCAGCGCCCGAAAAAATTACAAAAACGTTGCCGCCTATCGTATCGGGGGCGAATACAACCTGACCGAACGTTTCGATCTGCGGGCAGGACTCTACTACGACCAATCTCCCATTCGCAAGGAGCTGTATAATCCCGAAACTCCGGGTATGGACAAGATAGGTATTTCGACCGGATTCAGCTTCCGCCCCGTACAAAACCTATCTGTCGATTTTGCTCTCCTCTATATACAAGGCATCAGTCGCGACGGAGAATATGCCTACACCAACGGATTGGGGCAACCGACTGAATTGAATGGACGTTACACCAATATTGCCATTTCCCCCTCGCTGGGACTATCCTACCGATACTAAATTTATTATAATTAGTATTCAAAAAAACGGCCTCCGAAAGAATGATGGATTATCTTTTTCAGAAGTACAATATACCAAGACAACTAATGCAGTCGCTTAATTTAAATCTGTATTACAAAAGAATCTATTAATTGGCAACAAAAGAATAGACAAAAACAGTAAAATAAATGAGCTATACTGTATATTTGACAAATATTTATTCAAATTGTAGCAATTGCTATTTATATTTACTATATTTGTTTTGATCTATCAGAACTATTAACCAGACTTGTATATAGATTTACGCAACACGAACCCGGATGTATGGAGGCAATTTATACAGAAAGCCAGCGAAGAATATACCCAAAAACACACTCGCAGCACACACGCCGAGTGGTGATATGGTAGTTGACGAAGCCTGTTCGCCCGACTTCATCTCTTCTCCGCAACAATTACAATCCATAACTATTGCCGATAAATCTCTGTAAGCTAATCTTAAAATAGCTACATAGATGCCTTATACAAACAGGATAAAGGTTGTATAACTTCCCGTAGAGGGGACGACAGATCTCTCCCCTATTTTATCGAACTCGACAATTGCGGGGCCAGCAACTATCCGGATGCTCCCCCAAAAACTGTCATTAGATATGAGGTTATGATGTGTTTACCTGGTTTACACTGCAACCCCTGAAATATCAAAATGGTTAAAATATGCAGATGATTGAAGCCGTTCAAACAATTCTAACGGTCATTTCAAATGCCGTAACATATATGGCCTTCTTACCAAGCGAAAGGATTAAATGGAATACGAAAGCGAATTATGCCCCGAAGAATTCAGAATGGAAAAGTCTATAAAATAGATATAGCCTAACCAACGTTATAATTTAATATATACATTCTTGACCTTGAATTTTACAAATGAACACTAAAATCCTAACCGTTTTATTTAGTATTATCGCGTGGAATACACCCTGTTTTGCAGCAAACAAGCAACCTGAAAATACGGACAAGCAAAAATGCTCAAATTTTGAAATAAGAGGCGTTTTACCTTGGCACAACTTTTTGTGCGGGCCAAGTGCATGGAACGAACAAGACTATGAAATGTATCTTGATAATTGTCAAGCACAAGGGATAAACTTCATCGGGTTCCATAATTACACTGGGGGCGGCGAACGATATATAACATATGTTGAACCGATGATTAAAATCGCATATTCCAATATTACACCACAAGCTTATTTCGACAATTCGCTGACAGCTCGTTGGGGAAGCATTCCTTTGTCTGTTCAAGATTTCCCGTATAGCAGTGCAAACGTTCTTGACATTCCGACCAGAGCAAAATCTTTCGGCAGCAACAGCTCGGTTTTATCTAAAACCACAGAAGAGCACTACCGCAGTGCACAAAAGTTAATGCAAAAAGTTTTGAAAATGGCGCATGACAGAGGAATAGCAATGGCTATGGGTTTCGAATTCGGAGTCATTCCACCCGAATATTACTCGTTGAATATCTCGGGAGACAGTTTTTACTGGCTTGGCTCAGCCAACATGATTCCCAACCCCAAACATCGCACCTCAGTGGCATTACATTATGCAGCTATCGATAATATTCTCGAAACATATCCCGACATAGATTATATATGGCTATGGCTCAATGAACACTCCTTCCTCGGCGTAAACCTCGCACAGGCTCTAAGCAATAAAGACTTTGCAGAAGAATTCAATGCCAAATCGGGTTATTTTAAAGATGCCGCATCAGATATGGAACGATTTATCGGCGTGTGGGCATTGGAATATATCAACCTCACATTGGAATATCTCCGCGAAAAAGGCAGTGATGTAAAAGTGATTCTCGGCGGATGGGGAGGTGGTAATCAGTTGCCGTCTCTTTTAAAAGGGTTGGACAGCGCCCTCCCGAAAGAGGTCATTTTCAGCTGTCTCAATCCGGGACTCGGACAACAACCTCAACCTGAATTTCTGGCAGACATAGCAAAGAACCGTAAAGTTTGGGCTGTACCCTGGCTCGAAGGAGATCATCAATTATGGCATTTCCAACCAAGGGTAAATTTCATGAAAGAACACGTTCAGCTTGCTCATCGCCAAAACCTTGACGGAGTAATTGCCATACACTGGCGGACAGACGAAACGAAATACAACATGAAAACTTTCACCCATTTCGCATCTACTCCGACAGCAAATGAAAGTGTGGAAGAGTTGTACAGAAAATTCTTCACAGAAGATTTTGGCAACAGAGCAGCAGAAGTACTTGCTCCTAAGATTGCCGAAATGGATATCACACAACTCCAAGCAGCGATAGAATCTCCTGAATATTTTGCGTTCTCTCCCCAATGGGCACAAATGGATAAAAAAAATGTAGAATTTCGCCAATACCTTGTATCTGAAACAGACAAGCTGATTGAATCCGCTCCGGATAAAGAAAAAGCTGAAAATCTTCGTCGGTTTCGCTCCCAATTCGAATTCGAGTTATTGGCCAATGACGTATCACGAGCGATGATGCCAGCTTACAAAATGGAAAAAGAATTTTTAGAACAAGGCAAACGCTTTACAAAAGGAGAATACGAGAAGGCATATGAAACTCTTCTAAATGCTCCTATTGAAAAACTGATACGTACTTATGCGTCGAAAGTCAATTCAAGAGGTGGCATGGGAGTTCTCACATCCATCAATCAAAGGATGTGGACCCAATATGAACATCTGAAAAGTTGGCTCGAATTAAAAATAAAAGACAAATAATTTTCAAGCCAATAGGTTATAGATTTAAAATATATTGTTCTACGAAATTCTCTTCCATGTATTTTTTGAGAGGGGGAAAGACAAATCACGCCATATAAACAGTTGATAAACAAGTTATTCTATTTCTAATAAAACAGGCAGAAAATATACAATCACAGGCTACTCCTTTTAACGTCAACCTCTTGTCGATATTTTTATTCTTATAAATAATATGTTGCTAAGCCTACGAAAAACATCTTCTGACTTTTTTCTCTCCCTCATTCGACCAGGGAATTAATGTTCTTTTTATAGGAATAACCTATAGAATAAACCGTCCTATCTGAAACGAATAGATTTTAAGGCTATCGAAACAGGCATTGAGCTATTTACATGGCTAAAAAATCAGGAGAACAGCTCGCGAAACACTTATTCTTGCCCCAAAAAATGAAATAATTTCCCATTTTTATTTCAAAGAAAGAGGGGAAATGCCCCTCACAAGCCTTTCCCCTCTTTTCTCCTTATCACATTGCTTTATTATCACTTTTGCAATAGAGCCTGCGTATCGGAAGCGATCATCAGCTCTTCGTCCGTAGGGATTACCACCACCTTCACCTGGGAGTCGGGAGCAGACAGATCGGCCTCTTTACCACGCAACCCATCGTTCAGTTTTTCATCGATTTTCACGCCCATAAATGCCAACGGACGGCAAACAGCCGCACGGGTGGCAAACTGGTTTTCGCCCACACCGCCGGTAAAGACAATAATGTCCACGCCACCCAAGGCTGCGGCATAAGCACCGATGTATTTGCGAATACGATAATTGTACATATCCAACGCCAAAATAGCACGTTTGTCGCCACGGGCCACAGCGGCTTCTATTTCACGCATATCCGAGCTGATACCCGACACACCTAAAACGCCGCTCCGTTTGTTCACCAACGTGGAGATGCCTTTTGAATCGAGACCCTCCTTGTCCATGATAAAAGACAATGCGCCAGCATCCACATCCCCGCTCCGGGTACCCATGAGCAATCCCTCTACCGGGGTAAATCCCATGGAGGTATCGACAGATTTTCCATCTTTGATGGCAGCGATGGAACCGCCGTTTCCTATGTGGCAAGTGATGATGCGCTGTTTTTCATACGGAACACCCAAAAATTCGCAAGCCCGGCGCGACACGTACCGATGGCTCGTACCGTGGAATCCGTACCGGCGAACGGCATATTTTTCGTACAAATCATACGGAAGACCGTACATATAGGCATAGGCCGGCATCGTTTGATGGAAGGCCGTATCGAACACAGCCACTTGGGGTACGTCGGGAAGGATCGCCGATATGGCGTTGATTCCTTTCAGGTTGGCCGGATTATGCAGGGGCGCCAGATCGTTGCACGCAACAATCATGTCGATAACGCTCTTGTTGATCAATACCGACTCGCTGAATTTTTCACCTCCGTGTACCACCCGATGTCCGACAGCGTCGATCTCCGTCAACGAACGGATAGCCCCGTATTCGGGATTGGTCAACGCATTCAGGATAAAAGCAATACCGGCAGCATGCTCGTGAATCTCTTTTTCTAAGATTTTTTTCTCTCCGTTGGGCAGGGTCAGTTTCAGGAAAGAGTCCTGCATCCCTATTTTTTCTATTCCCCCTTGGGCCAACACCTGGGCCGTTTCCGTCTCAAACAGTTTATATTTGATGGAAGAGCTACCACAATTCAGAACCAATACTTTCATATAGATACGCTTTTTATTTTTGAGTTTTTTTGGCGGCTATCGCCTGGTTGGCAGCTATCGCTACCATTTTATATACATCATCGACCGAACATCCGCGCGACAGGTCGTTGACCGGTGCGGCAATTCCCTGCAAGATCGGGCCGATGGCTTCGGCTCCGGCCAAACGTTGAACCAGCTTGTAGGCAATATTTCCCGTTTCGAGGGTGGGGAAAACCAAAACGTTTGCCTTTCCGGCCACTCCGCTTCCGGGGGCTTTCGACGAGGCCACCGAAGGCACCAGTGCAGCATCGGCCTGCAACTCGCCGTCGATCTGCAAGCTCGGGTCCATTTCACGGGCCAAGGCAGTAGCTTTGACCACTTTATCCACCATTTCGTGTTTGGCACTGCCTTTGGTTGAGAAGCTCAACATGGCAATACGGGGTTCAAAACCGCCCAAAGCACGAGCGGTCTGACCGGTAGAAACGGCGATCTGGGCCAACTCTTCTGCCGTGGGATTGGGCAATACGGCACAATCGGCAAAAACCATCACACCATTTTCTCCGTACGCCTTATTGGGCATAAACATCAAGAAGGCACCAGAAACGACCTGAATGCCGGGAGCGGTTTTTATGATTTGGAATGCCGGACGCAAAACATTTCCCGTCGTATTTTTGGCTCCGGCGATTTCTCCGTCTGCATCGCCGTTTTTAATCATCAAACAAGCCAGGAACAAAGGGTCTTCTCCCAATTTAGTAGCCTGCTCCAAAGTCATTCCTTTGCTTTTACGCAGGTTCCACAACATCTCGGCATAGAGTGCTTTCTTTTCATGGTTCTTCGGATCGACCAACGTGGCCCGAGAGATATTCCCCAACCCGTACTGACGGGCCAGAGCCATTATTTCGTCAGGATTACCGATTAAGATAATATCGGCTACTCCATCCGCTATCAGGCGGTCTGCCGCCTGGATTGTTCGTTCTTCCGTCCCTTCGGGCAGAACGATGCGCTGTTTATCTGCTTGTGCGCGCGCCACAATTTGCTTTATTAAATCCATGGTTATATCGGATATTTTTAGGTGTATTCAACTTATGATATGATTTTTTGGCAAAAATAGAAATAAATTGCCATATAGAGATAGCAATTCGACATAATTTTATTCTTTGGAGAATATTATTTCCATTTTACAAAAAGATCAAATTCTGCCACCCTCTCTACAATTTATACTAAATCTAAATTACAACTTAAAAATACCCTTTTGACAGTGTATATAAACAGGGCAAATCTTCTTCTTATTCAATTTATTCAATCCGATACTCACAAACTTTTATCATTCGGATTTTTTGTTTTATTTTGCCATAACAAACCATAACATTTTTATAATATATAATTAATATACAGAGATATAAAAAGAATTAATTGTTATACCATTTCTTTTATACTATGAAATCTATTTGCTCTCTCCTCTTTTTATGCGCCATTTTCTCCGCAACGGCACAATATTCTCTCCCTTACGGGTTTGCCATTTACAGCAAGGGGGACGATTGCCAACGTACCCTGTATCGAGTCGAACTGCACCCGGGCGACACCTTTGAACAAATCCAGGCTACCGAACGCAAAATCTGCGAAAAGGGAGAAATAGGCGGCGACATAGAGGGACAAATCTCCTTCGACGGCAAATGGCTGGCATTTGCCCGCTGCATCGGAAAAACAGAATTCGGGAAGGGAGATAACGACTACCACGATTTTAAAAAATGGGATATTTATATTGTCCGTATTGACGGCGATCTTCCCGCCACTCCCATACGTATCGACCACGGTTATTTCCCTTCGTGGAGTAACAACTCGGATCAAAAAACCAAAACCCTCTATTATTCACAAGAGGAAAACCGATGTATCAAGCAAGTAAAAATAAACGATAAGGGAGAAATCATAGAAAACAAAATATTAGGCACATTTCCACAAAAAGGATATGAAAGTTTTATGTTCGCTGCTCCGGACGGGACATTTGCTGCCTTTCGCAAAGATGGTGCCGTACATACACACTTTTTTACCGGACCGCTCGCCGGGAAAGATATTCGCATGACAGAAGGATGCCACCCCCACATTACAGCCGACAGCAAATGGGTGTACCATGCCAATCGCAATGCCGTGCGCAACGATGGATCCGCAAGAGGAAATCCCGGAGCAGGAGGCGATTACCATTACGGATCGTCGCCCGATATGCATTGGTTCATTACCAAAAGGACGGGTAACCACATGGTACAGAACAACGGAGGAGAAGTATGGGTATGCCCTCTATATGCAACCGACGACAAATTTGAAACCATACCTTTGATAAAAATCTGCGACGACGGCTCGTGGGTGGACATTCACACATACGACAACCGCAAAAACCGGAAAATCGCCGCAAACAACACCCAACTGTTTAAACCCGCTACCGATAAAGAAAAACCCAGAAAAATAAAAAAGGCCTCTGCCAAACAGATGGCGGCATACCCAGTTAATGCCGACGGAGCCATCTTTATCTGGAACAACAACTTAGACAACAACCAGATTATATCTTCCTCCAAGGAGTTTATCCGATCGGGAGGGGTTGTCCCGAACGGCTTCGCCTACATCGGACTAAAAGGCTCCATGGAATTGAAGAACGGCGCTTTTACCATACCCGATGACGATGTAAACCGAATATGCACCGATATGGCCCAAAAAGAGAATCAGTTTGCATTTGAATTAGAGGTTCGGGCAGACAATCCTCTGGCAACAGGACCGGCACGCATCATCAGCTTTTCAAACGGAACTGGTAGCCGGAATTGGACATTGGGTCAGGAAAAAGAGCAACTCATCCTCCGGCTACGCACTACCGATACCGGAGAAAACGGCACTCCTCCCGAAATAAAATTGGGAACAATAACACCAGGCCAACCTTATCACATAATCGTCTCCTACCAGCCCGGTATATTGATATGGGCCATCAACGGGGAAATAGGCCAGACTACCGATATCACGGGAGATTTGACAAATTGGAGTTATGACAACAAACTCATTTTCGGCGACGAATGGGGTGGTGAACGGAAATGGTCCGGCAACATCCGAAACGTGACCCTTTACGGATGGGCATTATCTGACAAGCAAATCAAAAAGAGAGCCACAACGGCACTTAAACGGCTAAACGAGTTGGAAAGGCCCTCCTCGATTGAACTTAAAGCCAGGCTGATAAAATCCAGTACGGTTCCACCCGCCAATCAGGTATTGGAACAAGGATACCGACGGTGCCTCGTTAGCCGGGAATACGAAACCCTACAACCTGCTGACAATGTCCCGGCCAGGATCATCGTAAAAGAGTGGGTATTGATGGACGGAAAAACAATCAACTCTAAAAAAGAGGGAGAGGTCTATTTCTTGAAACTAATTCCGGAAGAGAGGTATCCGGAATTACGTTCGGAATATACTTCGGATGATTTACCGTTATCCGATTTCCCGGTCTTTTATCACATCGACATATAACCGGGCTCTTTCCAATCCCCACACGATCTCCGGGTTTATCAATCTTCGAGCGAAAGGGGACCGATTTTATCCATCAGAGAAAGTATCTGCTTCTGGCGTTTCAACATATAGGAGGATGGTGCTGCCGAATTATAGACCCGCGGATTCGGCAAAGTGGCGGCAATCAAGGCACATTGCTGCCGAGTCAGTTTCTCGGCGTGCGTCTTGAAATGGAGTTGTGCTACGGCTTCGGCCCCGTAAATAAAACGTCCCATCTCGATCGAATTCAGATAGACCTCCATGATACGCCTCTTCCCCCAGATGTGTTCGATCAGGAAGGTAAAATAGGCCTCCAATCCTTTTCTGAAATAGGAGCGTCCCGGCCACAGGAAAACATTTTTGGCCGTCTGCTGCGATATGGTACTGGCCCCACGCGGCACTTTACGGGTTTTGTTCTCCTCCCACACTTTCTTAATCTGCTTAAAATCGAAACCGGAATGGGTAGGGAAAAGGTTATCCTCGGACGCAACCACAGCCTGGGCCAACGATGGGGAGATACGCTCTAACGGCACCCACATATGACGGATGTATCCTTTCTTACCCTCTGCCACACTCTCACAATAACGGATAATCATCAACGGTGTGATGGATACCGGGACATATTTATATACCAAAACCGCCAAAAACGAGGAGATGAAGAAAAAGAGTATCGCATAACCTATGTATCGGAATATCCGCCGTATCATAATTATGATCTTTTCATTTTACGACCAAACAAATAATATAGTGAGAGGCGAGAGCAAAGGCTCATGAAAACGTTGTTTTCAAATCAGACTATGCCCACCCATATTCTATATGCTACAAATATACAGGATATTATTCATTTGCAAAACAGCCTCTTCATTTTATTTCAAACAGACAACCTCTTGCCAATAGCATAATAATATAGTAGAAAAACGACACGGTGTATGTTTTTTTTATCTATCTTTGGCCTCCCAAACCAGCTGAAATATCGACGCATGAACCCAGACAAAGCCGCATTCTACGCCGGATTAACCGAGGAGTATCAAACACGGTTGAATAAAATACAAACAAAGATTTACCGCATCGGTACGCTCCGGTTGCTTTGCGTCATCTTGACAGGTGTATCGCTCTATTTTCTATATCCCCAAGGGAGCGCCATCTTGATAAGTATCGGTTTAACTGGTGTCGTCCTGTTTTGCATCCTGTGCCTGTTTCACAACAAACTATTCCACCAAAAAAGTTATTACCAATCGGCCATTGCGGTTTGCAGGAGGGAATTACAACTTCTTCGATACGATTTTTCGGGAATCGGTACCGGGAAATCCTATCAGAATAACGAGCACGACTATTCCAACGATTTGGATATATTCGGAGAGAAATCGCTGTTCTCATACCTGAACCGAAGCGCCTCGTTCATCGGAGAGAGCCGATTGGCCGAAATCCTGCAAAACCCCTATACCGACACAGACGTTATCAAACGTCGGCAAGAGGCTACCGCAGAAATGGCCGACAAAACCGAGCTGCGAATCCGGTTTCAGGCATTAGGTGGTATCCATGAGGAGAAGGCTGCGGACAAAAGGGAGATTCTGGCCCTGGCCAACATCCCGTTGTCGCCCTCGCCTTTCATGCGTCAGATCATCCGGATATTACCTTTTTTCTGGGTTATCGCTATTTTAGCCGCAGGGACAGGCTTTATTAACGGCAATTGGCTCTTACTGCCTTTTTTAGCCTGCGCCACGTTAGCCTTTATCCGGAACAAATCGGTTACACAGATTCAAACCCAGGTAAGCAAAAGTCTCGCTTCATTGAGGATTTATTCCAGATTGTTTAAAACAATCGAACAAGAGACGTTTTACAGCCCGGCACTATCCGACATCGCTTCGTCCTTATCGGTATCGGGCGAGAGCGTATCTAAAAGGATAAAACAGCTGTCGTCTATCTTGTCCGATCTGGACCAACGATGCAACGCCATCGCATTCCTATTGTTGAATGGTCTGTTCCTGTGGGATTTCAGGCAACTGGGACGAATCTCCGATTGGCAAAAGGAGAATGCCCGACAACTGAGTTCGTGGTTAGATGCCTTGGCCGAATTCGATGTTTACTGCACGTTCGGCACCTTCTGCTACAACCATCCGGATTATGTATTCCCGGTGTTGAACGACACGAATACTCCCGTATTAAAAGCCGAGGCAATGGGACATCCGCTCATTGACCCGGAGATATGCGTCCGCAACCCCATAGAACTGCCAGGCCGGCCTTCTTTTATCGTCGTAACAGGAGCCAACATGGCCGGGAAAAGCACCTACCTGCGGACCATCGGCTGCAACCTATTACTGGCCATGACGGGGGCGCCGGTTTGTGCTCACAAAATGGAGTTCTCCCCGTGCAGGCTCTATACCAGCTTGCGAACAACCGACTCGCTGGCCAACCACGAATCTTATTTTTTTGCCGAGCTCAAACGTCTGCAAAGAATGGTAGAACGTCTCCAACAGGGAGAGAAACTGTTCATCATATTGGACGAAATTTTAAAAGGAACCAACTCTATCGACAAGCAACGAGGCTCGCTGGCATTGATCGAACACCTGATCAAACTGAACGCCGCAGGCGTAATCGCCACCCACGACCTGCAACTGGGACGATTAGCCGATCAATATCCCCAATATGTACGTAATTTCCGGTTTGAGGCGGAAATCCAACAAGACGAACTCTTCTTTCCTTACCGAATACAACCCGGAATAGCCCAAAATATGAATGCCTATTTTTTAATGAAAAAAATGGGTATTATCATAATTTAAGACAGAATATCTTTATAATCGTTTTTTATTCGTACCTTTGTCTTCAATAGTGTCTCTCTTTATATAGAATTGTAAAACCAACCCATAAAAAGTTATGAAAAAGATTTTTCCCCTTTTATTCCTGACAATAATAGGATTAATGACAATCTCTATTCCTGCCAATGCCCAATTCAAGATCGGGCCGAAAGTGGGCATCAGTATGTCGTCATTCGATTATAGCAATGGAAAAGACATCTCTTCTAAAACCGGTATTACCGCAGGTCTGTTGTGCGAATATATTTCGCCGTGGCACGGACTGGGATTCGACGTGGCCCTTATGTACGAATCACGCCGCGCAAACTGGGAAAAAGATATGAATACAGACCTTGAAAACGATAAATTGACAGTAAATAACATGGAATATATCAATATTCCCATCAATTTAAAATGGAAATATTCATTGCCCGTAATAGCCGTCTTTGCGACAGCCGGTCCTCAATTTTCATTTTTAGCCGACAAAAGTATCATTGCCGGCCAAATAACCGGTATCAAACGCAACTCTACGGAAATAGGTTTTAATTTGGGTTTAGGTGTCGAATTCTTCAAAGCCTTGCAGATTTCAGCCGGACACTATTGGGCTACCAATCCCATCCTGGAAACCAACGCCGGAGAATGGAAAGCCCGGACTTGGACAATCGGTGCAGCTTATTTGTTCTAAACAACATCTATATAAAACCGTATTTCATGAAATACGGTTTTATTTATAAATAATTAATCGTACCCATTTATGAAAAAACTGATCGTACTCTTTTCAATTGCAGCTTGTCTGTTGTTTATAAGTTCACCGGCACAAGCCCAATTAAGATTCGGGGTAAAAGCCGGGGTGAATATGTCACGCCTCTCTTTCGACTCCGATGTGTATAAAAGCAATAACCACGCGGGATTTACCGGTGGTGTAATGGCTGAATTCATGATACCGGTTCTGGGAATCGGGGTAGATGGATCTGTACTTTATACCCGTAAGGATATCCGCGAAGGAACGGGATTCGCCAAGGCGTATGATAAAAAACTGGACTACCTCGATATTCCGGTCAATTTTAAATGGAAATTCGGGGTTCCCCTGTTGAAATTTTTCTTAACGGCCGGGCCTAATTTCGGATTTATGCTTTCCGATATGTCCGACATCAAGAATATGGTGGAAACGGGAGACCGTAAATTCGATATGGGAATAAACGTAGGAGGAGGTCTTGAAATCTTCAATCACGTACAAGTGGCCGTCTCTCACAACTGGGGTCTGTCGCAACGTTTCGAAATGATCGAGTCCGAATACAACAGCGCAAAAGGAAAGATGCGTTCATGGTCGGTTACTGCCGCCTACCTGTTCTAAAAACAGGTTGAATCGCCATATACAATCTTCCCGGGTTGAACAGATAGATTCACCCGGGATTTTGTCTATATTTGAAGAATATAGAATACGGTTCGGCATACCTAAACTTGAAAACTTCGTTTTCGTTTGTCTCTGCTATCACCTTTCACTATCTTTGTATTGCTTGAAATTTGACCGATATGAAATTCGCCGATGTACTGTTACCGTTGCCCCTGCCCCGCTATTTTACCTATTCCATTCCAGAACAGATGCAGGAGTGCCTGCGGATAGGCAGCCGCGTGGTTGTTCCTTTCGGCCGAAAAAAATATTATACCGCCATCGTTGTTTTTTTACATGACCGTTCTACGGACCTGTATGAAATAAAAGAGATCTTTTCGCTGCTCGACCAAGAGCCTATCCTGCGTCGGCCCCAACTGAAATTCTGGGAATGGA
The DNA here is from genome assembly GCA_949300615.1 of uncultured Bacteroidales bacterium. Lineage (GTDB taxonomy): Bacteria > Bacteroidota > Bacteroidia > Bacteroidales > CHK158-818 > Gallibacteroides. Next base: position 25,540 of record CASGEW010000016.1, read on the forward strand.
TCGCCTCCTACTACCTCTGCTCGGTAGGCGATGTTTACAAAGCAGCCCTCCCCTCCGGCCTCAAATTGGAGAGCGAATCGTGCATCATGCTCAATGACGATTATCAGGAAACCGACGAACAACGGCTGACACAAAAGGAGCATAGTATCCTCGACGCCCTCTCCCTCAAACAGAAATGCTCCATCTCGGAATTGGAAAAAGCCTGCGGAATCAAAAACCTGATGCCGGTAGTACGGACGTTGCTGGAAAAGGAGGCCGTGTATATCTACGAGCAATTAAAAGAGGGTTACAAACAAAAAAACGAAAAATACATACGACTTTGCTTCGGACAGGAACAACAGGAAGAACTGAAACAACTGTTCGACACCCTCTCATCGGCCAAAAAGCAGCTCCTTCTGCTAATGGGCTATCTCGAACTTTCAGGATTCATGCAGAAAAAAGAGCTGAGAGAAGTGTCTAAAAAAGAGTTGATGGAACGTACCAACGCTTCGGCTGCTGTTATGAAAACCCTTATCGATAAGAAAATCTTTATCGTTTACAAGAAAGAGGTAAGCCGTTTTGCAAACACTACGTACCATACTGTCCCGACACACACCCTCAATCCGGCACAAAAGCAGGCCTACGACGAAATACGCTCCTCGTTTGCAGACAAGAATGTATCCCTGTTGCAAGGGGTTACTTCCAGCGGAAAAACGGAAATCTACATCCACCTGATACAGGAGGTGATACGACAAGGGAGACAGGTTCTGTACTTGGTCCCCGAAATTGCCCTGACCACCCAATTAACCACTCGACTACAACGTATCTTCGGGGCTCAATTAACGATATACCACTCTAAAATCTCGGAAAACGAACGGGCCGAAATTTGGAACAATATGCTGCATACAAACGATGTAAAAGTCGTATTGGGAGTACGTTCATCCATTTTCTTACCTTTCAAAGATTTAGGGCTGGTCATTGTGGATGAGGAACACGAAAAGACCTACAAGCAACAAGATCCCGCCCCCCGTTACCACGCCCGCAATGCGGCCATCGTACTGGCTTCGATGCACGGGGCCAAAACACTGCTGGGCTCTGCTACACCGGCTATCGAATCGTATCACAATGCCACGACCGGCAAATACGGTTGGATTCAGTTGATGCAACGTTACGACGATATCTCGCTGCCGGAAATAAAGATCGCCGACTTGCAGGAGTTCCGCAAGAAAAGAACCATGCAAGGGACCTTCTCTCCGCTACTGATTAAACACATCCAAGAGAGCCTCGAAAGGGGGGAACAGGTTATCCTGTTTCAAAACAGAAGGGGGTTTGCACCGGTCATGGAGTGTAAACTCTGTGCCTGGACACCCAGGTGCCAACATTGCGACGTATCCCTTACCTATCATAAACGGCAGAACCAGCTGACGTGCCATTACTGCGGAGCGGTATATGAAATTCCGCACATTTGTCCGGCTTGCGGACAACCGGCCATCGAAATCAAAGGATACGGGACGGAACGTATCGAAGAGGAGATTGCTGCATTGTTCCCCTCGTATTCGGTCAGTCGTCTCGACCTGGACGCTACCCGCACGCGCAAGGCATACGAACAGATTATCGCCCAATTTCAACAAAAGAAGACCCAGATTCTGATCGGCACCCAGATGGTAACCAAAGGGCTCGATTTTGACAACGTCAGCGTGGTAGGTATCCTGAATGCCGACAGGCTGATGAACTATCCCGATTTCAGGGCTTACGAACGAGCCTTCCAACTCATGGTACAGGTAGCAGGACGGGCCGGACGTAAAAACAGGCAGGGAACCGTCATCCTGCAAACGGCCCATCCCCACCATCCGCTGATTGCTCAGGTAGTGAAACACGACTACCCGGCCATGTACAACGACCAGATCAACGAACGCCAGCGGTTCAACTATCCTCCCTTTACCCGGCTCATACACATCTTTCTCAAACACCGGGACGAGGAGTTGTTGTGCCGATACGCCTCCCTGTACGCCGACTACCTCCGGAAGATATTCAAACACCGCGTACTGGGGCCGGACAACCCGCCGGTTGCCCGCATCCAATCGCTTTATATCCGCAAAATTGTATTGAAAATAGAAAATCAGGCCTCGATGAGCCGCGTAAAGGAACTTTTACAACAAGCCTATGAAAATTTGGTTCAGGTAGAGACGTTCAAATCTGTTATTCTTTATTATGACGTCGATCCGCTATAACAGTTTTTTATGAACAAAAAAGGGAATAAAGGTACTAAATAGGCCGAATAAGGGTGCAAATTAATCTTGTAAATCATATCCGTCAAATTCCTCTTTGTTGGGATAGATACTGTCCCAGATCGAGTCGGAATGTTCGACGTATTCGTAATAAAACTCCTCAAATCCTTTTTTCTCGGAATAGCCCATTGCATCACACCATTCGGTATATTCGTCTTGAAGAGTCATATCTTCTTCCAGAGCCTGCCTAAACGCTTCTAACGAAGGTTCCAATTCCCGATATTGTTTGATCAAGCTCTCGAACAATTCTATAATGCCGACGTCCATAATTTAAAATATCTACTTTTGAATGGCTCGAAGATAAACAAAAAAAATAGAATATACCCCCCTTCTTACTCTATTTTTTTCTTCTGGCACAGAGTTTTAACGATTAAGATTCCTTGTGTTACCTGTTAAGAAATGATCGGGAAGAGACTGAAAAAAGAAGAGTCGAAAAGCCTCCGAAGCAAAGATTCAACAGCCATTATCGACTAAGCAACGCGCAAACCTGATGCAGGAAGAACGCATCCCGATCATCAAAATGATCCAACGTTTCGCTGTCTATATCCAATACAGCCCACACCTCATCCCGACGAATCAACGGGACAACAATCTCCGAGCGGGAGCGGGAGCTGCAAGCGATATGACCAGGAAATTTATCGACATCGGGGACCACTATGGTTCGTTTTTCCCGCCAGGCCGTACCGCAAACGCCCCGTCCGAACCCGATCCGAGTACAGGCTACCGGTCCTTGAAACGGGCCCAACACCAACTCCGACCCCCTTACAAGATAGAAGCCTACCCAAAAGAAGCCGAACACCTCTTTCAATGCCGCAGCTACATTGGCCAGATTTGCCACTAAATCGGACTCTCCGTCAATCAACGACCGAATCTGAGGCAACAACTCCTGATAAGTTTCTTCTTTCCCCACACCGGGATTTACTATGATCTGTTCTGACATCGCTTTTCTATTTTATGAAAACCTTTTCCCGAAATCGTATCCGGAGGGAACCTGGAATACTCTTAAATCAAACTCGGGTATCACGGCCAAAACATGGTCCATTACATCGGCCAAAATTTTTTCGTAATCCACCCAGGTCGTTACGGAAGAGAAAAAATACAACTCAACGGGAAGGCCTACTTCCGACAGGGGGAGGTAACGCACCATACAGAACATATCGGAATTCAGGTAGGGGAGGTGATGCAGGTAATGGCTCATATAGGCCCTGAATATCCCCAAGTTTGTCGGACGGAGGGCATTTATCGCCTCTTCCGTACGGTGTTCTTCCTGATACCTTCGGATGGTCTGCTCGTACTCTTCGAGGTATGTTTCCAGACAGGCTATTCGCCTAAATCGCTCCATCATCTCGGGAGTACAGAAACGGATACTGGTTACGTCTATGTGAACGGATCGCTTGATTCTGCGGCCGCCCGATTCAAACATCCCCCGCCAGTTCTGGAAAGATTCGCTCGTAAGGGCATACGGAGGCAGCGTGGTGATCGTATTGTCCCAGTTCCGTACCTTGACTGTATTCAGTGTCATCTCAAATACTCGGCCGTCGGCTCCGTATTTGGGTACGGTGATCCAATCGCCTATCCGAAGCATATTGTTGGCCGAGAGCATGATACCCGATACAAATCCCAGAATACTGTCTCTGAAAACCAACATCAGGATGGTGGCAGAAGCACCAAAGCCGACAATCAACTTATAAAATGTGCGGTCTATCAGAATCCCGACAATAAAGATTCCTCCTACCAAAAACAAAACAATCTGAGCAGTCTGCAACAACCCTTTCAAAGGACGGTCGTGATACTCCTCCTTTTCATTATAAATACGATAGATGGATATAAACAGCGAATTAAAGAACCGCAAAACAGTGGCAATCACATAAATCTGACACAGTTTCATCAGGAAAGAGAGAAAGGCGGCCGACTCCGTTTCCATGAAAACAGGGACCAACAGATAGATCAACACGGGAGCAACAATCCGCGTCAGGTTTTTCAGCACCTTCCGGTCGAAAAGGATGTCGTCCCACGTAGCTTTGGTCTGTTTTACCAGATGGCTGACTATACGCAATACGATTATCCGGCACAAGGCATCGGCCAACAGGGCGAAAAGCACGATCCCGACCAAAACGACATATTGATCTACGTCTGAAACCCACTCGGGCTTCAACCCAATCAGGCCGAGCCATTCATCTACTTTTTGCCAAACGGTTTCCATCTCTTCAAAATTGAGCTATATGTATCCAAACAAAAATCCTATTTTAGGTATAACCCTCACTCTTTCATATTGGGCAGTTCCAATCCGTATTTTTTGATTTTATTCTCTTTTTTCAACAGAACGGCCATCCAAAAGGCACTTAATGCAAAAAGAGCAAAAAGGAGCATCGGCCAGGTATAGTCGTACGTTTTGAGTCCATCGGCATGATATTCGGCCCCATAGCATTCCAATATCCACCCTACCACGCCGGGCACCACCATCAACCCGATATTCTGGATATAGAAAATCAGGCCGTAAGCCGTACCCAACTGTTTCTCCGGAACGATTACCGCCACAGCCGGCCACAAAGCCGAGGGAAGCATCGAAAAACCGAGACCCAACATCGCCATCAACAGGACGGCCAACCACCGGTTGTCCAGAAAAGGGATAGAGAGTAACAGGTGGACGGCAAAGACAATCACAGTCCCCGCCAACATGATATCCGTACCACGTCCTTTCCGATCATAAAGGTTCCCGAAAATGGGGGTCAGCACCATGGTCCCGAAAGGCAGCAAGCTGCTAATCATCCCGGCCAAGGTTTCGTCCACGCCAAATTTATTGACCATCAAATCGGATGAATATTTCAAAAAAGGGAAGATGCTGGCATAAAAAAGCAAACAGAGCAGGGTAATCAACCAAAACCCTCGGTTAGAGACAATGGCCTTGACATCGGCCCAGCGAAACACCTCGTCTTCAAAAGAGAGTTGCTCGTCCAGTTGCTTGTCTAATCGCTTGTCGTAATACGAATAGATAAAATAGGCGATAAAACCGATACTGACCAGCACGGTACCCAACAAAACAGAGGCGGATGCGGTTGCAAAATATTCGGCAACAGGGACGGAAAGCGACAAGGCCAATATCGTCCCCACACGGGCCAACGCCAGCTGCAACCCCATAGCCAGGGCCAACTCCTGCCCCTTGAACCACTTTACGATAATTTTGGTAACGGTTATTCCGGCTACTTCGGCTCCTACGCCGAAAATGGCATAGCCAATAGCGGCAAAGAATACACTCGACTTGACGCCCCAGATCTCGGCTACGGAAAAGGGATATACCAATGCGCCATATTTAATGAGAGCTCCTGCTACCATCAACCCGGTAGCCATCTTTCCGGTCAACCGGATTCCAAAGCGGTCCAGGATAAGACCGCCGAACAACAACATCAACAGAAAGACGTTGAACCATCCGTAAGCACTCGAAAAGAAACCGTAATCCAGACTGTTCCACAACAGTTCGCGTTCGAGCATCGGTTTCAACGGCGCCATGACATCGATCATAAAATAGGCCGCCATCATCGAAAACGCCACGATACCCAACGACAGCCACCGGACAGCCGGAATATCGCGCAATGTCTTTTCTTTCTCTTCCATCTTTCTCAATTTATCTGGTTCGGTTATTTCTTCTCCTCCCTTCTTTGCAACAACACCACGTTCTCTACATGTTGCGTATGCGGGAACATATCTACCGGCTGCACGGCTGCTACCCGATAGGCAACATCGAGCAACGAAAGATCCCGGGCTTGTGTAGCGGAATTACAACTGACATAGACTATGCGTTCAGGGGCGGCAAAGAGAATGTCCTTAATAACGTCGTCGTGCATACCGGCCCGCGGCGGATCGGTGATGATGACATCGGGACGGCCGTGTTCTTCGATGAAAGAGGCGGTCAGAATATCTTTCATGTCGCCCGCGTAAAACAGCGTGTTGTCTATCTGATTCAACGCCGCATTTACCTTGGCATCGGCTATGGCCTCGGGAACATACTCGATTCCTATTACCTGACGGGCCTGACGGGCAACAAAGTTGGCAATGGTCCCGGTTCCGGTGTACAGGTCGTACACCAATTCATTTCCGGTCAAGGCGGCAAAACGGCGGGCTACCTTGTACAATTCGTACGCCTGCTCGGAGTTGGTCTGATAAAAAGAT